>CAYNAN010000114.1:0-6342 GCA_964395085.1 uncultured Synergistaceae bacterium
GCGATCTGGAGGTCAACCCTCACAGAGGCGGATACGCTGTCCTTGACCAGTGGAGCGGCCTTTTTGAACAGTTCCGTCGCCTGGCCTATCTGGCCCCTGGTCATGGCGACCTTGGCCAACCCCTCAGTCGCTAGGCCCTGCAAGAGAGGTTTTTTGAGCTTTTTTGCAAGTGGCTCGGCCTTGGCGTATATGGCCTCTGCCTTCGGCAGGTCCCCAACCCTCAGATAGACCTGGGCCCCTGCTATGAGGGCGTTCAGCTGTTTATCCCCCTGCTTTGCCTTGCCGTAGAGGAGAGCCGCCCTGTCGTAGGCCTTGGCCTGATCCAGAGGATCGACCCCCTCCGCCTTTCCGAGGCACATTCCCTGGTTATAGGCGCAGTCGGCGGCGTTGCCCATATCCTTGGCCTTCTCGTAGGCCTTGGAGGCAGAGCCGAAGGATTGGGCCGCCTTGGCGAATTCCTGCTTCTGATAGAGAGAGATGCCCTTTTTCTTCAGGTCGTCCCCGGAAGAGGCCATGGCGGCGGTCCCCATAAGGAGACCGACCGCCAAAGCCATCATCATGAGCCGGCGAATCCAGCTTAAAGCGAGAGAATCCCGTCCCATGGCTTTATCCTAGAAAGGAGACTTTATCTTGATTCCGCCGATCGGAAGGGCTATGCCACCACCGCTACCGCCCATGGCTCCCATCATGCCGCCAAAATCAGGTATAGACAGAGAGGGAACGGAAACCTTCTCGCCGACGAGGCCGCCGACGGTCTGGGCGAAGGGACCGAATCCCTTCATGAATCCCTGCATCTGCTTGCCTATGCCCTCGAAGATCCCCTGGATGCCCTGTAGGGAGCTGGCGTCCATGTTGGGCATTCCGCCCTTCTGCATCTGTCCAATCAATCCCTGCATGATCGACTGCATGTTGCCCATGATGGACTCCATACCGGAGAAGACGTTTTTAGCCCCACCTACGACGTTCTTCTTGAGAAGGGCTTTATCCTCCTTCGCCAGGTCCTCGGACTTTATGGTCTTTGCCTGGGAGTGGGCGTTCTCTATGGCGACGTCGGAGTTGCTGCGAATTCCGTCGTTTCTGGCCCTCAGCTCAGATTCGGAGAGAGGCTGGTCCTTAAGGGCATCCACTGCGCTCTTCCAGGAGGCGTAGCAGGCCTCCGATCCCTTTATGGCCTGGGCGTCCTTGGTGGTGCCCTTTATGAGGGCTACTTCCTCGTCTGTGAGAGCCCTCAGCTTCTTAAGGGCTCCCTTAGCCTGGGGGATCTCCTTCTTCAGCTTGGCGGAGAGGGAGGCTACCTTAGAGTCCTGACCCTCTCTGTGAGCTCCGTAGAGGTCCTTCTGGGTCTGGAGAGCGCCGTTTATGACGACGTACTGGGACAGCTTATCCTTATGGATTTTGTCCATGCTCCTGGCGGCCTTCTTACCAGCGGCACCGGACTTGTTCATCTTGGTCTTCTGGACCACCATGTTGGTCTCGTCGGCACCCTGGATACCCTGAAGCTCCTGACTCTCAGCGGCCAAAGACGTCTCGTTCTGGACCATGACGTCCATAGCCATGTCTGCAATTAGGATACCGCACACCAACACCGCCACCGTGATCAATAAAACCCTTAAAAACCTGCTCATATCGCACCTCCGCTATTTTTTGATATCTTTACCGCCAGCCTCATGGCCTTCTCCATGGGCGATTTTCTGATAATTTCCTCCGTCTCTGTGGCAGGATACTGGACGTGAAGCAGTTCCCTGCCATTTACGTCCTGGAAGTTCCTCTCTATGACGGCAAATTGCTCGAACCGGTGATACTTGCTGAGCCTGACGAAACAGTACTCTATAGCCACCGAGGACAGCTGGGCAGCAGCCCAATAAGCTGGGGAGGCCTTTTCAACGTTCATGGCCGCCACGTCGCCGGTGGTGGACTTTATTAGGGATATCTTGCGTTCAGTTATCGTCTGGAGTTTTTTTTAAAGGCATTTTGAGCTTTGGGTATCGCGATGTTGAGATCTGAGAGGGCTTTTTTATTCGACCTTCCTTGCCTGCCTTGTAGGCGGTATAGTAGGTTCTCTGGATCTCAAGGGCTCCGTTAATGGCCGTATAGCACTGAATCTGTTCTTTCAGCGAAATGTCCGAAAGTCCCCTAGATGATACACCTGAAAACCATATCGCCATATAGGGTATACTCCCTATACGACTAAGAAAGTTAATAACAAAACTAACAGGATAGGCCCCTCATCCCAAGGGGAGAACAGACCTATCCAGCCAACGAGCCGCCACGGATATAACCAGGGCAAGCCTCACTATGACCGATTCCGCCATCCCTCCTGTCTTAAACAGCTGAAAGATAAGCCTATGTTTTCTCCAAGGTAGGAACACAGGGACAGGACCGAAAAAAGCGTCCTCCAGGACGTGAAGCAGACATCCGACGAGCAGCCAGAAAAAGAGGAACCCCAGGGCCATCTTGGCCGTAGGGACGTCCAGGGATAGATACAAGGTCCCATCCAGCTTTTTGAGGATATACGACAGAGGGATTCCCTCCACATAGCGGCTAATCCACCAGGCCAACCCCAGATATGGGACGAACCAGTGGCTCCATTTACGGTGGTGTTTCATCCACTTTTTGCCGTAGACCACCCTCTCTATCCAGTCGGGAAAGAGCGCCCCGGCGGAGGCCACTGAGGCGGGGACCACTTTACCGGTAGCTCCGTAGACCAGGGCGAAGGACATTATCGCGTGGCTGACTCCCATCATCGTCGATCGTCTCCTCTCGAAAAAAATCCGTGTCACAAGGGGATATCCTACCACAGGGTTCCTTATAAGCCTGAATGGACTTAAAATGGATCCGTAATATCACTAAAAAGGGGGGAATTGGTATGAAGTACCGCGTCATGCCGGGCACTGGGGAAGAGCTTTCGGCACTGGGCTTCGGCTGCATGAGGCTGCCGGTACGGGAGGACGGGACGGTGGACTCCATCGAGGCCACCAGGATAATAAGGATAGGGATAGAGGGAGGCATAAACTACGTCGACACCGCCTGGCCCTATCACGGAGGGGACGGAGAGCTATTCGTCGCCGAGGCCTTAAGAGGGGGCTACAGGAAAAAGGTTAAGCTGGCGACCAAACTGCCCTGCTGGCTCACCGAGAGCCACGACGATTTCGACGGTTTTTTGAACAAGCAACTGGATCGGCTGGAGACCGATTGCATAGACTATTACCTGATCCACGCCCTCAATCAGGGAAGGTGGGACCACGTCACAGCCCTCAACGTGTTCTCCTTCCTTGACAGGGCCAAGAGATCCGGCAGGGTGAAGAACGTGGGATTCTCCTTCCACGACGGACCGGACCTGTTCAGCACCGTCCTTGGAGCTTACGACTGGGACTTCTGCCAGATACAGTACAACTTCATAGACCAAAACTACCAGGCGGGAAGGGCGGGACTCAAGGAAGCCTACGACAGAGGCGTAGGCGTTGTCGTCATGGAGCCTCTGAGAGGGGGCGCCCTGGTCCAGTCGGTCCCCGAGCAGGTCAAGGGCCTGTTGGAGAGGGAGGCTCCTGGGAGACCCTCCGCCGAATGGGGCCTCAGGTGGATATGGGACCAGAAGGAGGTCTCGGTGGTCCTGAGCGGCATGAGCTCAATGGAGCAGGTGGAGCAGAACCTTCTAGCGGCGGAGAACGGGCAGCCCGATAACCTCACGGACCGAGAGAGGGAGACCATGGACAAAGTCGCCAGGATCTACATGGACCGTATGGCGGTGAACTGCACCGGCTGTCGGTACTGTATGCCCTGCCCCGCAGGGGTCAAGATACCGGAGTGTTTCGCCCAGTTCAACAAGGTCACCATGCTGGACGACCTAGCCGGAGCGAAGCAGTTCTACACCGCCTTCACCAGAGACGGAGGAAAGGCCTCCCAGTGCGTGGACTGTGGACAGTGTGAGACCGCCTGTCCTCAGAACATCCCCATAAGGAAGGCTCTTAAAGAGGTCGTAGAGACCTTAGAATAGCCAAACGGCCGAAGGAGCTATGGAGCTCCTTCGGCCGTTTGCTATTTTACCGTCGATCTTGGGGGAACTCCCATACCGTCCTTGGAGAACCACTGAGGGGCTTCCATAGGGTTGAGAACAGGCTTGGGGACCACAGGCTGGCTGAAACAAGAGCCGCTTTCATCGGCAAACCATCGGACTCCCCTGGGCCTGGGGCCTGGGGGGCAGAACTCCCTGTACCATTTGCCGTCCATGCGGACCCATCTCCCCCAACCCATGGAAAGGTCGCCGGACATGGAAGGAGCCTGGCCCATTCCGTCCAAGGAGAACCACCCCGGGACGGGGACCGACTCAAGGGACGCGTTAGGCACCACAGCCTGGACGTAGCACTTCCCCTGGGTGTCGGAGAACCACCGGGCTCCTTTAGCGGCAACAGGAGGATAGAGCTCCCGATACTCGCCTCCCTTTATGGAGACCCAGTTTCCCCAGGTCATGACAGGCTCACCCTGAGCCCAGCAGGAGCCGACCATGACGGTCAGCAGTAACGCAACAGTGGATAAAAATCTCATGCCCTCACCTCCAGAATAGTCTTACATATCAATCCTATATCAGTACGTGCCCTCCTGCAAGGAGAGAAAAGCCTAAAAGTCCCTTGAACAGCAGAGAGAGAACCATCAGGATAAACACCGCAAGGAGGGAGGCAATACAGCTCTCGACGAAGGACAGTTTTTCCCTTCCAGGCAGGTAGAGAACCGCCTTGAACACCGCCGCCTGAACCAAGAAGGCGATGATGCCAAAGCCAAAGTATCCCGAATGACCGTGAAACGCTCCGGCGATCACAGGGGACAAAAAGGTAGAGGCTACCGCTCCGGCGAAGGTGGCGAGCCATGCGTTGCCGTAGGACGGGGCGGTCCCAAACATAAACCTACAGGCCATCTTAAGGCCTATGGCGGAGAACAGCGCCGAGACCGCGGCGGTGAATATAATCGGCCCCATGGGCATCATGAATATCAGCTCCTTAAAGTATTTTCGACTAAAGATATTACCACAGGGACGGCTAAAATGGGCCGTCGTCGTCTTTGGCAATTCACAGAAGAAAGCTATGCTATACTGGTACGGGAAGCTACAGGAAGACTAAAAAATTACAAGGGGGTTTTGCAAAGTGAGAGATTTCGTCTACGAAAGCCCGACGAGAATAGTCTTCGGGAGGGGCAAGGAGCTTCAGACCGGTCAGGAAGTCGCCGCCCGAGGGGCGAGCAAGGTCCTCCTCCACTACGGGAGCGGGAGCATAAAGGCTATCGGCCTGTACGACCGGGTCGTCAGGTCCCTGAAGGAGTCTAACATTCCTTTCGTGGAGCTGGGAGGGGCGGTCCCTAACCCCAGGCTTTCACTGGTCCACGAGGCGATCGACCTGTGCCGACGGGAGAAGGTGGACTTCATCCTGGCGGTCGGTGGAGGAAGCGTCATAGACTCGGCAAAGGCCGTCGCCGTGGGAGTTCCCTACGACGGCGACGTATGGGACTTTTTCGACAAGGGGGTTGTCCCCAAGGAAGCCCTCCCGGTCGGGGCCATACTGACCCTGTCCGCCACAGGAAGCGAGACCAGCCCCGCGTCGGTCATAACGAAGGAGAAAGGGTGGCTCAAACACGCCCTCCACTCCGACCTTATCAGGCCAGCCTTCGCCATACTGAACCCGGAGCTGACCACCACCCTGCCCCCCTACCAGACCGCAGCAGGGGGAGTGGACATCATGGCCCACCTCATGGAGCGGTACTTCACCAACACAACCGCCGTGGACCTGACCGACAGGCTCATAGAGGGAACCCTTCAGACGGTGATAAAGTTCCTCCCTATCGCCCTGAAGGAGCCCGATAACTACGACGCCAGGGCGGAGATAATGTGGGCATCGACCATAGCACACAACGGCATACTTGACACAGGGCGGGTGGGTGACTGGGCCTCCCACAGGATAGAGCACGAGATAGGGGCCATATACGACGTGGCCCACGGAGCTGGCCTTGCGGTGGTGTTTCCCGCATGGATGAAGTTCGTCTACCGCCACGACGTCCCACGGTTCGTCCGGTTCTTCCATCGGGTGTGGGGGCTGGAGCCGGACTTCTGGAATCCCGAAGCGACGGTGTTGAAGGGCATCTCGGTCATGGAGGACTACTTCAGGAGCCTGGGGATGCCTGTAACCCTGGAAGATCTCGGGGTCCCAGACGACAGGCTGGAGGAGATGGCGGAGAAGACCAACTGGAACGGCCCGGTGGGCCAGTTCGTCCCCATAACCTCCGACAAGGCCCTGGAGATACTGAAACTGTGTAAATAGGTAAAAACGCCGCCGCCCAGTTCACAGGGCGGCGGCGTTT
>CAYNAN010000115.1:0-6316 GCA_964395085.1 uncultured Synergistaceae bacterium
AGCTCCAGGACGACTGGAACGATTTTCTCCCCAAGTTGGAGAAGGCCGACCTGTCAGGAAAGAAGGTAGGGGTATTCGGGACGGGAGATCAAGAGGGTTTCGGCGATACTTTTGTCGAGGCTATCAGCATAATCCACGACGCAGCGGCGAGCAAGGGAGCCACCATGATCGGGAAATGGACCAGCGACGGCTACTCCGGTGCTGGTTCTGCGCTTAGGGACGGTTTTTTCGTGGGCCTTCCCATAGACGAGTCCAACCAGTCCGACATGACCGATGACAGGGTGTCGACCTGGGTGGAGCAGATCAAATCGGAGATAGCTTAGAGACAGAAAACGAAGATCAGGAGGTTCAACTATCCTGATCTTCGTTTTACATAAAAACCTCTACAGTCCGTTCAAGCTATCCTGAAGATGGAGATAGATGGTTTTTTTCCCCTCGGGAAGGTAGTAGACATTTATATTTCCTGAAAGGACATTCTGCCACATCTCCCAAAAGAGCCTGTCCTGTAAGGATTTACCGTCGGATAGCCACACAGGCAGAAGCCTATCGAATCTCTCTGACCGAGCTCTTATCCTCTCCACCACCTCGGTCCTGTAAAGACGGGCCTCCTGGATCATCACAGCAGCTTTACCGCCTAGGTCTCCTCCGTCTAATATTTCCCTCACCTTGTCGAGATTAGCCTTAGATCCCACTTTGCCCGACGGATCAATCAGCCCCATACTTTCCACCAGGTCCCTGTAGGCCATTCCAGCACAGTCGTTAAGGAGGTTTTCCCTCTCTTTCCAGGCGTTCTCTATGGCCTTTAGCTTCTCGCTCTCAGCCTCGTTGACCGCCATGAAGGCGTCCATGACCTGGAACGGAAACTGGGGAGGCGAAGACCTAGAGATATCCACTATCTCAAGCCCACAGTCCAGATTGTCCAACAATCCCTGGGAAATAGCGATTATAGAGCTATCGTCCATTTTCCCCTTTGTGTAATCGTCCACAGGTGTTATCGCCACGGAGTAAACTATCGCCTGTTCCACCACCGATCGAACGATCCTGTAGGCATCGTCCATGTATCCTAAGGTTCGGACAAAACGGATGGGTCTATCCCCCTCAGGAGAAACCCTAAACACCACCTCCCACCTACCGTGAACTATGTTAAGATCCCCGGTTATGAGAGATCCGTCTTCCCCAGGAACCAGCCCAGGGCGGCTCATCCTACTACACCAGAAGCTATCGTCCAACGAAATCCTCTGGAAGGCAGTTGGAACATGTATGACCTTGTCGATAGGCTCAGGGAAAGCAAGATAAGGCCCTCCTGGATAGACCACTCCACCGTCCTCCATCATCAATCTACCTAACCTGACCTGAATCGCAACCGTTCCCTCGTCCACCCAATAGGTCCCGCTCGCCGCCACCCAGACAAAAAAGACCACTCCCAAAAGAGCCAAAATAGCCCCACCGGACCTTATCGCCCTCTCCAAAGCTCTGGCCTGAACCTCATCCAAGGAGCGTTTAGATGGCTTCACCTCCTATCGACCCCTTTCTTTGGAGATAGCAACTCATCCAGCAGGCCGTAGGGGTTCATACCAGAGTCCAATATAAAAGTTGTATTGTGAATTAATGTTTTTTGTAGGGTCTCTAGTTGCCTTAGATAGAGGGCAAAGTCCTGATGCTCCCCAAACACCCTAGCATACTCTGCCGCAGCACCATCCCCCTCGGACCTTATCTCCTGGGCCCTCCTCCTAGCGTAGGCCATTATCCTCTCGCTGTCGCCAGCAGCCTTGGCCATTATTCCCTTGGCGATAGCCTCGCCCTCGGATCTAGCCCTCTGAGCCATCCTCTGCCTGGTCTGTCTCATTCTCTGGAAGACCGCCTCGGTTATCCTCTCGGGAAAGAGAATCCTATTTATACCCATGGATTGGAGTTCAATGCCCCAATTTTGATCGGCCAGATCACCCCTCATCCTGTTGAGGATCGCTGCCTCGGCCAGGTCCAGGTCCGATTCCTCAGATGAGATAAGCTGGTCCAGCCTAAAATCCCCCAATACGGAGCAGGCCGTCCTCATCCTATCCCTCAGAAGCCTCTCTGCTTCCTCCGGCGTCCTCAGGCTACGGTAAAAATCGAGGACATCGACGATCCTCCAGGTAACGTAGGCCTGAACGACAACTACCTGTCTATCGGAAGTCTCCTGCTGCTCCAACCTATCGGAAAGGATCCTGATCCTCCGGTCAAAGCGATGGATCTTCTGAACAGGCCAAGGAAGCCTGAAAAAAAGCCCCCCAGATCTCCCATCGGGGTTTTTCAGGGCGGACCTCTCCGCTCCTCCAAAGGTCGTAACCAAGGCTGTCTCGTTGAATGGAACCGTAAAGGTAACCATGTAGGCCACCATAAGCGACACAACCACAGTAGCCAGGGATAGTTTGATAAACTTAAACATAAAAGATCACTCCTGTAGAAACGTCTCCGGCATCTCTTCCTCCATAGACGGAAGGGAAACCGCTGGAGCCAGACCGGATAACCGGAACAAAAGATCGTCCCTCCGTCTGGGTATAACGTACTTTCTCCGCCGAGGAAGGCATGAGTCAAGGACATCCAGATACATGCTTTCTCGATAGTAAAGGGGCGCAGCCTGAAGGATCCCGTATCGCGAGATAAAGCTGTCGGCCCGAACTCCCTCGACCGACTCCTTCTCAACCCCATACTCCAGGGCTTTACCCAGTTCCCATGCAATGGCTCCTCCGCACTCCTCAAGAAGCGAGTCTATCCTCTCTCTGTCCCCTAAAGCCATGGCTTCGAGCAGCTCATTGGCCAGAGCCTCATCCCCTACCGTCTCGGTCATCCTTAGCACAGCAGCCTGGGTAGCCCACTGGATCACGGTTTCCCTCTCCTGTATGGCCGATACGTTTTCCTCAAAAAAAGAAGCCACTACCTGAGGAGGATGGACCCCAACTATTCCCACATAGTCCACCACGAGCCCGTTATTCACGATTTCCTCATCTGAATGGAGTTCGTGAAGGATTTCCTCGGCCGCTTGGATACGGCCATCGCCCACGATGGAGTCCACGTCGCGCTTGACAAAGACCCTGGATGAGGCCCTCTCGACCCTTTGCTTCAAAAGGGTAACTCCATCTGTGGACCCCCTAATGAAGGCGATAGGATCGGCTATTCTGTACTCTGCAAAGATATCGGCCCCGACGAAGGAAACCGACGGTATCCTCTGCCCTGCAACCACCTGAGCAACGTCGGCAGGAGGAGCCACGGGGATATAATGCTCCGATTGGAGGCCATGATCGTTGGTCCAGAGGATGGGGGCCCCCGCTCTGTAGATATCCCCGTCGTCGGTGGCTGGCTTATGGGAGCCAACGTGGACCCTCCTCACAAGATCCACATCGAGAATTTTCACCGAATCCATCGGATAAGGGATCTTTATACCTATTCCAGGATCGACGATTCTGACCGGCTCTCCCCATCTCATTAGCACACCTCGACACCCCTCTGGCACGTAGAAAAGGCATGAGATCCCTATCAGGCATACAAAAGAAAAAGACAGTATTACCGGAATGTCCCTGATCATCCATCGCAGGACCTCCGACCTGGAGACCTCAACTCCAAACTGATAACGCCAGGCCTCGTCGAAGACCTGCCTCATAGAAGTGCTCCTGCTCAACAATCCCAGAAGCCTTGAGCCATAGGGCCATCTCCTGGATAATCTGGATGGTCTGTACCACTCCATTGCGAGGGACAGAATCAGCTCCAACGAGATCACGATCTGCATCCACAGGATGGCTCTAGCTGTGGCCGAAGCAGCCCGAGGCATTCCCGAGAAGGACAGGGCCATTATCAGGAATAGACCGCTCCCTGCGATTATTCCTCCCCTCAGATAATCGAGACAGGGGCGCAAAGGACCGTTGTCTTGCTCCATAACGGAGCGAAAATAACCTAGGGATACCCATCCAATCAGGGGGATAAAGGCGGAAAGCACCAGGATAACCGAGGTTGGAAGGATCTGAGGGGACGACAACCCACCGGAATAACCTATAAGCCCCGACAGGGAGAAAAGGCCTAAAAAGCCCGATATAAGAGCCGTCACTGAAGCCCCCCACTCAGGATCAAACTCGCCCTGTCCATTCCTTTGCTGCCTAAACTCTAAATATAGGACGCTGCCCCAAGGAACCACCGAAGAGACCAAAAATATCACAGGAGCAAACCCAAGGGATACACCGCTTACAGCTGAGACAACAGCCCCTGCCGTGGCCATCAAAATGGCCACGGCTGAGCCCTGTCTAGCGACCGACATTCTATGGCTGCTCACCTGACTCCTCCTCCCTGATACCTCATAATCCTGGCGGAGTTAAGTATCACCGCGAGAGAGGTCATGCCGTGAAGCACGGCGGCAACAGCAGGGTGGATGACTCCGAGAGAGCCTAAGGCCAGAGATATCCCTATAGCCCCGAAGGCTATCCTCAGGTTTTGGCGTATTGTTTTCAACGTCTCATCCGCAAGACCCAAAAACTCCGGCACATTTCGAATATCGTCGTTCATCAGGGCTATGGAGGCTGAGGATATAGCGACGTCGCTTCCAGCCGCTCCCATGGCGATAGAGAGATGCCCAGCTGAAAGAGCCGGTCCATCGTTGACACCGTCACCGACTACCCCCACGATCTCTCCCTCTTCTATCATCGATCGAACGTAGTCCATCTTGTCCTTGGGAAGCATATCCCATCGACATTCGGATACCCCCATGATCCCTCCGACCCTCCTAACAACAGATCCTCTGTCACCGGACAGAAGGACCTTCCTAGATATACCGTAATTTTCCAGCCTCTCCAATGCGTCCACGAGACCAGGCTTTATACCGTCCTCCATGGCTATCTGGCCAGCCCATGAGAGATCCACTCCGACTCCCAAAAGGCTTCTCCCCGAGAAAGCCCCGTCTTCATCCGGGACCGGAATACCCAGCTCCTTCAACCATGATCTCTTCCCCACTCTTACGATCCGACCATCTACCTCTCCCTCTACTCCCTTACCATGATGTTCCACCACGGAGCGCCCCTCAGGCACGGTAATACCCATCTTTTTCGCTTCCCTGTGAAGCGATATCGCCACGGGATGGCCCGAATCCCTCTCCACCCCACAGGCCAAGGCTAGAAGCTCAGAACCTCCCCATGGATGAGACGGAGCCACCTCCACCACTTGAAGCTCCCCTGTCGTAACTGTTCCGGTCTTGTCGAAGACCATAGCGGTCAGCTTTTCAGCAATCTCCAGATGGGCCACATCTTTTATCAAAATACCCATCCTGGCCGCAGATCCCAACGACGCCACTATGGCGGTTGGACCTGAGAGCAAGATGGAGCAAGGACAGGCGACGACGACCATCGCCACAGCTCGGCTGAGGTCCCTGGTTATAAACAGCACAGCTCCAGCCAGAGCCATGATCGAAGGCACATACCAACGAGCATATCGATCGATGATCCTCATCATTGGGGTCTTAGTTCCCTCAGCCTTAGATATCAGATCACGAACCTTACCCAAGGTGGTATCCTCCCCTACCAAAGTGACCTGGCATACCACGACTCCAGTCAAGTTGACGGTTCCGGCATAGACGGAATCTCCGGGCCCCTTGTCCGCCGGCATGGATTCCCCCGTTATGGTGGCCTGATCCACTGTGGACCTACCATCTAAGACGATCCCATCAACCGGAAACCTCTCCCCAGGCTTTACCTTCACCTCGTCTCCTATTGAAAGATCCTCCACGGGGACCTCCTCCCACTCTCTCCCTCTCAGAGCCCAGGCGGTTGGAGGACGAAGGTCTATCAGGGCCTCTAGGCTGTCCCTGGCCCCTCTTGCGGACCTGTTCTCCAGCATGGCGGCTAGAAGCATAACAAATGATATCAGTCCGGACGTCATGAACTGCCCCGACACAAAGGTGGCGAGGATCCCCAGTGCTGCAAGTTCGTCCATCTCAGACAAGCCAAGCAACAGTCCTCTCACCGTGTTGACCATAAGAGGAGCTCCCATAAACACCGCCGCTACCATCGCGGTTATCGAAGACTGTAGGGAATCCCCATAGACCAGCAACGACATGAACGAGGTAATCAGAAGGGACCCTCCCATCCCGAAGAACAGCCTGCTGCCTCCGCAGCGACGACCACCCTCTATAGCGCGCCTAGCAAACTCGTGTGCCATAAAACCCCTCCTTCTGTTAGAGCTTTAGAACTTACACCGGAATGGATAACCAGGTCAAGGAACACTTGATTACCAAACAAGAAAAAACTTGTTCCCACCAAAACACTATGTTATTATCCAAAAACAAAGTGAGCCTCTGAAA
>CAYNAN010000116.1:0-6286 GCA_964395085.1 uncultured Synergistaceae bacterium
GGGTATCGGTGAAAAAAAGCTACAGTTCAAGGGATGTTATACGAATACTGGAAAAAGAAGGATGGTTTGAGGCGAGGACAAGAGGAGATCACAAGCAGTTTAAACATCCGACGAAACCCGGAAAAGTTACCGTCCCCCATCCGACAAAAGACCTGGATATAATGGTTCTTAAAAGCATAGAGAACCAGGCAGGCATAACCCTATGATGTATGAACCAAGGGAGGTGAGATAGATGCAGGACAGATATAACTTCCCGGCGGTGTTCCACTATAACCCCGACGGTCGTATCGGAATATACTTCCCCGATCTTCCCGGATGCGTCAGTCAGGCGACCTCCGACGAAGAGGGGATAAAAAAGGCCACCGAAGCCCTTGAGCTCCATCTCTTTGGGATGGAGGAGGACGGAGAACCTATCCCCAATCCATCGTGCCTATCCGATATCGATCTTGGACCAGGTGAAAGAACGGTCATGATCTCGGCCATAATGCCTCTGGTCAGAGATGCTATGGAGAGCAAGGCGGTAAAAAAGACCTTAACACTGCCCTATTGGCTAAACCGTGCCGCTGAGGCTAAGGGAATTAACTTCTCCGCCCTTCTCCAGAATGCCATAAGGGAAAGCCTAGGCATCCAGGACGAGAGAAGATAGCCACCTTATATATAAAGAGTCCCACTCTCCAAGATGGAGAGTGGGACTCTTTTATTCTTCCCCCTACTTAAACGCTTCCTCCGGCACCTCCGGAAGTCCCAGGGTCGATCTGGAGTTGCGGACCTTTTCTCCCTGTTCCACTCGGAGGTCCTCCAGGTTCTGTCTCACCTTTTCGTCCAGAAGGGCCACTATCCTGGCAGCCAGAAGGGCGGCGTTTGCCCCTCCGTCTATTCCCACCGACGCCACAGGGACGCCGGGAGGCATCTGGGCCACCGAGTAGAGGGCGTCCAGGCCTCCTACGGTCCCGGCGGAGACCGGAACCCCTATGACCGGCAGGGCGGTGTGGGCGGCCAGCACCCCTGGAAGGGCGGCGGAGAGACCTGCCACCGCTATTATTGCGGCCAGGCCCCTTTTCTCGCCGTTGGAGGCGTAGGCCACCGCGTCGCCAGGGGTCCTGTGGGCGGACGCCACGGTCACTTCGTAGGGGATCTGGAGCTTGTCCAGCATCTCTCCCGCTTTTTTAGCCACCGATACGTCGTTCGCCGATCCCAGAACTATGCCTATTTTTGCCTTGGTCATACGCTTTCCTCCTTAGGTTTGTCCCTGTTGGACGCTATGTCTTTTCTGTAAAATGCTCCCTTAAAATCTATCGCCTTAGCCCCTGTGTAGGCCCTTTCCCTGGCTTCCTCAAGGGTTGGTCCCGTACCAACCACCGAGAGGACCCTTCCTCCTGCTGTTACGGTTTTTCCGTCTTTAAGGGCGGTTCCGGCCTGAAACACCGTTATCCCTTCCTCTTTGTGCTCCAGTCCCTCTATGGGATGGCCCTTTTCGTAGTCTCCTGGGTAGCCCTCCGACGCTATTACCACGTTGACGGAGCAAAGGTCTTTAAGGGCCCACCTAACCTCCGACAGTTTGCCCTGGGCGCAGCTGTGGCAGACCTCAAGCCAGTCGCCGTCGAAGAGGGGAAGCAGGGCCTGGGTCTCCGGGTCTCCCAGCCTGACGTTATATTCCAGGACGTCTATTTTCCCCTGAGGGGATATCATCAGTCCGGCGTAGATGATCCCCCGGTAGGAGGTGTCGTCCCTCTCCAGTCCGAGCAAGGTGGGCTTTACCACCTTTTCCTCGATTTCCTGGAGCATCGATCGATCGACCCAGGGGACCGGGGCGTAGGCTCCCATCCCTCCGGTGTTCGGGCCTCGGTCTCCGTCGAAGGCCCTTTTGTGGTCCTGGCTGGTGGAAAGGAGCCGATAGCTACGGCCGTCGGTGACGATCATGACCGACACCTCTCTGCCCACAAGGCCGTCCTCCACCACCAAGGTCTTTCCCGCCTCGCCCAGGGAGCCCCCTAGTAGTTCGCCGCAGGACTCTAAGGCCTCCGATAGCTGGTCGGATATGAAGACCCCTTTCCCCGCCGCCAGGCCGTCGGCCTTGACTATATAGGGAGGTTTTCTGCTGGAAAGGGCCTCTTTGGCCTCCTCTAAGGTGGTGCAGATGCTGAAGGAGGCTGTAGGTATGCCGTGCCTTTTCATGAAGCTCTTAGAGTGGGCTTTGCTGGCCTCGAGCATAGCTCCGTCCCTGCCTGGGCCGAATACGTCTATGCCTTTGGCCCTGAGGGCGTCGGCGACCCCCGATACAAGCGGTCCCTCCGGGCCGACTATGACCAGGTCCACCGACAGCCTCTCCGCCAGGTCGGTCACCGACCGGCAGTCGCAGGGGTCCCCGGGGTGGCAGGTGGAGAGCTGGGCCATTCCGGGGTTGCCGGGCATGGAGTGAAGTTCGTCGCACACAGGGGATTGGGTCACCGCCCAGGCTATGGCGTGTTCCCTGCCTCCCCCTCCCAGTATGAGAACTTTCATATCAGTGCCTGAAGGTCCGCCAGTGGCTCAGGAACATGGGTATCCCAAGCTCTAGGGCCTTGGCCTTAACCTCGTCGTCTTTGACGGAGCCGCCGGGCTGGATCACCGCCGCTATTCCGGCTTGGGCGGCCCTTTCCAGTCCGTCGGAGAAGGGGAAGAAGGCGTCTGAGGCCATGACCGCCCCTTTAGCCTTTTCCCCCGCCTGGGCGGTCCCGAAGTCGACGGCGAAGAGCCTGCTGCAAAATCCCATGCCTATGCCTACGGTCGCGCCGTCTTTGACTACCGCTATGGCGTTGCTCTTGGATAGATAGGCGGCTTTCCACGCCAGGACCAGGTCGTCCCACAGGTCGGGCCTGGGCTGGCCTATCCACTCTCCCGAGCCCTCCGTCGGCAGAGGGGCCAGTTTATCCTCCTGCACGAGTATGCCGCCCCAGGTCGAGGTTATCTGCCAGGGGGAGAGCCTTCCTCCGTTCCACTTTATCATCCTGAGGGAGGGCCGTTTTTCCCTGAGGTGCTCCAGGGCCTCGGCCTGAAAGTCCGGTGCGGCAACTATCTCGGTGAAGTGGGAGCCTATCTCCTGGGCTGTCTCCAGGTCCACCGTCCTGGTGAGACCTATCACCCCTCCGTAGGCCGAGAGGGGGTCACACTCCAGGGCCTTTTTGTAGGCCTCCGATAGGGAGGATCCCTGGGCCATGCCGCAGGGGGTGGTGTGTTTTAGGACGACCGCCCCCGTTTCCTGCTGCATGAGGGCCATTCCCCTCATGGCTCCGTCCAGGTCCAAGAGGTTGTTGTAGGACAGGGGTTTTCCCGCCAGTTGCTCCCAGGGCAGGTCCGACAGGGGCAGGGAGTAGACCCCAGCGGCCTGGTGGGGGTTCTCGCCATACCTGAGGGGCTGGGCCTGCTCCAGGTTCAGAGGTATCCTGATCGGAGGTTCTTTTTCTTCCGATATACCGAGCTCCGACGAGAGGCCCGAGTGGATCGTCCCGTCGTATCGGGAGGTCAGGGCGAAGGCCTTGAGGGCCAGGGCCTGTCTTGTCTCCAGGGATACGTCGCCCTCGGAGGCCAGCTCCTCAAGCACTGTGTCGTAGTCCTCTACGTCGGTTATCACCGTGACGTGGCGGTAGTTTTTTGCCGATGCCCTCAGGAGGGTCACACCGCCTATGTCTATTTTCTCTATGAGGTCGTCTAGGGAGGCGCCAGAACGGACGGTCTTCTCGAAGGGGTAGAGGGTGCAGACGACCATGTCGATGGCCTGTATTTTGTGTTTTTCCAGGTCTTCCATGTCCGATGGGAGTTCCCGCCGGGCCAGTATTCCCCCTGCTACCGATGGATGGAGGGTCTTGACCCTGCCTCCCAGTATGTGGGGATAGCCCGTCAGGTCGGCGACCTCAACCACGGCTACGCCGTTGGAGGCCAGGGTTTTGGCGGTGCCGGAGCTGGAGACTATCTCCCATCCCATCTGGGAGAGCTTTTGAGCCAGTTCCACCACGCCGGTCTTGTCGTACACCGATATAAGAGCCCTTTTGGTCATCTAGGTCCTTCCTTTCTTCCCTTAAGTTCCCCTGAAAACAGCGCTCTCAGGGTTCGCCAGTAGAGTCTGTGTTCCGCCCTGTGTATCCTTCTCTCCAGTGATTCTAGGTCGTCGTCCTGTTTTATCCTGACCGGCAGTTGGGCCAGTATCTCGCCGTGGTCCACCAGGTGGTCCACAAGGTGGACCGTGACCCCTGTCACCTTAACCCCGAAGTCCCATGCGTCCTCTATTCCGTGGGCGCCGGGAAAGGAAGGCAGCAGAGCCGGGTGGATGTTCACTATTCTGCCCTGGTGCCTCAGGACCAGCTCTTCCGACAGTATCCTCATAAAGCCGGCCAGAACCAGCCATTTAACGTTGTGGCGGTCCATGAGGGCCTGAAGCGTCGCCTCCCCTTTGGCCTTCCCGTCCCCGTAGGGCAGTACCTCCGTCGGTATGGCTCTGGACTTGGCCTTCTCAAGGCCTTGGGCGTCGGGCCTGTCGGACGCCACAAAGGCCACCTGAGCTTCCAGGTGGCCCGACTGAATCCGGTCCAGGATGGCGTCCATATTGCTCCCCCTGCCGGAGATCAGTATGGCTATCCTGTTCATACGACCGAGCCGATTACCACAGGGGTCTCGCCGGAGTCGGCGAGGGATTCCATGAGCCTGGGGACGTCCCCCTCCTCGGCGGTCATGACGAACCCTATGCCAAGGTTGAAGACCTTTCTCATCTCCGATTCGTCGATGCCTCTGGCCGCCATGTAGGGGAAGATCGCCGGTCTGGTCCAGGAGGAGTAGTCTATGTTGGGCTCCATGCCCTCGGGAAGGGAGCGGGCTATGTTCTCCTCCAGGCCACCTCCTGTGATGTGGGCCATGGACTTTATGGCTCCGGTTTTCAGCGCCGCCATGATTGGTCTGGGGTACAGCCTGGTGGGCTTTAGAACCGCCTCAGCTAAGGTCTCCCCAAGCTCCGGGACGAAGGAGTGGAGGTCCTGGGCGAGCTCCTTTTCAAGGGCCCTTCTCACCAGGGAATAGCCGTTGCTGTGGATCCCCGAGCTGGGCAGGCCTATCAGCAGGTCTCCTCTGCTGACCGACGATCCGTCTATAAGGTCAGATCTATCGACGATCCCCACTGCGAATCCCGCCAGGTCGAAGCCCTCGGTGGGGTAGACGTCGGGCATCTCGGCGGTCTCACCGCCGAGCAGGACGCAGTCCGAATTGGCACAGGCGTCGATTATGCCCTCGACCACCGGTATGAGCCTCTGGGAGTCCAGCTTTCCGCAGGCAAGGTAGTCCAGAAAGAGCAGTGGTTTAGCTCCGCAGGTTATGAGGTCGTTGACGCTCATGGCGACCAGGTCCTGCCCCAGTCCCTTGAGGGATCCGGCAGCTCTGGCTATCTCGAGCTTTGTTCCCACTCCGTCGCAGCAGGCGGCCAGAAGGCGGCCCCCTCCTATGTTGTAGAGGCCGCTGAAGCCACCTATCCCTCCTACGACCTCCGGCGACTGTGGCCTACGGGACAGGAGCTTACCTATCTGGCTGACCCAGCGGTTGCCTCCCTCTATGGTTACCCCTGATTCCTCATATGTCCAGTTCTTCATATCGTTCTCCGTCCTCCATGTAGTTTCCGCTGAAGCAGGCGGTGCATACCTCCCACTCCGGAAGGCCTATGGCCTGGATCAGGTCGTCTCCTGTGAGATAGCCAAGCGATGTGGCCCCTATTTCGGCGCAGAGGGCCGTCTCGTTGGCCCTGGCGGCGGCTAGTTCCTCCCTGGTGGGGGTGTCTATGCCGTAGTAACAGGGGAACTTCACCGGAGGGGAGGATATCCTCATATGGACCTCCGAGGCTCCGTATTCCCTAAGGAGCTCCACCATCCTCCTGGATGTGGTCCCCCTGACGATGGAGTCGTCCACCACGGTGAGGCTCTTTCCCCTTATGAGCTCCCTTATGGGGTTGAGCTTCTTCCTGACCCCCAGTTCCCTGACCCTCTGGGTGGGCTCTATGAAGGTCCGGCCTGAGTAGCGGTTTCTGACGATGGCCTTTTCGTAGGGTATCCCCGATTCCTCGGCGTATCCCATGGCGGCCACTGTTCCGCTGTCTGGCATGCAGGTGACGCAGTCTCCGTTGCAGGGGGCCCCTTTAGCCAGCATCTTGCCCAGGTTCTTCCTTACCTCGTAGACCGATCTGCCCGATATTAGGCTGTCGGGCCTGGCGAAGTAGACGAACTCGAAGGAGCAGAGGTACTTTCTTCTGGGCTCCACTGGGATCCTGAGGGAT
>CAYNAN010000117.1:0-6265 GCA_964395085.1 uncultured Synergistaceae bacterium
CCTGCTTTGGAGAACGACGTGTCTGTTCAAAGGCGCAATCCCTCCCCAACAGGACTCCGCAACCATCGAATAGGCACAATGCCTAGCCCCGTGATCGGGCCTTCTTGCCTCTCCATCTCCGTCGAGCCAGCATATCAGACCTACATCGAGAATGGCGCATAGTTCCAGTGATTTTCTGGTTCCCAACACCAGACCGCCTGAGCTCAAAGACCTAACCCTCTCTCTGACGGCAACCTTTCCCTTAGGCTCGTCCGTCGACCAAAGCACCACGGGACGACCTGGGATCAGAGAGGTCGCAGCCGGAATCAGGGCGTCTATCCCGGGGTTTTGTCCGGTTATAATAGCTCCACCGCATTCGGGACACAGGTCTGGAAGGTCCTCCTTCCTCCCACATATGAAACAGGACATGGATTTTCCGGTGATCCTGAAAGAACCACCGCAAGGGCACGTTACACTAGCTCCGCACTCCTCACAGCGAAGGTCACCGACGTAACCCTTTCTGTCAAGAATCCAAATGGCTACCCGTCCTTTAGAGACACAGGCGATGGTCCTCTCCATGGTGCTTTGCGCTAGAGGGAGGTCTCTCGAAGCACCCGGTACATCCAGAGAGTGTCCCTCCCTGACGTCAACGAACACAAGCCTCTTCCCCGGTCTCCTTTTTTCCTCCTCAGGCGATAGACCTCTGAAAACCCTGGATGACGGTATTCTTCCTCCCAGGAGCAGCTTGGCCCCCGTTTCCTTAGCCATCCTGGATAGGACGCTTCTGACGTTCAGCTTAGGATGTCTCATAAGCCTGTAGGCATCGTTGCCCTCGTCCTCCACTATTATCAGATCGGCATCCAAAGGAGCGGACATAACCCCTGGTCCACCGACCACAACTCCATACTCGCCATCCCTGACTGCAACCCAATCGCGTAGCTTTCGGATCCCTCCGGTTCTGGGCCACAGCAGACACCGAGTCAGGCCGATCTGGGAGAGGGCATCTAAAAACGATTCCGCCCTTTGGTGATCGGGGAAGGCCACTATGGCCCTGGACGACGTCTGTATCATGGATATATACCGACCGGTCCTGTCACTATCGAGCCATCTGTAGCAGGTAGAGACCTCCGACAAGGTGTCTAAACGTCCATCTGCCTCATCAGCCTTCCAGGGAGGCAGATCCTCTCCTGACAGTATCTCCTTCGGGATCATGGCCATTAGCGCCTGCCCCTGCCCACACAGGAAGGCCTTCCCGACCCATTGGCTCAACCTCCAAAGATAACTCGGCATAACCGGACTATCATCCAGTAGATACGAGATGGGCCTCACCTTGTTCTCTGGCCAGGTGGATGTACCGGAACAGGATAAGACGAAACCTACCCTCTTAGTCCTACCTATAGGGACGACCACCCTGCATCCTGGCAACAGCTCACTCTGTGATCGATACGAAAGGGTGCTCCACCATGGACCGGGAACGAGGACCTCCGCGAAACATGACACGGTCAGGACTTGCCCCTGAGCTCCAGGACCTGGTCCCATATCGCATCGGCGACTGTCTCCTTATCCCCGGACATATCCCTTAGCACGCCTTCGACACCTAACATGATAACGCTGTTGTTGTCCGACCCAAACCCGCTTCCCTCCTCGGTTAGATCGTTTGCGACTATCATGTCCAGCCCCTTGGATTTCAGCTTTTCCGTGGCGTTTAAGGTTAGATTATCGGTCTCGGCGGCAAATCCCACCAGGGTCTGATCGGGCCTTTTGATCGATCCAAGGGAGGCAGCTATGTCGGGGTTGTTTATGAGGGACACCTCCATAACTTCGAGACCTTTTCTTTTTATCTTTTTATCCGATACGGATGAAAACCTATAATCTCCCACAGCAGCAGCCTTCACCATGATATCACATCCACCCATGGCTCTTACAGCTGAATCCATCATCTCCTGAGCCGAGATCACAGGCGAGACCTTCACACCATGGGGAGGGGTTAAATGAACTGGCCCAGTTATCAGCTCCACATCGGCTCCTCTGTACCACGCGGTCCTGGCCAGAGCGTAGCCCATTTTGCCGGTACTGGGATTGGATATAAACCTGACAGGGTCCATAAACTCCCTGGTAGGTCCAGCTGTGACAGCTATGGATAGGCCTTCCATATCCTTGACGGACAGGGCCCTCTTAGCCTCCTCCAGAATAACCTCTCTATCCGGCAGCCTGCCCTGCCCCTCGTAACCACACGCCAGATCGCCTGAATCGGGATCCACCAAAGTGTAGCCAAGGGCCACCAGCCTCTCCAGGTTTCCCCTAGTTGCAGGATGGTACAGCATATTCACGTTCATGGCCGGAAAAACCACTACAGGGGCCTTGGTCGCCAAGACTGCGCTGTCCATCAGCCTGCTACCTCCGCCTATAGCCAACCTGGAGGCGGCATCGGCGGAACAAGGCGCGACGATCACGACGTCAGCCCATTCTCCCAAGGATATGTGAGGTATCTGGCTTCCTCCCTCTACGGATAAAAAATCCCTCTCCATCCAGACCCTGTTTTTGGATAGGGTAGCCAAAACCATCGGGCTTACAAAAGCCTCTGCACTTTCGGTCAGAATAACCCTGACGTCCCATCCTAGCTGTACAAAGCCCCTCACGATGTGAGGGGCTTTGTAGGCAGCGATACCTCCTGTGACACAGAGGAGAACGTTACTCTTCTTCGATCTCAGGTTCATCGAAAGAGTCCCCCCCCTCGATACCGGGAATGTCGTAAGTCACCGATAGGAGGTCGTTCTCAAGCTCTGAAAGGGCCGTGGATATGAATTTTTCGCCGCGGAAACGCTCGTCAGATGGCAAGCCTCCCCTGTCCTCGCTTATCTTCCTGGCCCTCATGGCAACAACTGAGGTGAGAAGATACTTATTGCTTACGCCGGAATTACTCTGTATCTTGTCTAAATCAAAAAAACGCATTTTAAACTAAATCCCCCTTATCTCTGTTTCGATAAAGAGCAACAATTCTCTCCATCTCCTCTACAGCTCGGCTTAAATCGTCGTTTATGACAACGTGATCGTACTTGTCGATCTCGGCCATCTCCCCTAGAGCGTTTTTCAGCCTCAGGGCGATGGTCTCCTCGTCCTCCGATCCCCTGGCTCTGAGCCTTCTCTCCAGCTCCTCAGTCGATGGAGGACACAGGAAGATCGACACCAAATCCTCGCATTTATCCATAACCTGAAGGGCCCCTTGAACGTCTATCTCAAGCACCACGTCCTTGCCTACCTCCAGATTTTCGTTGACGTCGGACCATAGGGTTCCGTAAAGGTTTCCGTGAACCTCGGCCCATTCTAGAAAATCACCAGAATCCACCTTTTTCAGGAAGGATTCCCTCGGTATAAACCGATAGTCCACACCGTCTCGCTCCCCTGGCCTTGGCGCTCTTGTGGTGCAGGATATGGAGAAGGAAAGACCATCCAGATGACTAAAGACCTCCTTGCGAACCGTGCCCTTGCCAGCCCCGCTAGGACCGGATATGACAAAGAGAATTCCCCTATCCCGATCAGCCATCGCTCTCGTCTCCGTCGAACCTGTGGACTATGGTCTCAGGCTGAATGGCCGAGAGTATAACGTGGTTGCTGTCAGTCACCAGGATAGCCCTGGTCTTTCTGCCCTGGGTGGCATCTATGAGCCTTCCCGTTTCCTTTGCCTCTTCTTTTAACCTCTTCATAGGGGCGGAGGAAGGATGTATTATGCTTATCACCCTGTCCGCAACGACCATATTGCCAAAACCTATATGTACCAACCTCTGGGCCAATGATATCACTCCACGTTCTGAACCTGTTCTCTGATCCTCTCCAGGACCGTTTTACCCTCCACTACCGACCATCTTATATCGCTATCTGAGACCTTGGATCCCATGGTATTAAGCTCTCTGTTCATCTCCTGAAGGAGGAAATCCAACTTTCTCCCTACCGGACCATCATCTGCCATGACCGACTTAAACTGTCCTAGGTGGCTTTCAGTTCTGCTAATCTCCTCCGATATGTCCCATTTATCGGCTATAAAGGTCATCTCCTGGGCTAATCTTCCCTCATCCAAAGGACATCCGAACTTCTCTGCCACAGCGTCGACCCTGTCCTTCAGCGCAAGAAACGCCCTGTCCGCACCGTCCTTCCAGGAGGAGGAGACCCTGTTCACCAGCGATTCATAGACCTCAAGATGCCCATTAAGGTCCATCTCCAACTCGGCTCCCTCTTTCTGCCTCATGGATATCAACGAATCGATGCCGGAGTCCACCAAATTTTTTAGTGACTCTCCTATCTCGTCCCTAACAGAGGGAGATAGAGAGGGAGGCTCTGTGACACCGGGAAGACCCAGAAGGCTCTCCAGCGGAACGTCACTCGGACGCCCCAATTCCTCTCCTATGGCCTTAATCTGCCCTGCATAGGAGGACAAGACCTCTGAGTTTATCCTGCCCGCCCTGTAGCCGGGGGACCAGGAGAGATCTACTCTGACCTGGACTTTGCCCCTGTTAAGCCTCTTTTTCAACGCCGAGTGGATAAAAGGCTCCTCCGACATCAGGTCACGTCCGGTCTTTACGAATACCTCGAGATATCTGGAGTTCACCGAAAAAATTTCCAGTGTCAAAGTCCCCCAATCTCTATCTAAAGAGACGCGACTGAACCCGGTCATACTGGTAAGCATAGCTCACCGTCCTTTCCGATCTTCGCGGGTACTCAAACGAAGCTCTTGGTTTAAAAAGGCCTCAAACTCATCGAGAGGGCCGTTTTCGCCACTTATCGCTAGCACCATCTCGCCATCGCCCTTGATCCTGGACTCCAGAAGTTTGACGGTCCCCTTGTCCATAAGATCGATCTTGTTGAGCAGGATCACCCTGGGTATATCAGCTCCACCTATGTCAACAAGGGTCGATCGAACGACGTTCAAGGTCTCCATCAAATCTGGGTCAGTTCCGTCCAAAACCACGGCGAGAAGATCGGCAAAAACCGTTTCCTCAAGCGTAGTCCTGAAGGCAGAGACGAGTGAAGGGGGCAGGTCCCTGATAAACCCTACGGTATCCACGAGCAAAATGACATCCCCAGATGACAGAGAGACCGACCTCACCGCGGTGTCCAGCGTGGCGAAAAGGGCATCGGCTACGTGGATATCCATGTCCTTCGACATCCTCCTAAGCAGCGTGGATTTGCCACTGTTAGTGTAACCGACCAAGGAGACCACAGGAACCCCCGAGCTTAGCCTTCTCTTTCTGAGCTCGGACCTCCTTCTCTCCACGAGGGACAGTTTTCTGTCTATATCCCTTATCCTTCTCTCAAGCTTACGTCTATGTATCTCGAACTCGGTTTCGCCCGGTCCTCTGGTGCCTATACCGCCACCGAGCCTGGACATCTGATGTCCCAGACCTCTGAGATGAGGCAACTCATAGCGACATCGGGCCAGTTCCACCTGAAGCTTAGCCTCGGAGGTCCTGGCCCGTTCCTCAAATATTTTCATTATGACCAAGGGCCTATCCCAGACCTCCCTGCCGACCAATGATCCCAAAGTGCCTCTTTGTCTAGGGGACAGGGGGATATCACTGACTATAAGGTCGATCTCCTGTGCCTCGCACAGACCCTTAAGCAGTGACACCTTGCCGCTCCCTATAAGTGTGGCCGGATCGGGAGACCGACGCCTCTGGATAACCCTATCGGTGACCTCCACGTCCATATTCCGAAGAAGCAACTCCAGCTCCGCGAGAAGCCTCTCGTCAGAGTCATCGCCTCTGTCTATGGATATGACTACGGACCTACGGCAGTTTTTTTTCAAGGGAGACATCCTCCATGGAGGAGAGCACCGACTCCAGATGGCGGAGAAAGGCTACCCTGGCCTCCTTGGCGGACAGTCCTACGGTGATGGAAGCGGGATCCAGTGGCTCTCCAAAAGAGATATAAACCCTATTCCAACCGATTCGACTTGAACCGACAGGCATGGCATCGTGTGTCCCGGATATGTAGACGGGGACGACAGGCACGCCGGTTCTTATCGCTAGGAGCGATACCCCTCCCTCTAGGGGCTTCAATCTCCCATCCAGAGACCTAGCGCCTTCAGGAAACAACAAGACCGCTGCTCCTTCCTCTATCAGTTGAAGAAAGGTCTTTAGAGCTCCACCTGCACTTTGGGAGGACTCTCGACTGACCGGGATAGCCCCCAAGGTCCTTAAAAGCCAGGCAAACAACCTAGACCCCTGAAAAAGCTCGACTTTGGCCAGATATCGAAGCCTGCGGGGGAAGGCAGCTCCAACGACGATGGGGT
>CAYNAN010000118.1:0-6154 GCA_964395085.1 uncultured Synergistaceae bacterium
CGACAGACCTACAGCCCTGTTAGATGGGTCGAATCGGTCCGTTTCATGGTTGAAGCTGGAACCTCTCACTTCCTTGAACTAGGTCCCGGTAGCGTCCTGGCTGGACTGACAAAAAAATGTAGTAAGGGAGTTAAAGCTCTTTCTGTCGGATCTATCGGAGATTTGGACGGGGTCGTTGACTTTCTGAGGGGGGATCAATAAAATGCCCGAGAGCGGAAGGGTCGCTTTGGTCACCGGTGGAGCCAAAGGAATAGGAAAGGCTATATCCTTAAAATTGGCCTCATTAGGGTACAGGGTCGCGATAAACTATCGTAGCTCTTCCCAAGAAGCGTCTTCGCTGGTGGATGAGATAACCGCCTCCGGCGGGGTTGCCTTTTCGGTTTCCGGTGATGTTTCGATACCGGACGACGTTAAGGGTATCTTCGCCGCTGTTGCCTCTGAGCTTGGTCCAGTGGAGATCCTTGTCAATAACGCCGGCATAACCAAAGATGGTTTGCTCATGAGGATGAAGGATAGCGACTGGGACTCGGTTATAGACGGGAACCTGAAGTCGGCTTTCATGTGTTCCAGAGAGGCAATAAAATCCATGTCAAAGGGGCGCTGGGGCCGTATAGTGAACATGGCGTCGGTGGTGGGCTTAACAGGAAATCCCGGTCAGGCCAATTACTGTTCCTCCAAAGCCGGACTGATAGGATTGACCAAGAGCGTTGCTAGGGAGTATGCTCAAAGAGGAGTGACGGTTAACGCTGTGGCTCCTGGGTTCATCCAAACGGATATGACCGAGGTCCTGCCTCAACGGGTGAAGGACGATATGATAAGATCCATCCCTGCGGCTCGCCCCGGTTCAGTCGAGGATGTCGCCTCAGCGGTGGCGTTTTTGGTCTCAGACGAAGCTTCGTATATCACCGGCCAGGTTCTTGCCGTCGATGGCGGCATGACCATGGTCTAAGTCGTAATTCAGCGAAGGGAGGTGACATGCCATGAAGAGAGAAGAAGTTCTTGCTCGCCTGAAGGAGATCGTGATCGATCGCCTTGACGTGGAAGAGGATCAGATAAAGCCCGAGTCTTCCTTCGTAGAGGACCTTGGGGCTGACTCCCTCGATATCGTCGAGCTCATCATGGGTATCGAGGAGGAGTTCGACATCGAGATACCCGATGAGGACGCGGAGAAGCTCACCAGCGTCGGTGAAGCTATCGACTACGCCTGCAACAAACTCGGAATTGAGGGGTAATCCCCCTTTCCGATACGGTGGGGGGCGTCTTTCGCCCCCCCGCTCAAATCATGGTCGTGAGGAAGAACCAGAGTAAGAGAAATTCCTCGACCGTTAAGGAGTGGAGATCCTTGAAGGACAGACGAGTCGTAATAACGGGGTTGGGAGCGGTCAGCCCGATTGCCAACGGAAAAAAAGAATACTGGCAGGCTCTTAAGGACGGTAAGAACGGGGTCGGTACGATAACCTGCTTTGACGCTACGGATTTCTCCGTCAAGGTAGGGGCTGAGGTGAAGGACTTCGACCCAACCCAGTGGCTTCCCAACAAGGAAGCAAAGAGGGCGGATCGGGTCATTCAGTTTGCCGTAGCAGCGTCAGACATGGCCATGGAGGACGCTGGTCTTACATCGGAGAGCCTGGATCCTCATAGATTCGGAGTTTATATAGGTTCTGGACAGGGTGGAATAGAGACCTGCTTCGAGAGCTTCCAGACGATGATGACAAAGGGACCCAGAAAGGTGAGCCCTTTTTTCATCCCAATGATGATAGGAAACATGTCCGCTGCCTACGTGGCTATAAGACACAAGGCCAAAGGACCTAACATGTGTGTGGTCACTGCCTGTGCGACCTCCATACACAGCATAGGCGAAGCGATGCGTACCATCGAAAGAGGCGACGCTGACGTGATGATCTGCGGCGGAACCGAGGCGGCTCTTCGTTCGATCTGTGTCGCTGGGTTTGCGGCTATGAAGGCTCTTTCCACCAGAAACGACGATCCAGCAACCGCAAGCAGGCCTTTCGACAAGGACAGAGATGGTTTCGTCCTCGGTGAGGGCGCGGGGGTGATGGTCATAGAGACTCTCGATGGAGCTTTAGCCAGAGGCGCCCACATCTACGGCGAGATAGTTGGCTACGGTTCCACCTGCGACGCTGGTCACATAACCGCCCCAGACCCAGACGGAGATGGAGCTATAAGGGCCATGAAGCTGGCTATGGACCAAGCCGGTTGGACCGTCGATCAGGTAGACCTCATCAACGCTCACGGTACTTCCACACCTCTGAACGACAAGATAGAGTCTTTAGCTATAAGGACCCTCTTTGGAGACAGAGCTGATACGATGATGGTTAACTCCACCAAGTCCATGATAGGGCACTGTCTTGGTGCTGCTGGAGCTTTGGAGACCATCGCTGCGTTGCAGTCTATCGAGGAGGGCATCGTTCACAAGACCTTGAACCTCTTTGAGAAGGACCCCGAGTGCGATATAAACGTGGTCACGGAAACCACCGAGGCCAAGGTAGATCGATTCTTGGTCAACAGCTTCGGTTTCGGCGGACACAACGGTGTTCTGGCCGTGGAACGCTGCCGCATCTAGGGTTTTCCCATGTATGGGCAGAGGTGGAAGGAAGCTCTTGAGGTTTTTCAGGTTAACCTAGGATACCGCTTTCGAGACGCCGAACTGCTTAAGGAGGCCCTGACTCATTCGTCCTACGCCCATGAGTCGGGGCTTTTTTCGTGGAACGAACGTCTCGAATACTTGGGGGACGCCGTCCTTGAGCTAGCGGTATCTACGAGGTTATTCAACGATAGGCCGGATCTGAGCGAGGGGGATCTCACCAGGATAAGGTCCAACCTGGTCTGTGGCAACGCTCTTTTGCTGTGGGCCAAGGATATAGGGATAGTGGACCTGCTCAGGGTAAACAGCGGTATCAGAAAGGACAGCACGAGAGGACGTCTATCGTCTATATACTCCGACGCTGTCGAGGCGGTTTTTGGAGCGGTCTATGTGGACGGGGGTTTTAGGTCAGTGGTCCCGGTTATAGACGGGTACTTAGATTTTCATCTGAAGGGTAGTCTGCCAGGGACTACGTCCGATACGGTGACCAGGGATCCTAAGTCGGAGATACAGAAAGTCCTTCAGGAGAGGGGCATGGCTCTGCCAGAATATCGAAAGGTATCGAGGGTAGGGCCGTCCCATAGCCCTACCTTTGTGGTCGAGCTATGGGTTGACGGTAATTGCATCGGCAAAGCCAGGGGAAAATCCATCAAGGAGGCTGAGTTTAAGGCGGCAGAGATAGCTCTCAAGGCTCTGCAACCGATTGCAGAGCCTTGACCTGTTTGGTATAATTACATGTATCCTTTGTTGCCTTAGCATAGGACAAATTGCCGACTTGGAGGTCTCCTTATGAAACGTATTATCGCGCTCTCTCTTTTGTGTCTTTTTGCCGTCGGTCCTTGGGCTGCTGTTGCCCAGGAGTATCCCAAGATGACTATACGCCTCAGCCACAATCAGCCGGTGGGTAGCCCTGAGGATATTGGCGCTGAGAAGTTCAAGGAACTGATCGAGGCAGGATCAGGTGGCAACATGAAGGTGCAGATATTTCCCTCCATGCAGATGGGGTCCATGAGAGAACAGACCGAAGCAACCCAAATGGGTACCATAGATATAACCATACAGCCTGTATCCGTGCTTACCCCTTTTGTCGATGAACTAAAGATAATCGACTTCCCTTTCCTCTGGCCTTCCTCTGAGGTTCTCTATAGGGTAATGGACGGCCCGGTTGGGAAAAATTTTTACAGCTTCACCGAGCCCAAGGGAATGGTGACGCTAGGGCTCTGGGCTTCGGGCTTCAAACAGTTCACCACCAGGGGGCACGACATAAAGCTCCCAGACGACTTCAAAGGGCTGAAAATGAGGGTAATGCCGTCCCCGTTGCTCATAGCTCAGTACAAGACTTGGGGTGCAAATCCTATCCCTATAGAATATTCTGAACTATACAATGCCCTTCAGCAGAGGGTCGTGGACGGTCAGGAGAACCCAATCCAGACCATCGCCATGAACAAGCTTTACGAGGTCCAGGACAGGCTTATCGTCAGCAACCACGGATTCCTTGCCTATCTTTTCGTGGTCAACAAGAGCTGGTTTGACAGCCTCAGCGACGACGCTAAGCAGTTGGTCGTTGACTCCGAGGCTCAGGCCCGGGGGCTTCAGAGAAAGGCCCAGGCTGAGAGGGAGATCCAGTTCCTGGATGAGATAAAGGCCTCTGGAATATCGGTGTCGTACCTCACCGAGGAGGAACACAAGGCGTTTTTCGATAGAAGCCGTTCCGTACACGAGGAGTTTGCCGATACGGACGTGATGAAGAAGTTGCTCAACGACTGTTACGTGGCGGTGGAGCAGTAGCTTAAACTGTTTGTCTGTGTTCTGTTTATACAGGAGGTGGGGAGATTGTCTCCCTGCCTCCTTGGGGTTTTAGGGGGTATGATTATGTGGGGGTTTATAGGTAGAGTGGAGGATTTTTTCTGTGCTACCGCTGTTTTAGCCACGGCACTGGTCCTCTTCGTGAACGTGGCCTTGAGATACCTTTTCAGCGCTAGCACCAGCTGGGCGGAGGAGTTTATAAAATATCTGATGATATGGATCACCTTTATAGGTGGGAGTATATGTGTGAGGCAGGGCGCCCATATCAGGATGGATTTTCTCCTTGGCAAACTATCCCGATCGGCTCGGTCGATGGCTGACAGGGTGGTTTACGTTCTGTCCGCTTTTTTCTGTGGCTCAATGGCTTTTTATGGAGGACAGATAGTCTCCTTCACGTTTAAAACAGGGCAGGTGTCCCCCGCCCTGAAGATGCCCATGTGGATAGTCTATCTGGCTATCCCCCTGGGATGTGGTCTAATGATGGTTCGTTTTTTCCAAAGAGCCTTATCGCAGGACGGTGTCCTTAAATGACTGTAGTCCTTCTGTGTTCACTTATAGCTCTTCTTTTTGGTAGTATCCCTATCTTCATCGCCCTTAACGGAGCGGTTCTTCTGTCGATACTCTGCTTCACCTCTATGCCCCCTATGGTGATAGTTCAGAAGGCCTTCGGTGGAATAGATAAGTTTGCCCTTATGTCCATGCCATTTTTTATCTTCGCCGCTAACGTGATGGATACGGGAGGTCTGTCCAGGAGGATATTGGATTGGACCAGATGCCTGGTAGGGAGCAAAAAAGGAGGTCTGGCCTATACCACTCAGGCCACCTGTATGATCTTCGGTGCCCTCTGCGGATCAAGCCCAGCTACAGTCGTGGCTATGGGTAAGCTCCTTTATCCTGAGTTGATCCGGGAGGGATATCCCAAGGGTTTTTCCGTTGGTCTTATCACTTCGGCTGGGTCGGTCGCCTTGATAATACCTCCCAGCATCACCCTCATAATATACGCAGCAGCCACCGGAACGTCCGTGGGAGCGTTGTTTATGGCCGGTATAAGCGCGGGGATAGTCTATGGGTTGGCCGGAGTCGTGTATATATGGATGTTCTCCCGTGACCGCGATCTGGCTGTGTCCGAGCCTTCCTCCTGGGGCGAGATATGGGCCAAGACCCAGGATGCCCTCTGGTCCTTGATGGTCCCAGTGATCATCCTGGGCGGAATATATATGGGGATATTCACCCCCACCGAGGCAGCTGGTATATCCGTGGTTTATTCCCTTTTCGTTGGTATCTTCATATACAGGGAGATAACCCTCGAGAAGCTTTATCAGGTGTGTCTCAGGTCCGCCGTGACATGCGCTCAGGTCCTCATCCTCGTCGCTGCGGCTCAGACCTTTGGTTGGTTTCTCACGGTCGCCAGGATACCACAGGCTGTTACCTCTGCTGTGGTCGCAAACGTAACCTCACCTTGGATGTTTTTGGCCATGATAAACGTTATTCTCCTGATAGTGGGGATGTTCATGGAGGGAATAGCGGCCATCATAATATTGGCTCCACTCTTCTTCCCCATAGCCTCTGGGATGGGGATAGATCCGCTCCACCTTGGGATAGTTATGGTGGCCAACCTATCTATAGGCAATTTTACCCCTCCTTTTGGGCTTAACCTGTTCGTGGCCAACGGGGTTACGGGGCTTCCCATGTCGGAGATCATACCAGCCGTAGGGCGTTTCATACTGGTCAGTATCGTGGCGG
>CAYNAN010000119.1:0-6128 GCA_964395085.1 uncultured Synergistaceae bacterium
AATGGGCTTCGTCGGAGCGATCTCTCCGAGGATCAGCGTTTTTAGAGATGCCCTAATGACGGATTGAGATTTAGACGGAGAACGAAAGGATTGAGACGTAATGGTCCAGAGCGAATATAAGGGATGGCAGGCCTCGTGGCCTATGATCGCCGCCACGTGGCTGTGGGCGGGCGCTTTCGTGGCGGGAAAGATGTCCATCGGGGAGTTTCCCCCCATAACTCTGACGTTTTTAAGGTTCGCCACCGCGGCAGGGATAATGATACCGGTGGCTTTTTTGTCCAAGTCTGAGTGGCGTTTTCCAAAAAAAGACTGGCCTATGGTGGTCTTTCTGGGCCTTACCGGTATGGTGGGATATCATCTGCTGTTTTTTGAGGCCCTGAGGCACACCACCGCGGTAAACTCCTCCATGATAGCCGCCACCAGTCCGCTGGTTACGGCGTTTTTGGCCGGGGTAATAGGCTCGGAAAAGCTCGGAGCAAAACAGATAGGGGCGGTTGTCCTGGCTGTGCTGGGGGTAATAGTGATAGTGACAGACGGGCAGGTCCATCATCTAGGGTCGGTGGAGTTTAATCGAGGGGACCTAACCATGTTCGGAGCGGTTATATCCATGGCGGTCTACTCCGTGGCGAGCCGCAGGTCCGGGCTGTCCAGGTCCCCTGTCGGACTGGTGACCTGGACCTTCGTGATATGCGCCTTTGTGACCGGTATTCTGAGCCCTCTGGAGGGATCTGTAGTGGAGATGGGCAGGGCCGCGTCCCACGAGGCCTGGTGGTCCGTGGCCTATATGGCGGTATTCGCCTCTTGTTTCGGCTATTTTTTGCAGATGTTCTCCATAAAGAGGATAGGGGCCGCCAGAACGATGGTATTCATAAACCTCATCCCGGTGTTCTCGACGATCCTGGCGGTCGCGATACTGGGCGAGTCTGTCTCGGCCCCTAAGGTGGCTGGGCTGGTTGTGGTAATCTCGGCGGTTTGGCTTAACTCGAAGGCAGCCTAGGGGAGAGGAAACCGCACGGACACAAGAAGCTCCCCTGGATAGATCTGAGGGGGGGAGGACAGATCTATCTCCCTGTGGGAGGTCGAGGATATAAGCTCTATCCTCGCTCCCAGGGCGATCGAGATTTCCGTTGGGTCGCCAGGAGGGAACTTTATGAGTGACTCTCCGACGGCCCAATTTTCGTTGAACGACAAAGAGGCATCCCAAAGCCTCGACAATACATCCTTCACCAGGGCGCTATTCCTCAACCTCCCCCAAGGGACCAACGATCCCACGATGAGCTGATTTCCACCTATTGAGATCCAGTGCAGACACCGGACGTCCTCCAGCGACGCTCCACCGGGAAAGCCTACGTCGTCCCCCATGAGGGAGACTGCGTCCTCGAGGGAGGCCGGCTTCACAGCAGCGTCTCCCTGTCTTTTCTTACCATCTCCAGAAGCCTCTGCCCCTTGGGCGTGACCAATTTTATCTCGTCCCACCTGGGCAGGCCGGTCCTCTGAAGCAGCAGCCCGTCGGAGGACTCAAACCATTTTGGAAGGAAACCACCTAGCCTAAATCCCTGGGCGAAGGCCTCCTCCACCGCCCGGCTTATACCTTTAACCAGAGGGAGCTGGAGCATGGTGGCAGGAAACGCCTCGTAGGGCATAAGCTCCCTCTTTAGTGCCGTTCCAAAATCCTCCCCCAGAGAGATCGCGGCAACATAGGCGGTTCCGGCCACAGGGAAGGCGGATACCTCGAAGGAGGAGTTGCCCTCAGGGATAGAATCGTCTTGGATAAACTGTCTCTCAAAGCCGTCCGACAGCTCTTCGATAATCTGGGAGTATCTCGCTGGAAGATAGGACGGGGGCGTCCCGTCCGCCTCCCTTTCGGAGAACCCCATTACACAGCTGACCCTGCCGGAAGCTATGAATATGTCGTCGTGCCTGTAGGTGGACGGGGGCAGAAGGTTGAGCGCCAGGGCGCAGTGACGGTGTCTCATTTTAAGGTCGACCCGCTGGGAGACGTCATGAGCGGTAGTGCTTTCGGTATAGCGAGCGACCCAGCCAAGCTCGGGCAAAAGCTGGTTTATCAGGTGAGACGCCAGCATCCCCCCTATGCCAAGTCCCCTGAATCGAGGCAACACCAGCAGACCGGTAAGCTCAAAAAGCCTGGGGTTCCAGGGGGACCTTACGGCCACAACCTGCCCCACCAACTGATCGCCCTTGAAGGCTAGCAAGGTGGCCTGACGGCCATCTTGTTCCCTTTTCTCCATCTCGCCCGGATCGTACACCCATGGCAGAGGAAAATCCTCGCCGTATATGGAACGATAAAGCTCGCAGACAGCCGGTATCTTCGAGCTGTCCAGCCTCTCTATAGAGACGTCGTTTTTCATGTTCATGTTGGAATCCTCCCGTAAAAAGTGTATCCCCTCAAGCAATCCCCTCGCCCCATCTCGTTCTGACTGTTCCGATTATACCGGAAAAGTTTTGTTCTGGGAAACTCCGTGTAGAATGGTATGAGAGATGACAAAGGGAGGGATTTATATGGACGCGGTTAAGAGGTTGGCCCTTGTGGCTCACGACAGCAGGAAGAACGATCTGATACGGTGGGCGGTAAGACACAAAGAGGCCCTGTCCAGACACGTGCTCAGCTCCACCGGCACCACCGGAGCTCTGCTGGAGGAGATTTTGGGACTGCCTGTAGAGAAGCTCAAGTCGGGGCCATTAGGAGGGGACCAGCAGTTGGGGTCCAGGATAGCCTGCGACAGGCTGGACGGCATAGTGTTTTTGTGGGATCCGCTGAACTCCCAGCCTCACGACTCGGACATAAAGGCCCTTTTACGAATAGCCACACTATACAACATTCCCATGGCCTGCAATATGTCGTCGGCGGACTTTCTATTCTCCTCCCCTCTTATGGACCAGCCATACGACAACGTCAGAAGGGATTTCGACTCCTATCAGGAGAGGCGAAACAAAGAGGCTATAGAGAAATACAGGGAACAGGAGGGTTAAAAAGTGAACCAAGTATGGGCAAAGGGAGCGGCTTTAGGGGTTGTGGCGGGAGCGGCAGCTGCGGCAGGGTCGGCGATGGCAAACTGGTGGAGCGTTCCGGCGGCGGCCATAGCTACCGCGGCAACAGGCGCTTTTCTGCTCCAAGAAAAAAAGGGAAAGGCACAAAAGCTTAAAGCCCTTCCCTCCGGGCCGAACCTAAGGCCCCTGGCCCAGAAGGGGCAGACCCTGGCTGAGGATCTGGAGGTACTTGTGTCCGACGGATCTCGATCGATGAAGGGTATTGGAGGCCACGCCGACGGCATGGCCCGCTCTCTGTCGGAGTTAGACCGAATTCTCGGCAGCCTCAGCGACGAGGTTGGAGAGATAGGCAAGCTTCACAGACAATCCACCGACCTACTGAAGGAGATCGCTCAAGGTGGAGCATCGGTTAGGGACAAGGCAGAGATAAACAGGGAGTTGGCCCAGAGGACCGAGACCGCCAATAACCAGGTCGTCCAAACGACAGCGGCCTTGGGCGAGTCAATAAAGAAAATGGTGTCGGTGAGCGGCGATATAGGCCGATTCGTGGGGGTCATATCGGGAGTGGCGGACCAGACCAACCTGTTGGCCCTGAACGCCGCAATAGAGGCAGCCAGAGCGGGGGAGCACGGCAGAGGCTTCGCCGTGGTGGCCGAGGAGGTAAGGAAGCTGGCGGAGGAATCCTCCCAGGCCGCTAAGGAGATAGGCCAGCTGGCCCAGTCAATAGGGGCCCTGGCTAAAAACGGCCAAGATAGAATATCCGACACCGACCAATCGGTTAAGACTGCCATAGAGCAGGCAAGAGAGAGCAGAAATAACTTCGAGGCGATGGTGGATGGCCTGTCTGGGGTCCAGGAGAGGCTGGAGAAAGCCACCAAGGCGGTGGAGGGCCAGTCCGACGGTATGGAGGGTTTCGTGGCTTCCCTCCAGCAGACCTCGACGGTTATATCCCAGGAGACCACAAGGCTGGACTCTCTGGCGGCGGCCATAGGGGAACAGGGGCTGGTCATGGACTGTCTAGAACGAAGGTCCTCGGCGCTTGGCCCGATAGCGCTGGGACTGGAAAAGGGAGCTATCTCGGGAGAGACAGGATCGCCGTCGGTGAGATCCATAGTCCAGGAGGGAGCCCTGAAGGTAGCTATGCTGGACTCGGACTACGGCCTTTTCCATTTCGACCTTCACGGCGACCCCAAGGGCTTTGAGGTGGACCTATCCAAGGCTATCGCCAAGGAGATAGGCGTTCCCCTTAGGATAGTCCCCGTGCCAGGGGGCAACGATGAACCTGGAACCAGGTCTGGAATTTTAAACAAGGGCCTGTGGGGCCAGGACATTCACATGATGGCATCGGCTGTGACAAAGACCGCAGAGAGAAGCGAGGTGGTCCTGTTCTCCCCGGTGTCCTTCGCCAGCGGCCAGTGCGCAGTATCCCTTTCGGGCAAGGGATATCGACACCTGAGGGATATGAACGGAAGGTCCATCGGTGTCTACGGAGGGCTCACCGGCGAGACCCTGGCCAGAAAGGCATTCCCAGGAAGCTCTATAGCCCTCTTTGACGGCTGGGAGGATATTTTTAAGGCGGTGGAGTCGGGAAGGGTGGATGGAGCGGTGGTCGAGACGCCGGTATACCTCCAGAGGCGAGCTAAAAACCCCGACCTGGTGATGGTAGGGGCCCAGATGGACCGAGAGAACTACGGCGTGGCGATGCCGATAGACAGCTCCCCCGACCTCTACCAGCTGGTGGCCAAGGTTGTGGAGAGGGAGAGATTGGCCCTCGAAAGAGTGTGGTTTTCCGGGGGCTTGAAAAAAAGTTAGCGTCATCGTATAATTCATCCTGAAAATAATTCTCAAAAACAGGAGGTAAAAATGAGAAAAACAGCTCTGTTGACTTTGTTTAGCCTGATCCTGACCACCTCAGCCCTTGCGGAGACAAAAGTGGCGGTCAGCGTCGTACCTCAGAGATATTTCGTGGAGAAGATCGCAGGCGATGCCGTCAGCGTCGTCACGGTGGTCCCAGAGGGAGCCAGCCCCGCGACCTACGAGCCTAAGCCCTCCCAGATGGGGGAGCTTGCCAACTGCTCTCTGTGGTTCACCATAGGGGTTCCCTTCGAGAGGGCACAGAAGGACAGGATGCTGTCCGCCCTTCCGAACCTGAAGGAGATTCCGACCCACGGCAACGTCAAGCTCAGGCCCATAGAGGGCCACGACCACGACGGGCAGGGGCATCAACACGATCAAGGTTACGATCCTCACGTGTGGCTTTCCCCTCCGGCGGTGATGATCCAGGCCAGGACCATAGCCACCGCCCTATCGGAGCTGGACCCCAAAAACCGTGCGGTCTACATGAATAACTACGCCGCCTTTGTAGCGGAGCTGGCGTCGCTGGACTCGGAGCTGGCGGAGGCGCTCTCAGCCTCCAGAGGCAAGGCCTTTATGGTGTTTCATCCCTCCTGGGGCTATTTCGCCCACGATTACGGTCTGGAGCAGATCGCAGTGGAGATTGAGGGCAAGGAACCTAAGCCTGCAGAGCTGGCCAAGATGGTTGACAGGGCAAAGCACCTGGGCATAAAGACGGTTTTCGTTCAGCCCCAGTTCTCCACCGCCGCCGCTGAGGCCATAGCCAAGTCCATTGAGGGCCAGGTGATCCCTCTGAACCCTCTGGCGGAGGACTGGCGAGATAACCTGATCAGGGTGGCGGAGGCTTTGGGGGCGTCCTTTTGAGCGCCCTTGAGTTTAACCAGGTATCCTTCGGATACGACAGAGGCTCGATCTTCGATCGAGCCTCCTTTTCCGTTCCTAAAGGGGAGTTCTTGGTGGTCATAGGACCAAACGGCGGCGGTAAGTCCACCCTTCTGAAGCTGTCTCTGGGGCTGTTGTCCCCCTCTCAGGGGGACATAAAGGTCCTGGGGGAAGCCCCTGGCAGGTCGAGGTCCATAGGCTACGTGCCTCAGGACGTCGGCCAAGGCCTTGCCATGCCAGTTACGGTGGAGCGGGTGGTCTCCATGGGGACCATGGGCAACCCTAAGACCAACGGGAAATCGGTGGACCGGGCCATAGAGGCCATGGACTTGGCTGGCATCAGAAAAAACCCCATGAGGGATCTGTCTCAGGGACAGAGGCAG
>CAYNAN010000120.1:0-6103 GCA_964395085.1 uncultured Synergistaceae bacterium
CTATCTCCGTCTGTCCTCTACCATCACGTCGCTGTAGGCCATGCAGGCCCCTTCTGGGCCGTACTCCACGTCGAAAAGGGGAGACCTCTGGTCGTTGTTTCCCTTTAACTCCGATACCACCGCTGTTTTTTTCATCTCGTTGGACTGCATCGTAATACCTCCCCTTTTCAGCTTACTTTTCTCAGTCTTACCGCTTTACCGGTAGATCTGTCCAAGGTGCCCGGCTCAAGAAGACGGAAGTTCACCCTTATCCCTAGAATCTCTTTTAGCCTGGAGGAAGAGCGGTTGAAAAGCTCCTTGCCCTGGGCGGGATCGAGGAAGTCTCTGGACTCGCAGAGAACCGTCATGTCCTTTAGATGGCCCTTTTCCTCGACCTCTATGATGTAGTTCAGAGTAAGCCCCGGAACCTGTCCCAAGGCCGCCTCGATCTGGGAGGGAAATACGTTTACCCCCCTGATTATCAGCATGTCGTCGTTTCTTCCTTTCACCCTGTCCAGCATGAGGCCGGACCTTCCGCAGGAACACCGGGCCTCCACCAGCCTCCCCAGATCTCTGGTCCTGTAGCGGATCAGGGGGAAGGCCTCTTTGGTGAAGGAGGTGATGACTATCTCCCCTTCCTCCCCTACCGGAAGGGGCCTTCCAGCCGCATCCAGTATCTCTACGAAGAAGTGTTCGTCGTTAAAGTGCATCCCAACCTTGTCGGGGCATTCCATGGCGACCCCTGGCCCCAGTATCTCCGAAAGGCCGTAGGAGTTCAGGGCCACCACACCGAGCCTGGACTCTATCTCGTCCCTCATGGCCTCGGTCCAGGCCTCCCCTCCTAAGATGGCCAGTCTCAGCTTTAGCCTATCCCTTATGCCTCTGGCCTCTATCTCCTCGCACAGGTGAAGGGCGTAGGAAGGGGTGCTGGTGAAGACGGTGGTCCCTAGGTCCTCCATCAGTGTCAGCTGTCTGTCGGTGAAGCCCCCTCCTGTTGGGACCACCGCCGCACCGACCGCCTCGGCTCCGTAGTGGAATCCCAGGGCCCCGGTAAACAGGCCGTAGCCAAGTATGACCTGAAATACGTCTTTCTCCGTGACCCCGGCGGTCCTCAAGCACTGGGCCATGCACTGGGTCCATATATCCAGATCCTTTGCGGAGTAGGGAACCACCGTGGGTTTTCCCGTCGTGCCGGAAGAGGCGTGAAACCTGACCACCTTGTCCTGGTCGCAGGCCATCATCCCGGTAGGGTAGCTGTCCCTGATGTCCTCTTTGGTAGTCAAAGGAAGGGACTGAAAGTCCTCCATGGAGTTGACATCGTCAGGGCTAATCCCCATCTCGGCCATCCTACGGTAATAGACGCCTTTCACCTCCCACACTCTTTTGAGGGCATCCTTCAGACCGCTGAACTCCGGCTTAGCTCCTGTCATATCGTTCACTCCTTCTCGGTGATATTTTTTGTGTTTAGCGATGTACTGAGTAAAACACAAAACAGGTATAAAAAAAGGACCGGTCCCAACCTGGGACCGGTCCTGAAAAAACGAGCACGACGCCTAGACGTCGGTCTCCCCAGGAGGCCCCACGTTGACGTAGTAATAAAAGCTAAAGAAGAATCCAGCCATGCTGTTTTTGCTGTTGAGGTTCATCACGGTGATTCTCCTTTCCCGGCCTCCAGACCGAAAGTCTTAAACGCATTGGTGGATTTATACACCTTTTGATCGGATCTGTCAATAGGTGATCGGGTCATAAGCTCCCTAGTGTCTGTATCCCCCGCTCTCGCTTTCAGTCAGAGGAACGGTCACAGGGTTTTTCTCGAAGTAGTCGAGACAGCGACGAAGGTCCTCCAGGAAGAGGTTCCCCAGGTCGAGGCTGAATCCGTGGCGCACAAGTATGCGCATCACGACCAGGTCCTCTCGGTGAGGGGGCATAGAGTAGGCGGCCACCTGCCATCCCCTGCTGCGAAGCCTGTCGGAGAGGTCGTAAAGTGTGAAGCCGGGGTTGGTTCCCTCTTTGATGCTCCAGCTCAGGGCGGGAATTCCTCCCCTTCCGTCGTAGATGATATCGAAGGGCCCCATGGCCCCTATCTTCTCCGACAGTTTTAGGGCCGTGTCGTAACAGGCCTGGTGGATCCGGCGATATCCGTCCTTGCCGAGACGGAGGAAGTTGTAGTATTGAGCAACTATCTGGCCTCCAGGACGGGAGAAGTTGAGGGCGAAGCAGGGCATGTTTCCACCTAGGTAGTTGACCCAGAATATGAGGTCTTCGTCCAGGTCCCCTTTGTCCCGCCAGACGACCCAGCCCACCCCGAGAGGGGCAAGGCCGAACTTGTGTCCCGAGCTGTTGATGGACTTTACCCTAGGAAGCCGGAAGTCCCATTCAAGATCCGGGTCCACGAAGGGGGCCAAAAATCCTCCGCTGGCACCGTCGACGTGGATAGGTATGTCCAGTCCTGTATCCGCCTGGAGCTTGTCCAGGGCGTCGCTTATCTCCTTGACCGGTTCGTACTGGCAGGTGAAGGTCACTCCCAGTGTTGGGACCACTCCGATGGTGTTCTCGTCGCAGCGTTTGAGGACTTCCTCAGGGTTCATCAGGAGCCGGCCTTTCTCAAGGGGAATCTCCCTCAGCTCCACGTCCCAATAGCGGGCAAACTTGTGCCAGCAGACCTGCACCGGCCCGGTGACCAGGTTGGGCTTATCGGTGGGCTTGCCCTCGGCGGTCCGCTTTTTGCGCCAACGCCACTTCAGCGCCATACCTCCGAGCATGGCAGCCTCGCTGGACCCTGTCGTGGAACAGCCCAATGTCTGCTCCGCCTCCGGTGCATTCCAGAGATCGGCGAGCATGTGGACACACCGGGACTCGAGCTCGGCGGTCTGGGGGTATTCGTCCTTGTCGATCATGTTTTTGTCCACACACTCGTCCATGAGTTTGTGGATCTCAGGGTCCACCCAGGTCTGACAGAAGGTGGCCAGATTCTGTCTGGAGTTCCCGTCGAGCATCAGTTCGTCGTGTACAAGCTGGTATACGTTTCTTGGATCCCTCTGTTCCTCCGGGAAATGAAAGCGAGGCACGTTAGACTCGGCGTCGCTGGCAGCGTAGCGGTCGTCGAACAGGCCGTTTTCCGTGGTCTTCCTTCTGTGTAATGGCATGCTGGTCCCTCCTCATTTTTTAATGTACGACAACTTTAGGCTTTGCCGCCCTGTTTCCATTCAGGTTTTTTAAGCGAGTTTATGATCAAAGGCATTCCCACGAAGGTCACCAAGCCTCCTGCGACGAGGCCCACATAGAGAACCGGGTTTCCGACAGGTAAGTTTGTCGGTGGGAAGAATCCCACCACCAGGGCGAATACAACTCCCGCTAGTCCCAGCCCCGCAACCGCGCATATGCCAGGAACTCCTCCAGGGATCTTGTATGATCTGGGCAGGTCCGGTCTGGTGATCCTGAGCTTGATGGCAGCGGAGTACATCAGGATGTACATGACGAGGTACAGAGTGGCGGTCATGGCGGACAGGACGAAAAAGGCCACGCTTACGTCGGTCATGAAAAAATAGAGTCCCGCCAGAAGGCTTACAACCACAGCTTGGAGCATCAGGATGGTGCTCTGGACGCCTTTTTTGTTGACCTTTGCCATCACAGGTGGAAGTTCTCCCTGCCTGGCGGTCTCAAGAAGGCCGCGGCTTGGGCCGCTGATCCAGGACATAACGCTTCCGATGCTCCCGAAAGCCAGCAGAAGACCGATCACCGGAGTGAGGAACCCAAGTTTAAACTTCTCGAGCAACAGCTGAAAGGCCTGCATCAAGCCAGCGGTGAGGCTGATCTGATCCGCAGGGATAGCCGCCGCTACGGCGAGGGATCCTAACAGGAAGATAAGGAAGATGATTCCAGCCGCCATGAACATGCTGGCTGGGTACTGTTTGCCCGGGTCCTCCATTTCGCTGGCGTGAACAGCCTGAACTTCCACTCCAGCAAAAAGCAGGATGATACCGGCTAGAAAGGCTATGCTGCCAAGGCCGGTGATGTGGGGAAAAAATCTAGGATGGACGTGCGCTGCCCCACTGGAAGCCCCCAGAAACTGGAGGGGATTTCCCTGCATCACCCACATGGCCCCTAGGGCGATTATGAGTATGCCCGGCAGGACGGTTCCCACCAGAGCGCCGTATTTGGTCACAGAGCTGGCTACGTCGGACCCTGCGAGGGCCAGGAAGGTGGCTCCCCAGTAGCACACAAGTATCACCGTGCCGGTGTAGGCGCCGTCGCTGGCTAAGTCGGGCTTCATGAACAGATAGGCCAAGGCACTGGCGGCGAAGGCCAACACGGTGGGATACCATACGACGTTCTGAATCCACTGTAGCCATATCGCTGTGAATCCCCATCTGGAACCAAAGGCCTCTTTAACCCAGGTGTAGACACCGCCCCCTTTGCCGCTGAAGGCCCCTCCAAGCTCAGCCGCCACCAAAGAAGCAGGGAGCAGGAACATAACGGTGGCGAAAAGGATGTAGAAGATCATCGATAGGCCTTCTTTCGCCAACATGGGAAGGCCACGAAGGCTGACCACCGCCGCAACTGTCATCATGCAGACGGTAAAAACTGACATTTTCTTACGGGATTCCATTGAACTCATCTCCTCCTGTTATCTCATTCAAGCGTCAGCTACACAAACGACCATTGATTCCTACGCCCAGTATGGGACAAGCGGACAACAAGAAGAGATCGTCTCACCAGACCATACAAAACATTATTAATCAATTTAAATTTTTTTGCCATGTTGCAAAAAACAGCCAAACCGCGACAATCACGGAACAATCCTGCTATATAGCTTCGCCTTTGTCATACAGAATTGTCGTCTTTTCCCATCGACGACAGAACTGAATCTTAAACGTAACAGATATTTTATACACCTTTTAATCATATCTGTCAAGGATAAGCTACACCTCACTTTCGCAATTTGCCGAGTTGACTTTTAATTTAGCAGGGGATATTATGGATACAACAAGGGATACTTTCTTTGGACGCATCAACCTTAAAAAAACGCAGAAAAGGGAGGAATAGACATCGTGAAGAAGAGAATAGCCGGTTTTATCGGAACGGCCCTGTTGGTATCGTCGATGGCAGCGACAGCCATGGGAGCTTCCAGGGAGGTAGTTATCGCCCTAACGGGAGACGCCTACTCGCTGGATCCATACCCACTCAACGAGACCATCACAAACGCCCTGAACTTTCATATGTTCGAGAGTCTGGTGGCGCCGGACAGGAACCTTCAGCCAGAGCCGTCTTTGGCTGAGAGCTGGGACATCTCGGAGGACTCAAAGACATGGACCTTCCACCTCAGGAAGGGAGTCAAATTCCACAACGGCAACGACTTCACCGCCGACGACGTGATATTCTCCTTCGATCGGTCCAAGGTGAAAGAGGGATCGGCCTTTACCTACTGTCTTTCGACGGTGGAGAGCTACAAAAAGATCGACGACTACACTGTAGAGGTCGTCTGCAAGGCGCCTAACGCCCTTCTGTTGGCCCACCTTAAGGACCTTGCCATACTGGACAAAGAGACCTGCGAGGGGAAAGAGAACGACTGGATAGCCCTTAACCCCGTGGGGACGGGCAGATATAAGCTGATAGAGCACGTCAGAGGCGACAGGCTTGTATTCGGTCGTAACGATTCCTACTGGGGAGAGCTTCCCCAGGCGGAAAAGGTGACCTTCAAGCCCATCACCAACGAGGGAACCAGAACCGCCAACATGCTCTCCGGTGCGGTGGACCTGGTGGTGGACGTTCCTGTCAGAGACGTGAAGATATTGGAACGGAACAAGAAGATAAAGATCCTCACCGAGCCCAGCATGAGGGTGATATACCTGAACCTGGCAGGTTGGACCGACGCTCCCTCCAAGGACGCTGCGTCTCCTTTAAAGTCCCCCGATGGAAGCAATCCATTCAAGGATCGTAGGGTTAGGGAGGCTATCTACCGGGCCATCAACGAGGACGAGATAGTGGATAAGATAATGAACGGTTTCGCCATACCGGCGGCTACCTATATCCCCAAAGGCTTTAACGGCTACAACCCGGACGTCACAAGGCTAGGCTACGACGCCAAGCTGGCGGAGAAGCTGCTTGACGAGGCGGGCTATCC
>CAYNAN010000121.1:0-5795 GCA_964395085.1 uncultured Synergistaceae bacterium
CCAGCTTTTTTATCCGAGCTGGGTATGAGGTGAAGTTGCCCCAGTCCAGTGGGGTTCGGCCCCACCCTATGTCGTGGCAGTGATCGAATGTGGTTCGGCATTTTTCGCTCTTCGATGCCCCGTTGGCCAGACAGTCCACCTGCCAGCTGGCCTCTTTTAGCCTCTTGGCGTGAGGCAGCAAAAAAGCCTCCAGGGTTACAGCCACTGTGGTTACTATGAGGATTTTAGCCATGTCTAAGTCTCCTTATTGTCTGGATCAGTTGATAAGAGGCGATTATAATCATAAAAGGTTCTAATGGAAGCCTGTATCTAACCGACCCTATCGTGACCATGTGGACCATTGTTAGGTAGAGGCACATTCCCAATATGGGAGCCGTCTTTTTAAGGTACGCTCTACCGTTCTGAAGGTAAAACATTATTGTTAGCAACAAAACAGGCGTAAAGCTTAGCAGGGATAATATCTTGTAAAGTGGATTTTGATATTCTGGAGCAAAGGGATACAGCCTCCAGAACCGCGATGCCTTTAATAATGCTAGCTTTGCGAACTTTGAGGGGTTTTCCCTTATGAAAGAGTAGGCTGCTTCCTTCATTGCCCTGTTCTTTTCCAAAGGAGAACTGTATTTATCAAATTGGCTGAGGTCCATATCCTTGCTTCCGTCAGCCCTCACCGTTCCTCCGCCTGTGGTGTTGAGTGGGTTATTGCCGGAATATAGGACAATTCCGTCGCCTAAGTTTAAACGAACGAAGCTACCATATTGGTAATAGTTATGCAGCCACCATGGTGAAAACATCAGTATGTATATGAAAAAGTAACAGGCTATCTTCTTTGCTGTCGTCTTTAGAGAGTCGTTGTTGATAAAGGCGAAAGACGCTATCAATAACGGAGCTAAAAGGTCCAGCGTCGGCCTCAACAAGATTGATAGGATCATCACTATGTGGCCTAATACCCATCTGTCTTTGTAGTAGAGGTAAAAACAAGACAACAGTAATGTTATGTACATGGTCTCTGTTAACCCAGTGAGGGAATAAAACACGAAAAATGGGTATATCCCGAAGGAAATGCTGGCAAAAAGCGCGCTGGTCTCATCCTCAAATATGGCCATAGATAACCTGTATGTCAGTATGGCTGATACGCAGGATAGGGTTATGTTCATCGATACTAAGGCGATCTTGCTATCTATAATAGCTACTACCAGCGGGAAAAGGGGCATAACGTTTGTTATGCTGGTCCTTCCTGTCTCTAGGATCTCTTTCCCAGCGTTCATGTATGTGTGGTAATCGGGAAAGACTATAAATCCAAGGAATAAAAAAGCCAGTAATCTGGGTATTATAGTGGCAGAGAGTATGCTAAGGTTCTTTTTGTCCATCTTTACGGTTTATCCTTTCTGGCAGTTGAACCCATGTCTATGTTTATAGCCTGTAACAATAGCTGGAACCCCATAATGGTACAGAGTGTGGCTACCATGATCGTTCCTGTTGGCTTAGATGAGTTGGTTATTATGGAGTCTACCCAGTGGAAACCACCCCATGTTATTCCAAAGAGGAAGAGAGGGAGCCCTGTTGCGAAATACACGGAAAACATGTTGAAGTCGTAGATGTAGTATTTTATGAAAATGCGCCTGAAAAGCCCCCTTATGAGCCTGGAGGGGAAGGTCTTGAGGGTCTTTGATATCGAAAGAGAGCTTTTTTCATCGCCGTATCTGGCTGGAATGGGGACATCTGTAACGGTAGCCCCTATTATATTTAGGTTTATAAGCATGTCGGTTTCAAAAAAATAGTCTTTTGCTATTGAGCCGAGCTCGATTTCTTTTAGCGCTTTAGAGGAGATTCCTAGGTATCCGTTAGTAGGATCCATTATGTTCCAGTATCCAGAAACTGCTTTTACGAGAAAAGATAGCGCGCTGTTGCCGAAAAGCCTGATTTTAGGCATTTTCCGTAATGACGAAAAGTGCCTGAAGCGGTTTCCTTTTGCGTAGTCGTATCCATCGTCGAGTTTTTTCAGGATGTCTTCCATCCTTGACGCGTCCATCTGTCCGTCCCCGTCTATTTTTACCACGTAATCTGCCCCTAATAATAGAGCTCTCTTTAGCCCGCTAATCGTCGCTCCTCCGACCCCTTGGTTTTTTTTGTGAAAGATCACCGTCACCCTTGAATTGTCTGCCTCAAGGGCGATGTTTCCTGATCTCTCGGGGCAAGCGTCGTCTATAACTATGATATGATCCACAAACTCTGGTATCCCCTGAATTACCTTGCCTATATGATTTGATACCTTAAAGCAGGGAATAACGACGGCGATTTTTTTGTCCAAGAACATTATGGGTACTCCTTTATCACTTTGATATAAGAAAGATGGAGACGATCAGTAGCCCACCACCTAGCCAGTTTTGTATGGAGAGGGTTTCTCCCCATACAACAGCGCCTCCAACCATCCCCATTAGGTAAGATATGGACATGAGTGGATAGACTTTGCTGAAATCTCCGCTGGAGAGGACTTTGAACCAAAGGAGGGTGCTAAAGGCGTAAAGGAAACACCCGGCCACGATCCAAGGGGATTTTGCTAGCTTGCCGAGTGTTTCTATGTCGATATTTAAGCTGCCGATGAGAGAAAGCCCTCTTTTCCAGAGCATTTGGCCTACTACAAGCAGGAAAGATACTATCAGTGTTAGCGATATGTTGTTCAGCATGATTTATCCTTATGATCTCTTTCCCTCGCCGGAACCCCCACGGCCACGGCGTTTCCCGGCAGGTCCGCTATCACCGCTCCGCCAGCTCCCACGGTGGTCCAGGGGCCTACGGTGGTTCCTGGGACGGCGCAGCTCCCTATTCCCATAAAAGCTCCCCTGCGGATGGACACGTTTCCCGCCAGGTGACATCCTGGAGCTATGTGGACGAAGTCCTCCACCACGCAGTCGTGGTCCACCGTCGCCCCGGTGTTTATTATGACGTGGTTCCCGACGGTGGAGTCGGGCTGTACCACCGCTCCGGCGAATATTGCCGTGCCTGGCCCGATCTTTACGGAGCCGTCTATTACGGCAGATGGGTGTATGGCGCTTACCCAGTCGACCCCGTCCAGCCTGGTGGCGATCTTTTCCCTGATGCGGTTTATGCCTATGGCTATAATGGCTCTAGGGTTCTTTTGTCCACTCAGGCTGTCTATGGGGCCTGTTACTTCAACCCCTGACAGATAAGAGCCCCACAGCGATCTGTCGTCGTCTAAAACCGACTCTACCTCCAGGCCCATAGCCCTTATGGTGGATATGACCACCTTACCGTGTCCGCCGGCGCCTAGGACGTATATTCCGCTCATCTCTTGCCCTCGAAGGGCGGCATGGTGGCGTGGCCTCCTGAGCTTATGCCCTGCCTTTTGAACACTGCTCCCACAGTCTTGGCCAGTATCCTCAGGTCCAGCTCTATGGACCAGTTGTCCACGTACCATACGTCCAGGGCGAACTTGTCCTCCCAGGAGAGGGCGTTTCTGCCGTTGACCTGGGCCCATCCGGTTATCCCGGGCCGAACCTGGTGTCGTCTGGCCTGGTCTGGGCTGTAGAGGGGCAGGTATTCCATCAGGAGGGGCCTTGGCCCAACCAGGCTCATGTCGCCTTTAAGAACGTTCAGCAGCTCCGGCAGCTCGTCCAGGCTGGTGCTCCTCAGGAGCTTGCCGAAGGCGGTGAGCCTGAGCTCGTCGGGCAGGAGGTTGCCTTTTTTGTCCCTGCCGTCGGTCATGGTCCTAAACTTGAGCATATGGAAGGGCTTTCCGTTCAGCCCCGGTCGCCTCTGTCGAAACAACACAGGCCGCCCCAGCTTGATGGCCACTGCCAGGGCGGTGCATGCGAGGATCGGCGACAGGATCACCAGTCCCACCAACGATAGAGCGACGTCCAAAGCCCTCTTGAGCGGGCTTCGCAAAGATCGATGGCTCATTATATTTCGTCCGCTCCCTTTCCCTCGATGGGGTATCCCATGTTTTTCATGTGTTGAGCGGTGGCTTTTTTACCGGTATTCATCGTGCTGGAGACCTGAGTTACGGTTACGTCTGGGCTCTCCTTGAGGATTCCCTCTATTATATCCTTGGGCATTAGGAACATGGCGGCGAAGGCGTTGGCCCTTTGCTCTATCTTCGGGGATGTCCATGGTCCAGACGCCAGCGCAAGGGGACGGCCTAGTTCGTGATCTATGAGTATATGACACAGTTCGTGGGCCATAGTAAACCTCCGTCCCTGGTCTGTGGCGTTTTTGTCGTTGCTTTCGTTTATGAGTATTGTCGATCCGCCCTGTGCCCTTACGATTGCGACGCCTGTTGTGGCTTTGTCTTGAAGCTCTATGGAAGCTATATCTACGCCCATTTTTTCTATCGTTTTGTCTATGTCTACTGGCCGAATTGCAGCTAGGTCTGTGCTGAGATAGTCGTGAAGGCTCATGGCGAGTTCGTAGCCCTCAAGGTAAGGGTGGGCTCTCCTATCCACTTCTAGCCTGGGTATGGCTGATTTTAAGTTCGAAGGTGTCAATATAGCCCTGCTGAGGCAGATGGCGTCTTTTTCCCCTATCTCCGGTGAAAGGGATCCGTACATCATAGAGGCCAGACTTGAGCCTTGTAACGCTAGGTTGCCTTCTGTGAAAGAGAGTCCATCGGTTAATATCTTAAAAGACTTTCCAGCGACTTCTTTTACTCTAGCCATTAAACTACGGGCTTCTTTCTGGCGATTTGTCAGGCCAAAAAGCCACAGGATCATTTCCTCACTCTGCGATGACGGTATTCCTCGAACTGTCTCCATCAGGGACGATATTCTGCCGGACTCTATGCCTTCTTCCTCCGCTTTTAGGGCTATCTGAGAGGTTAGGCTGATTAGGAAGTCGTACAGTGTGGAGGATGCTGTCTCAAGGGGGATAAGAGCATTTCCCCTTGGATTATGGAAACAAAGTCCCTCCGGCAATCCAACCGGGGAGGGAGGGCCCCATGACAGCGCTATTGAGTCCTGATCCCTTAGTATCAGCAGATCTGGGCAGATGCCGCCCTCCACCGATGACGACAGGCCGTGTCTTGTGCTCCAGTCGTACCACAGGCATTCCTGTCTTTCCGCTTCCCTTTCGTTGATAAAGGGGAGCGATTCTCTGATCTCGTCCCTTATCTCCCAGGGCGATGCACCCTCTTTTGGGGGGCTTGGGAGTTTGCTTTCGTGTAGCAGAGGTGCCCAGTTTTTAGCCAGCCATTCCAGGGTTGGGAGGAGATACCAGTTTATGCCGTAGGGAGCGCAGATGTCCAAGCCGTTGATCCAGATGGAAAGTCGCCCCCAGGATATGCACTCCTCCGGGAAGGCGTATTTCCCACCGTCTGGGTCCGGTGTCAGCTCCACTTCCAGAGCGAAGGTTTTTTTATCTCCGAAAAGCGTTATCATCTCGATTAATCCCTCATCTCTTTTCGTGTGACCAGCCCTTCTTCTAACCACTTGGATTTTACTCTCGGTGGAACCTCGTGCCAGGAGATAGGGTAACCGTGCCACAGTCCCGCTCGGTGTTCCTGGGCGCAGTAGGCTTTACCTCCGAATGTGGCGTATCTCTTTTTTCCTTCTAGGTCGCTGTTTTTGAGCATCTCCATGGCTTTTTTCGTGGAGAGCTGGTTTGGCGGTGGGCATAGAGTCCCTTTTCGCCCTGGCTGCCAAGGCTCCTTATGTTTGGGGTTGGGCTCGTATCGAATGTCCGGTTCGGTCATGGATTAGGCCCTGGCCGTTGCGTCCTTTACGGTCTGTATGACCCTGTTCTGCTGCTCTTCGGTCATGGCGGTTCCTGAGGGGAGGCAT
>CAYNAN010000122.1:0-5777 GCA_964395085.1 uncultured Synergistaceae bacterium
AAAAGGGATTGCTCTCCATGCTCTCAAAACGAAACCTTACGTCCACCACGGTGCTCCAGCTATCCTCAAGGATCTCCAGCATTTTCATGAAGACTCTCTCTATCACTGTGGACTCTATATCGGTTAGATCCCTAGGCTTGCCGAAGATTTCACCCTTGCCACCAAGCAATCGGTCTATGATGGAAAAGACAAGACTGGGGTTCATATCTATCACTGCGTTCCCCTCAAGGGGGTACATCTCAAGGACGCCCATCACAGTAGGCTGTACCATGGAGCGAACGAACTCCTCGTAGGCAACCTGATCCACCGAGGCGACCTCACATGTTACTATAGACCGGACCATGGTCGACAGGCTGGTGGTCAACTGTCTGCTGAAGGACTCGTGAATCATCTGGATCGCCCTCAGCTGGTCCTTGCTGAACTTGTCGGGGCGACGGAAGTCGTATCCCTTTATGTTTTTTTCAGAGGAAGCCTGGGAGATCTCCTCAAAGTCCACGTCCCCACTGGTGAGGATATCGAGGAGAGAATCTATCTCAGACTGGGAAAGCACATCTGGGGTCACAGTTCCTCACCGCCTTTCCACCGAGAACCGTCTCTACTGGGTAACGAACTTACGGAAAAGCACCCGTCTGACGACGACCTTTCCGTCCACGGAGGGAAGCACGGCGTTTATCCTTCTCTTCAGGTTATCGCTCAGCTCCATGATCCCCTCTGCGCTCCTGAAGTCGTCGGCTATATGGTCCTTTACCGTCAACAAGACCTCGTTGCGTATATGGCTACGCCACCCTCCGTCGGTCAACACAGCCTCGCCCTTAACGCTTGAGGCTTCTAGTGCCAATTCGAAGTTAACCAACTTAGGATCCTTATCCGCTAGATTTATGACGAAATCGCCGAAATCCACTATGGGACCAGGCCGCTCCATGTCCTTGGAAACACCTGTCACGCTCTGGTCCCCCCCGAAGCGCACCCCAAGGAAGTACCCTCCCCCAAGTCCACCGATGAGGGCGATCAGAGCCACCAGGGTAATCAATAAAATCTTTTTAATCATATGTTAAAGCCTCCGATCTGCCTTCACTGTTTCGGGTACTTGGAGAGTATCACCAGATCGACCCTACGGTTGAGGGCTCTGTTTTCGTCGGTATCGTTGGGGACCACAGGGCGGTAGGCCCCGTAACCAACCGCCTGGATTATGTTCGGGTCTATCCCTCCGCTATCGACCATATAGGAGGCAACTATAGCGGCCCTTATCGCGGATAGTCCCCAATTATCCCTGTAAGGACCGCCTCTCAGAGGGCGATCGTCGGTATGGCCTTCCACAGCCAAAGCCGGTATCCTTCCCTTGAGCAGCTCTCCCAGTTTTGTCAGTATCCTCTTGCCCTCCGGCCTAACTTCAACGCCACCGAGTGGGAAAAGAAACTGATCTGACAGGGAGACAGTGACCCCTCTTTGGTCCACCGTGATAGATACATCCTTGTCCAGCTCGTTATCCTTGAGAAAGGACCGAAGCTCTCTCTCCACCTCGAAGGTGGATTGGGTCTGTCTCTTCTCGTCTCCGGCGTCATAGCCTGACGCCCCTCCGTAGGGCAAGGGGTCCTCCTGGAGGGACTTGCCTCCCTGCATTACCCCAAGTGCTCCCTGAAAGGAGATCATCATCTTCTTGAACTTCTCCACGTCTATGGAGGAAAAGGCGAAAAGGAGGACAAAGAAGGTCAACAGCAGGGTCACCATATCTCCGTAGGTGGCTAGCCAACCGGCGCCACCCTTCTCCTCTTTTTTCTTTCTCTCCCGAGCCAAGGCCTACTCGCCGCCTTTCTCTGAACCGCTCTTCTCCTCCAGCTCCTTACGCTGCTCAGGAGGAAGGAAAACCTTTAGCTTCTCCTCCACTATACGAGGGTTTTCACCTGCCTGGATAGCTAGGACTCCCTCCACCATGAGCTCCCTCACCACTGTTTCCTCGGAAGACCTAGCAGCCAGCTTGATGGAGACCGGCAAAGCGAAGAGGTTTGCCATGAACGAGCCGTAAAAGGTGGTTATCAACGCCACCGCCATTCCAGGACCGAGGGATCCTGGATCGTCCAGATTTCGAAGCATAGCGATAAGCCCTATAAGGGTCCCCAACATACCGAAGGCGGGAAAAAGCTCCCCCATGGTGTCGAACATACCCTTGTTTGCGGCATGTCTCTCCTCCAGGACGCTGATCTCGGTGTCCAGAATGGCCTTAACCAACTCAGGATCGGTTCCATCGACGACCAACTGGATCGACTTGGACAGAAACTCGTCGTCCAGCTCCCCTGCATCGGCCTCTAGGGCGAGAAGCCCCTCCCGTCGAGCCTTCTCGGCAAAACTGACTATGGTCTGAACCAAAGAGACCATGTCAGGAGTCTGGGAGAAAAAAGCTATCTTCGTAACCTTACCCAGTTTCTTTATGCGCCCCATAGGGTTTGCCATTATGACAGACCCCAGAGTTCCTCCTATGGTTATAAGAAGGGAAGGCAGGTTGATGAAGGCCGAAGCCTCACCTCCTGTTATGATCCCCCCAATAACCAGTATCAACGCTAGAGAGAGTCCTATGACCGATGCAAGATCCACGTTGAAGCCCCCATTTTCACCGAATATCGACTAAACCGAAAAGGTCCATCTATATCATAACCTCTAGACGACCTCTACGTCAAAGAGGGCGGCCACCTCTTTCCCTGGTAGGCCGCCGCCTTATCCACTATCTCCGCGGGAGACTCCCTAACGACATAACGATGACCGTTGACGAGCGTAACCACAGTATCGGGATTGGCCTCCACGGTCTCTATAAGATTGGCGTTCAGGATGAACACCGACCCATTGAGCCTTGTGACCTCTATCATTCAGGCTCTACCGCTTGAGGTTGATTGCCTCTTCAAGCACCGAGTCACTTGTAGTTATGACTCTGGCGTTGGACTGATAGCCCCTCTGGGCTAGGATCATCTGTGTAAATTCCTCGGTTATATCGACGTTGCTGGACTCTATAGTGCTACCTGCTATGGTCCCAGCTCCCTCCACAGTGGCGGTAACAACGTTTGGCTCACCAGAGTTTATTGATCTGGCAAAACAGGTGTCGCCGACCTTGGTCAGCCCCTGGGGGTTCGAGAACATAGCCATGGAGACCTTGAAAAGGGAATCCACGTGGCCGTTGTCGTAGATACCGATCAAAGTGCCATCCTCAGAAACTTGAAAATCGTTCATAACCCCCATCCTATACCCATCCTGGGTGTAGGGTTTGGTGGTGAAAGCAGAGCCATACTGGGTAACTCCGTCAATGGTCTCCTTATCGAAGGCCTTCCCGGTAAAGTCCAGCTCTATCTCAGTGTCCTCAAGGCCTATGGCGGAGAACCCCACTGTGATAACTGGACTCTCCTCAAGCAAAATCTTTCCATCGGGTCCGAAAGTCACTGTGCCAGAACCGCCTGTGACGGCTATCTCCGTAGCATCAGGCGCCGGATCCTCTCCCTCTGTAGCTCCCCCATCTATGGAGACATCCCACTGCCAGGTATTGTCGTCAGTCTTGGTCCAGACGGTGATCATGTTATGTTCGCCGCCGAGACTGTCATATATGACGCTGCTAGTTCTGTGAACGCTCTCTGGGTCCGCATCCTCCCCAGGGGTGGTGCTGGGGACACGAGCATCCAGGTTACAACGATACCCCACCAGGGTGGTTGCCTTGGCCTCCAGTTTCTGGCCCATAGGGATGTTTATATCAACCAGGCCACCGCCCCAGATCTCCTCGCCGTCCTCGTCCATGACCTTTTCGTAGCCCTGAACCTTGTATCCGTTGCCGGACGTGACCAGGTCGGAGTTGCCATCCAGAACGAAGTTTCCTGCCCTGGTATAGTACTGTTCGTCGCCAGCTCTCACCACAAAGTAGCCCTCGCCCTGGATAGCCATATCAGTCCTGTTGCCAGTGAAGGTCAAAGGCCCCTGTGTGTGGATCGTCTGGATAGCCCCCACCTTTACACCAAGGCCAACCTGGTGGGGGTTTACCCCGCCTCGGTTGCCGTCGGGAGCCATGGCCCCTCGGTCCATCTGGGACAGGAGGTCCTGAAAGGCCACTGTGGATTTTTTAAAGCCAGTAGTGTTAACGTTAGCGATGTTATTGCCCACCACGTCCAGTTTTTTCTGGTGAGCGATAACCCCGCTTACACCGGTCAAAAGCGATCTAATCATCTAAGCCACCGTCCTATCGTTTGAGGTTCAGCAGCTCTTCAAGCATTGAGTCGCTGGTAGTTATGACCCTGGAGCTGGCCTGGAAGCCCCTTTGGGTGGTTATGAGGTTGGTAAACTCGTCGGTGAGATCGACGTTGCTGGCCTCCTGAGAGCCTCCAGCGATGGTTCCGGCCCCCTCCACCATGGCGTTGACTATGGCAGGTTCGCCGGAGTTGGTGGACTTGGAGAACACCGACCCACCGGCCTTTATAAGTCCCTGTGGGTTGGCGAATTTAGCCAGAGACACCTTGTAGAGTGCCTGATTCTGACCGTTATCGTAGATACCCACGATTGTCCCATCGTTGCTGGTGGAGAAGTCCTTCAGTACCCCCATTTTATAGCCGTTCTGGTAGTAAGGTTTGGTTGTGAAGGCCGATCCATACTGGGTGACCCCTTCGATAGAGTCCTTGTCAAAGGTCTTGCCGGAGAAGTCCAGCATTATCTCTTCATCGGCTGCACCGATGGTGGAGAACTTCACCGACATGGTGTTCTCTCCGCCGCTCAACAGCTTGCCCTCGGAGGAGAAACGCAGGACACCTTTGTTGCTGTTGTCCGTCGGGGTTAGCTCCGGGGAGTCGGGGAAGAACGCCTCCCAGGTCCAGGCGTTGTTACCTACCTTCTTCCATGAAACCTCAAGGGTGTGAGCGTTGCCCAGGCTATCGTAGATCGTCCCCTTGCCCTGATGGACGCTTCCAGAGTTCTCCCTGATGGAGGATACCGCCTTGCCTCCGTCGTTGCTGTCGTAGGAGAAGATCAGCTTTGTGGGGTCCGTAGGAGATGGCTTAGCGGTCAAGGTTACACCACCGGAAAAGGTGCCTGGGAAGGGCTCGCCTTCCGTTCCACTAGCGCTACCATCGGTGTAACGTCCCGTAACTGGGTCGAAAGTCACGTTTCCACCGCCAGCAGCGGTGAGATCCACCACGAAGGAGCTCATCGTTCCGGCTTGGTTGGGACCCCAGAGCGTGACAGTATCTCCGTAATCAGCGACAGCGGCGGTAGAGGAGCTGTAATCCACCAGGTATTTAGCCCCGTTTATCTCGGTGGTCTGAAAATTAAAGTCGCTGTAGGTCCAGGTTGTCTGGTTGTTGTCCTCTCTCACCAGGGATACCGATCCTTTTGCCGGATCATAGACAACCTTGTGGTTTTGGGCGACCAGGCCAGTACCAGGAGGGTTAGGGCCAGGAACCGACAATGAAACCGTCGCAGGGCTCGGCTGAAGGATAACGTTACCGTCCTCGGATATTCCCTTAAAGGCCAGGTTTATCGTAGCACCTGCACCAGGGCCACTATCGGCTAAAGTCATTTCTATAAAGGCAGCAGTGGTACCCATCTCCCGAAATCTATAGGTGATGTCGGATGTTGCCGAAGTTCCATTGGAGGAGGTTACCGTGTAAGCCACGTCAGGATTAACACCAGGAAACGAGGTCGTTTCAGCTACCAGATGGCCGATTGCTGGAGCTGGCGTCAATGTAATTTCCCCTGTCGAAGCATCATAACTTACTGTGTAATCTCCAGTAGCAGGGGTTGCGGCTCCAGAGTATCCT
>CAYNAN010000123.1:0-1719 GCA_964395085.1 uncultured Synergistaceae bacterium
CCCAGGTTCAACCTGGCCCTGGCCCCCATCTCCCTCTGGTCCTCCTGGACTATGTCCAGCTTTATGGCCGCACACCGGGCCACTACCTCAGCGAGGACGGTGGGGCAGCGGTCCCTCAATGCATCAGAATTTACCTCCAGAAACTTGAACAGGGCTCGATCCTCCCCGAGACCGTACTTGACCACCTCCGCCAGTCCCTGACGGTAGTCCTTCCAGCTCATAGAGGACAGACAGTCCACGTCGGCCAGCACCAGCTTGGGCATGTGGAAGGCCCCCACGAGGTTTTTCCCCTGAGGAAGGTTTACCCCTACCTTTCCGCCTATAGAGCTGTCCACCTGAGCCAGAAGGGTGGTGGGGCACTGAACCAAGTTTAGCCCTCTCATCCAGGTGGCGGCGGCGAAGCCCGCCGAGTCGCCCACACAGCCACCACCGATGGCGACCACCGTGTCGTGTCGATCCACACCGGCGGCGGCGAAGTCGCCGTAGAGCCTCTCTATCTGGCCTAAAGTCTTGGCTCCTTCCCCTCTGGGCAGAATCGAGATCCCCTTTATACCCTCAGGGGCTGGAAAGAGCGAACCGGTCATCTCGTCGGCGACCACGTAGGAGCCGCCGGAGACCAGCTCCCTGAGCCGGGGCAACAGCCCTCTGCCGACGATAACCCTGCCTGTGCAGTCGTTCCCTAAAACCCTGCGATGATCCTCCTTGCTGGGGAGGTCCAGGCTTGACCTAACCTCCATGGCTACCTGGTCCACCGTCAGGTCGTCGGTGTTCACCCTGAGATCCGCCTCTTTATAGAGCTCCCTTCTGCTGTGCCACAGGGATTCCAGGTCTCCCTGTTCCAGCAGAGGCCTCTTTCCCGGCTGATTCGCGGCCCTCTCCCTGACCTTTTCCGGCGACACGTCCAGGATAACCAGCTTGCCCCTCTGCCTGATAAGCTCACCGTTATCCCTGGACTTTAGGGCACCGCCTCCCAGGCCGACCAACACGGTTCCCAGATGGGCGGCCTCTTTGAGGCAGGAGGATTCAAGCTCCCTGAAACAGGGCTCTCCGAAGGTGGCGAAGATATCCTTCACCGAGGTTCCCGCCCTGGACTCGACCATCTGGTCAAGGTCCACAAAGGGTATTCCGGTCATCGACGACAGGGCCTGTCCGACGGAGGTCTTACCGGCGGCCATAAACCCTCCCAGGAAGATGGGCCCACTAGCCATTGGAGATCCTGGTCCTGTGATCCTGGACCCTTCTGCTAAGGTCTTCAAACCTGTCACCTCCGAACTGTTCAACTATGGCCGAGGCGGCGACCCAGGCCGCCATAGCCTCTCCCACCACGCACGCCGCCGGGACGGCGCAGACGTCGCACCGCTCGACGTGGGCCCTATGGGCCTCCATGGTGGATAGGTTCACCGATGGGAGGGACTCTTTCATCGTGGGAATTGGCTTCATGGCGGCCCTGATTACGACCTCCTGGCCGTTGGTCATGCCTCCCTCGATACCTCCAGCCCTGTTGGTCCAACGGATCAGGGCTTCTCCCTCCAGGTGGATTTCGTCGTGGGCGTCTCTTCCCGGCCTGTCCGCCAGGTCGAAGCCATCCCCAACTGAGACCCCCTTTATGGCCGGAATGGACATAAGAGCCCCGGCGAAACGGCCGTCCAGCCTCCTGTCCCACTCAACGTAGGATCCGACCCCTGTTGGCATGTCCTTTATGGACACTACGAAGGTCCC
>CAYNAN010000123.1:1819-4010 GCA_964395085.1 uncultured Synergistaceae bacterium
CCCTGGCGCTGGACCTCTCCAGGACGTTTCTCATGTCGAGGTGGCCGTACTTGAGCCGCCCGGGCAGGTCGGCGTGACCGGGCCTGGGGCAGGACACCACCTTATCCTGAGCCTGCTGATCCACCTGATGGGGGTCCATGGCGCCCCTCCAGGACAGCCACTCGGTGTTATCCAGACAGATGGAGAGAGGGGCTCCGGTGGTGAGGCCGTCTCTAAGGCCGCTCCACACCTCTATAACGTCCCTCTCCAGGGCCATTCTGGGGCCTCTGCCCCAGCCTCTTCTCCTCCTGGCGAGCTCGGAGGACAGGAGCTCCAGGGGAACGGGAAGACCAGCGGGAAGTCCCTCGACTATGACGGTGTAGCCCCTTCCGTGGGACTCCCCAGCGCTTAAGAAACGAAGGGCCATAGGACTACCTCCCTTCCGAGAGGGACTTAAGATGGCTGAAAAAATCGGGGTAGGATATGGCGACGCAGTCCGATCCCTTTATCTCCACCGGACCGTCGGCCACCAGCGCCGCGATAGCCATAGCCATGGCTATACGGTGATCTCCGTGGCTGTCCACCACCGCCGAGTGAAGGGCCTGGCCTCCAGGGATGGTCCAGCCATCGTCGTGCTCGACGATCTGGGCTCCCATGGCCCTGAGCCCCTCCGCCACAGCGGCGATTCGGTCGCACTCTTTGACTCGAAGCTCCGAGGCCCCCCTTATCTCGGTGGTACCAGAGGCCTGGGTGGCGGCTACGGCCAAAACCGGAAGCTCGTCCACCATAGAGGGAACCTGGGATTCTCCCACCGTCACCGAGCTGAGGGCGGAGGTCCTGACAACAAGGTCCGCCACCATCTCCCCGCCCTGGGTCCGAGGCGACAGGACCGAGCAGTCCAGCCCCATGGATTTAAGCACCTCGAGAAGTCCCGACCTTGTGGGGTTCAGTCCCACACCTATAAGGGAGACCTCCGACCCAGGGGAGATGGCCGCAGCCACGGCCCAGAAGGCGGCGGAGGAGAAGTCCCCCGGAACCCTCCAGGATCCCCCTGGCAGGTCGTCGAAGGGGTAGACGGTGATCGAACCTCCGTCCTTTCGGACCGGGACGCCCAGGTGCTCCAGCATTATCTCCGTGTGGTCCCTGGTGGGTAGGGGCTCCACCACAGTGACGCTCCCCTGGGCCGACAGCCCAGCCAGAAGCAGGGCGCTCTTGACCTGGGCGCTGGGGACCGGTAGAACGTAATACCCACCGGTCAGCCTGGTTCCCCTTATGGCCAGAGGCAGCCTCTTTCCTCCGTCCCTGCCGTCTATCTTGGCCCCCAGTATCCTCAGAGGATCCACGACCCGACTCATAGGACGGCCCTGAAGGCTCTCGTCTCCCGACATCACAGAGAAGGTCCCTGGGACTCCAGCCAGAAGGCCACACATTAGCCTGGCGGTGGTGCCGGAATTTCCGGCGTCTAAAGGTGCCGATGGGTCCGACAGGCCCTGCCCTCTGGAGACCTTCACACTGTCGCCGGACCTGACCACGTCGCACCCCAGGGCCTTAACGCACTCCAAGGTGCTGGAGCAATCCGCCCCTGGGGAGAAGTTCGTGACCTCTATGCCGTCCTTGGACAGGGCACCTATCATGCCCACCCTGTGGGAGATGGACTTATCCCCCGGAACCTCCACCGTCCCTCTAACCGAGCCTGGAACCACCTTTACCGAATTTACAGCACCCATCACCGTGACCTCCCTGGTCCGTCAACTATGTAATTCCTCCAGGAAGCGCCCTGAGAGGTCCTTTGAACCGCCGTCGAGCGATCCCAATCCTTTATCTCCTTAAGTATCTCTATCGCCCTGTCTATGGCTGGACCAAGCTCGCCGTTATGCTCCAACAGCGGGGGAAGAAGCCAGGGAGAGCAGCAAGCGACCCTTGAGGTGTCCCGGAATCCCCCTGCGGCCAGATAGGGGATCTGATCCACATCCTCCGTTGCCTCCCCTGCGCCGAGGGACAGGGCGGTGGCGAGGACCATAGGCAGGTGGCTCACCCAGGCGACCGCCCTATCGTGGTCCTCCCAGGTCATCTCCAAAGGGCGTAGTTCCAGAACCTGGGCCAACCGGTGGGCTATGGTGACGACATCCTGCCCTGTGCCCTCTCCCGGAACCAGGGCCACCGTGGCCCCTCTTAACATCTCCCAGGAGGAGTTATCCAGGCCCGACCTCTC
>CAYNAN010000123.1:4110-5765 GCA_964395085.1 uncultured Synergistaceae bacterium
GCCGTCCTCGTCCCAGGCGGAGAGGGACCTAAGCCTTCCCCAGCGGGAGAGCCCCGACGCGACGGAGCCTCCCATGAGGCCCAGCCCCAGTATCCCTACATGGCTACCTTCAAGCTCCACGGCGTGGCCTCCGGCTCAAGGGCCTCCATAAGTCGGGAGATCCGTCCCATGAGGTGGTCGAAAGCCGGAAGGTCCAGGGACTGAGGGCCGTCACAGAGGGCCTCCTCGGGCCTTGAGTGGACCTCGACGATAAGGCCGTCCGCCCCAGCCGCCAAGGCCGCCATACACATAGGGGCCACGAGATCCCTCCTGCCTGTTGCGTGGCTGGGATCGACTATCACCGGAAGGTGGCTCATGGACTTCACCAGAGGTATGACGCTGAGGTCCAAGGTGTTTCTGGTGCTCTTGTCGAAACTCCTGATGCCCCTCTCGCACAGTATGACCCGGGAGTTACCTCCCGCAAGGATGTACTCAGCCGCCTGGAGCCACTCTTCCACCGTGGCGGACATACCCCGTTTGAGCAGCACCGGGGTGCGGACCTTTCCAAGGGCCTTGAGAAGGGGGAAGTTCTGCATGCTTCTGGTCCCGACCTGGAGTATGTCCACCTGAGGGGCCAGCCACTCGACGTCCTCGGGAGACATTACCTCGGTGACGATAGGCAGTCCGGTCTCCTCCCTGGCCTCTTTTAGCAGGTCTATTCCCTCGACCCCCATGCCCTGGAAGGAGTAGGGGTTGGAGCGAGGTTTGAAGGCCCCTCCTCTCAGGACCGATGCGCCGGAGGACGCCACGCCCTTGGCGGTCTCAAGAAGCTGCTCCCGGCTCTCCACCGAGCAGGGCCCTGCCATGACAGCCATCTTGCCGCCGCCGATGGTTATTCCTCGTCCCAGGTCCAGGGGCTTCTGGGGCCCGAAGACCTCCAGGCTCGCCATAGGGTAGGAGCTCTTGGTGGAGGAGACCGACTTGACCGAAGGAAGCTGCCCCAGCGACTTATCGACAGCGGCTCCATCGGACACCACGCAGGGCCCCTGAGGACCGGAAACAACCCTGACCTGACCTCCCCTTCTCTCCTGGTGATCGCACACCCTGGCTATATCGAGGCTCGAACAAAGATCTTTCATCTGGACTACTATCATGGCAAAATCCTCCTGTCTCATAAAAAAATAAATACAAAAAAAAGGACCGGACCCGGATGAAAATCCGGTTTCCGGCCCTACTGTACGCCTAAAGTACTATACCCCTAACACAAAGAGGCTTCCCGGCGGCAGGTCCCGATGACGGATTTCCAAAACACCATAGCCACTGACGTAATAACGCCACTGGCTGCCGCTAAAGCTATAAAAGCTGTTCATAGAGCTGATCTGGGTTCTGATAGCTGCCTCCGTCATATGGGTTCACTCCTTTCGTCCACGGTCTCTCCGTGCAGGTGTATGTTGGCGAAGAATTTTACAGGGTTTCGAGGATTTGTCAAGGGATTCTTGAGCAAGAAGAATTTCGAGTCTCATCAAGGTAGCAGTAAAACCAGCTAAGAAGCTAGTAATATTTTTTTATTTGGCCTATAATTTTACCTGTATCCTCACAATCACAATAATCAGTACTTATAGGTTTACCAGTTTTCAAATAAACGAGCCAACTATGTAAAGAAGAGGCGTAACAGG
>CAYNAN010000124.1:0-5657 GCA_964395085.1 uncultured Synergistaceae bacterium
GAGGCGGCACCCGGATTCGAACCGGGGATAAAGGATTTGCAGTCCTCTGCCTTACCACTTGGCTATGCCGCCGAACTGGAGCGGAAGACGGGATTTGAACCCGCGACCCCAACCTTGGCAAGGTTGTGCTCTACCCCTGAGCTACTTCCGCAAAGTGGTGGCGAGACCCAGAGTCGAACTGGGGACACGCGGATTTTCAGTCCGCTGCTCTACCTACTGAGCTATCTCGCCACACAGGGGATTTGTTGAAATGGCGGGGCCGACGAGACTTGAACTCGCGACCTCCGGCGTGACAGGCCGGCACTCTAACCAACTGAGCTACGACCCCGCAAGGTCGGGTTGATGAATGGTGGGCGGTACAGGTTTCGAACCTGTGACCCTCTGCGTGTAAGGCAGATGCTCTACCGCTGAGCTAACCGCCCAGGGCTTAAGCTCACCAACGCAAGAGGTAGTATATATTGGGACGCCAAAATTGTCAACAGGTCTGTTGCATAAAGGATCTGGCGTTTCCGCCGGAGACCATAGAGACTTGCTTATCCGAAAGGGAGGTTCTCTCCAAAAGATTGAGATACCTGTCGTAGCCCAGTATGGGCCAATCTGAGCCATAAAGGATCTTGTGTCCGACCCCCAGGGCAAGAGCGGCGTCCATCACCTCAGGTCCGTACAGCCACGGCCAGGCGGCCGTATCGTACCTGGCGTTAGCCAGAATCTTCTTCATCTCCGGCATGGACTCGTAGAGCCACAGCCCACCTCCCCAGTGAGCGAATATCACCTTAGCCTCTGGATGGTTGATGCAGAACTCCGCTGCCTCCTTAGGTCCAACGTTGCCCTTGCCGTCATAATCGTGCCCCACAGGCTCAGCTGTATGGATCAAGAGGACCATATCTCTCTCGTGGCAGGCCCCGACCATCCTCCATGTCTGTCTAGCGTCGTCCAGATCCAGCCCCTGTCCTTGTGGGAAGAGCTCCCCTACGCCGATGAGGCCAGCCTCGTGACAGCGAGCTATCTCCCCTTCCGCATCGGGGTGTAGAGGAGGTACCACCGCCATCCCCTTTAGCCTGTTCGGCCATCTCCTTACGGCATCTATCACGTAATCGTTGCACAGCCGGCACAGCCCCATATCCTTGAACGCGAAACCGAATATCCAGCTTTCTTCCACGCCGGTATCGTCCATCCTCTTTATAAGGTCCTCCACAGTTCCCCATTTATGAACTCTGTTATGGGTCAGAAGGTCAAAGTGAGGCTCCCTCTGGGATATGGATTCCTGATCCCTGACTAGATCCTCGGGATAAACGTGGACGTGAACGTCTATTACCATAGCTAACACCCCTTTCGAACTATGACCAGATTATAGGACTAAAAAGGACAAATAACACAAAAAAACCCGACGAGATTATCGTCGGGCAGTGAGGCCGCTCTGACAGAGAGGCTATATTAAGCTCAGGAGGGACAGGTGGCTGCGAGTGGAAGATAAGCCTGATCACAGCTCATTCCTCCTTTGAGGGAGCAGGCGTCAAAGCCCAAAAGCCTGAGAATCGCTACAGTCTGCCCCGCCGTCTGTCCTGTGTAGCAGATGACTATTATCATATCGTCCTTTGGGAAATCGTCAAGGTAGTCTCCCACCTCAGCCCAAGGAACGTTGATAGCCCCATCTATATGCTTTTCAGCGTAGTCCTCAGGTTTTCTGATGTCCAGAAGATACAGGGGACAGCCTTTTTCAATGGACTGGTTGAGTTGCTCGCAGCTGATGATATTGTTACGCCCGCCCCTCAGATCGCTCCAAAACGCGTCCACAGCCTTCCTCAGTTCACTCACGGCAAGACCTCCTAAAAGATAATGATATTCTCTATCAAGGGTATACCATAACGACTACATGAGGTCAACAAAAAAAGCGATTCCAGAGAGGAATCGCTTTTTCCCGTTTTGTAGGAGCTAGGCGAGCTCGACGGAGGCGCCGACTTCCTCAAGCTGCTTCTTGAGGGTCTCTGCCTCTTCCTTGGAGACTCCTTCTTTAAGAGCCTTGCCAGGGTTGTCGACGATCTCCTTAGCCTCTTTAAGGCCAAGGCCGGTGATCTCACGAACGACCTTGATAACCTTTATCTTCTCGGAGCCGGAGGCCTTAAGAACGACGTTGAACTCGGTCTTCTCGTCCTCTACTACCGCGGCAGCGGCAGCTGGAGCGGCCATCATCATGGCAGGAGCAGCTGCGGACACGCCGAACTTATCCTCAAGTTCCTTCACGAGCTCGGAGAGCTCAAGCACGGACATCTCTTCAATAGCCTTTATGATATCATCACGGGTCATTATATTTTTCCTCCTTAAAATCCTCTGGGAAAGTCCCTTCGGTATGTGTTTTTTTAAAAATTGTTCAGGCAACCTTACGCTGCGTCAGAACCTTTTTTCTCAGCAAGCTGCGAGAGACAGGTGACCAACCCTCTTGAGGGACCGGAAAGCACCGTGACCAGACCGCGAAGGGGAGCTGCGATGGTTCCAACGACCTGAGCGATAAGCTGATCCCTGGAGGGCAGATCGGCAAGGGACATAACCTGGTCCAGGTTGAGAACGTTGGTTCCCATGACACCACCCTTGACGATCATGGCCTTGTTCTCTTTTTTAGCGGCGAACTCCTTAAGAGCCTTCGCCACAGCGGGGCTGTTGGTTGGAGCTATAACGTAGACGTTAGGACCGACTGTGAGCTCCTCAGGGGAAGCCATCCCTACCTCGGAAAGGGCTATCCTCACCAAGGTGTTCTTGGCCACCTTCATCTCTCCACCGGCCTCTCTGACGAGACGGCGAATTTCGGTCGCCTGAGCGACGTTAAGACCTCTGTACTCACAGACGAACACAGCCTCAACACCTTGAAGCTTATCTCTAAGTTCAGAGACCAATTCATATTTTACTGATGCAGGCATATTTTCACCTCCTTAGTTATAAAAAAGTAAACCAAAAACCCCCTGATCCATAGGATCGGGGGGATTATACCGAAATATACGACCAACCTAGGTCGAATTTGACGGACCCCGAACCTCGGCGGGCGGCATAGGCCATTATTCTCCTAAGAGAACCCACTGTCTTAAGCTCGTTAACAGATGGAATTATACATCAAGGACGTATATCTGTCCAGATCTACTCGGAAAGATCCTTCTGAGCGGAGGAAGCGTCCACCTTTACCCCCACGCCCATGGTGGAGCTCATGGTAAAACTCTTAACGTAGGTTCCCTTAGCTGCAGAGGGACGGACCTTAAGGATCGCGGAGTAGAAAGCCTTCACGTTCTCAAGGAGGTTCTCCTTGGAGAAGGAGGCCTTGCCAACAGAGTTATGGACTATGCCGAACTTATCGACACGGAACTCAACCTTACCGGCCTTGATCTCCCTGACAGCTCCGGCCACGTCGTTCGTGACGGTTCCAGCCTTGGCACTGGGCATAAGCCCACGAGGCCCAAGAACCTTACCGAGACGACCGATGATCTTCATCGCGTCTGGAGTGGCGACAACCGCCTCAAAATCAAGCCAGCCGCCCTGGATCTTGTTTACCATGTCCTCTCCGCCGACGAAGTCCGCACCAGCCTCCCTTGCAGCTTCTCCCTGCTCTCCGGTGGTGATGACGAGCACGCGGATGGTCCTTCCTGTTCCGTGAGGAAGCGCCACGGTGCTACGTACCTGCTGATCAGCATGACGGGGATCGACGCCTAGGCGAAGATGAACCTCGATACTCTCGTCGAACTTGGCGTTGGCGTTCTCTTTAACCAGGGAGACTGCCTCGTCAAGCCCGTAAAGTTTGAGAGAATCGACTTTCTTGGACAGAGCTGAATAACGTTTACCTACCTTTGCCATTTTAAAAGTCCTCCTTGTTTGTGGTCATAGCGGGAGATATTCCCTGCCACTGGGAGATACAGATCCTACTCGGATATGGTTACTCCCATTGAACGGGCGGTTCCAGCGATCATGCACATGGCCGCCTCCACGTCGTTTGCGTTAAGATCCTGTTTCTTTATCTCGGCTATCTCCCTGACCTGATCCTTGGTCAGAGTGCCGACTTTGTTCTTGTTGGGCTCACCTGATCCCTTCGGAAGTCCGGCAAACTTCTTTATCAGGACGCTTGCTGGTGGTGTCTTGAGTTCAAAGGTGAAGCTACGATCGGCATAGACAGTGATCACCGCGGGAATTATCATCCCAGGTTGGTCGCTGGTCTTTGCGTTGAACTGCTTGCAGAACTCCATTATGTTGACACCGTGCTGACCAAGGGCAGGTCCAACAGGAGGCGCCGGAGTCGCCTTTCCCGCAGGTAACTGCAACTTGATCTGACCGATAACTTTCTTGGCCATATGTAAAAACTCCTCTCACTTGTTTGTCATAGCCGATGAACTCACCGACCGATAAAAACTAGAGCTTCTCCAGCTCTGTATAGTCTATTTCGACGAGGGTATCCCTTCCAAAAACCGATACGGAGAACTTTACCTTCCCCTTGTCGGGAAGGACGTCCACGATAGGGCCAACAGCACCCTCGAAGGGACCGGATTTGACCTTAACTACGTCCCCCTTAGCGAAGTTCATCTCAAAAGTCGGCCTATCGGCTTTGTTTGAACCGGAACGGCCAATCTTGTCCATGACATCGTCGATCTCTTTTTGGCTGAGAGGTATCGGATGGTTGCCCGAACCGACAAACCCCGTCACGCCTGGAGTGTGGCGAACCACATACCAAGGCTGGTCCTCCATGACCATCTCGACCAGGACGTAGCTGGGGAACAGTTTTTTGATGACCTTTTTGGACTTGCCGTCCTTGACCACCATTTTCTCCTCAACCGGGACGAGAACGTTGAAGATCTTGTCCTCCATTCCCATGGTCGCAATCCGCTGGTCAAGGTTTGCCTTGACCTTATTCTCGTATCCCGCGTAGGTCTGTACGATGAACCACTGTCTCTGTGTATTGGTCGCCATGATAAAAAAAGGGACCCGATTCTTCGGCCCCCTTAAACCTCCCTGCTCTCAGATACTGGAGTCCTTCACGACATCAACCTGAAGAACTATCCAATAACCCTCGAGAAGATTCCCGTCAACGCCATATCGACGATCCCGAGGTAGACAGCTACAAGTAGGGTCACGAATATGACGACCAGGGTGGAATACCAAACCTGCTGTTTGCCAGGCCACGTTACCTTCTTGAGCTCGGCTCTGGCCTCACGAAGAAAACCGAAGAAATTCTGCACGACCCTGGCCTCCCTTCGTCACACATTAAATTTGAAATAAATGGCAGGCCCGGAAGGATTCGAACCTTCAACCCCCGGATTTGGAGTCCGGTGCTCTACCAATTCGAGCTACGGACCTGCGCCAAGAACGTATTCTACACTACTTGGTCTCTTTATGCAAGGTGTGTTTTTTGCAGAACTTGCAGTACTTGCTGAGCTCCAGTTTCCCGCTCATGTTTTTCTTGTTCACGGAGCTGATATAGTTCCGCCTCTTGCACTCGGTACACTGAAGGCCTATCTGATCTGCCATATTACTCACTCCTCAAATATGAGGGTCCGCCCCAGCCAAGGCGAGGGCAGACCACTATATAATTTACTCGATGATCTCGGTTACGACGCCAGCTCCGACGGTGTGGCCGCCCTCACGGATGGCGAAGCGAAGGCCCGGATCCATGGCGATGGGGTGGATAA
>CAYNAN010000125.1:0-3351 GCA_964395085.1 uncultured Synergistaceae bacterium
CCAGCAGTGGGTTCATGCCCATAAGCTCTTTCATGACGTGAACCTGGAAGTGACTATCTTTACCGCCACTTACAGCTATCATGCAGTCATAGCCCGAGGTTCCTTTGTTCCTATGCCGATCGCAGAGAGCCTCAAACTCTTTTTTCCGAGAGTCCCAGTCCACTAAGGCCCTTCTCTCGTAGGCACGACAAGCGGAGCAGACTCCCTCTTCGTCGAACAGTATTCCTGGGCGAGTATCAGGCATGACACACCTTGTGCAGTACCTCATAATAATCTCCTCCTTGCGGGAACTCCCTTAACAGTCTCTCCGTCTCCAACGGACTTAACGACCACGGCCCCAGCGGCAACGATCGCACCTTCGCCTATCTCTATTCCCTGTATCACCGACGCTCCGGTCCCTATGTGGGAGCGGTCCCCTACTGTGACGTCGCCGGACAGGACCGCCCCAGGGGCGATATGAACGTGGTTTCCTATCTTACATCCGTGGTCCACGACGGCTCCTGTGTTTATTATCACGTTTACACCGATAGAAACCGCCGTCTGGATAATCGCTCCTGGGAAAATCACCGTCCCCTGTCCTAGGGAGGCAAAGGGCGATATATAGGCGTTTTTAGATATTACCGGCGGAAAATCATAGCCTTTGCCCTGAAAGTCCTCGAATATCCTCCGTCTCAAGAAGGGATCTCCTACGGACCCTATTCCGTTAGCCAGACAGACGTCCCGTCGGTCCATCCCTAAAACGACGAGATCGTCCCCTAGATATGGGATTCGGCCCAAAAGAGGGGGCGAGGGAGATATGTCGGTAAAGCCGTCGACGGAGTGGCCGTCGCTCAAGAGGATATCCCCTATGACAGAGCCGTGGCCGCCTCCTCCTAATATTATCCAGCCCACTTAGAGAAGGTCCCCTGCTTTAACGTCCTTAACCGTGGTTCGCCCCAGGACATCCCACATCTCCATGGGAGAAACCCCATTCCCAGGGCGGAGAGGCAGCAGGTGGCGCTCTTCTACGGTCGAACCGTAAGGAAGGTCCGACGAGAAGGCAAGGCTTTTTCTGACCGTAAGCCGGTTCGTCCTCTCGCTGGCTGTCACCGTTTTTGTTCCGTCCCCTAGTGCCAGCTCCACGTCCCTTATGGCCTTCACCATAGAGGCCATCTCATCTGGGTCTATAGAGGCCCTGTGGTCCGGCCCAGGCAGATTTTTATCCAAGGTGAAGTGTTTCTCGACCACCGTAGCCCCTAGGGCCACAGCTGCGATAGGAACCGAGATACCCTGGGTGTGGTCGGAATATCCCACCGACAGGCCCAGGGCCTTTCCCATGGTCACCATGCAGTTCAGGTTTACGTCCTCCAGGGGAGCGGGGTACTCGGACGTGCAGTGCAACACCGTCACCTTCTCCCTCAAAAGAGAACGGCCCTCAGGGTCCGAATAGGCCGCCACGAACCCCTCTTTTGAGGGATTTTCAAGGCCCATATAGCCGAAGGCCAGACAGCCTAAGGCCATCTCCACCTCCCCTAAAAGACTCATTCCGGTGGATAGAATAACCGACAGGTCCGCTTTAGCCGCCTTCAGGAGCAGTGGACCGTTGGTCACCTCCCCGGATCCCAGCTTGATCTTTTTGAGACCCAGATTGTCCGCCAAAAAGGACAGGCTGTCCTGATCGAAAGGGGTGGACAGAAAGTCGATCCCTCTATCCTTACAGGCTGCCTGTATCCTTCGGTGGTCGTCCTCGGAGAGCTCCAGCCGACGAAGCATGTCGAACTGGGATTCTCCCGCTCCGGTGGTTTTTATCTGATACTCCGCCTTGGGAGCGTCCCTTTTGACCAGTTTTTCAGCCTTGAAGGTCTGAAACTTCACGGCGTCCGCCCCAGCTTCGGCGGCGGCGTTCACCAGCTTCAGGGCCATGTCCATAGATCCGTTGTGGTTTACGCCTGCTTCGGCGATTATGTAGACGGCCATTAAATCCTCTCCCTCCAGGGTATGTCGTAAAAGCCTTTCGGCGTTTTGAACTCGAAGGTCCTAAGGTGATTGGCCATGGTCACAGCGGGACTGGGCAATTCTACCCTACCGTTGGTATCCACCCTGCCTCGATCCAGGGCCAGGCCTATCGAGGATTTTATGGCCTCTTCATCGCAGGGGCAGTCTATCACCAGAGGGTCCCTTATTCGACCGGCCTGTCTATCCCCGACGTTCACCACCGGAATCCCTACTAGTGGAGCCTCTATTACGCCGCTGGACGAGTTGCCGACCACCACGTCGGCGATGGACAACATCCCCCAGTACCGTTTTCTTCCAAGAGACTGGACGAATACCCTGCTTTTAGGGTCATCGGCACAGAAATGGGCTATGCGGTCGTTTATGATCCGTCCGTCGGTGTCGGCGTTGGCCCCGGTAAAGACCATGGTGGCATCTCTAAACCGGTCAAGGGCACGAAGCAGCCGTTCGATCTGGTCTTCCGAGGATAGCGACGAGCGTGTCTCGGGATGGTATGTCACCACCATAAGGGGCTTCCCCAGGTCTATGGAAAGATATTCCTCCAGGTCCTTTTTGGATGGAAGGGCCTGTCTGGACAGGGAGTCGGCGCAGGCGGGACCGACGACGAACACCGATTCGGGACATTCTCCCATCTGGATAACCCTGTCTCTGTAGGTTTCGTTGGCGACGAAGTGCAGAGAGCTCATCTTGGTTATGGCGTGACGGAAGGAGTCGTCGTACGCCCCTAGGGTTATCTCCCCTCCGTGGATATGGGCTATGGGGATACCGGCTAAGTTGGCCGCCACCGCTACCCCTAACATCTCGTATCTATCCCCCAGGATCACAACAACGTCGGGGCTCAGCTCCTTAAAGGCTTCGGCAAAACCTATAAGGCCAAGCCCGAGGGACTTGGTTATCGCCACTGTAGAATCCCCCGACAGGAGCATCTCCACCGATCTGTCTACGGAAAAGCCGTCGGATTCGATCTCCCTCCAGGTAAGACCGAACTCGGGAGAGAGATGAGCACCGGTGACTATCAGTTGGAGGTCCAGGTCTGGGTCGGACTGGATCTCCTTCATGAGCCAGTAAAGCAGGCCGTATTCCGCCCTGGTTCCAGTCACTACCGCTATCTTACGGCGGGCTCTATTTTTAGAGGTCACGTCAGCCGCTCCGAGCCTAGACGTTGTACAGGTCGCTTTTATAGAGCGATTTACGGTCTTTCATCCACTCCACCGTCTTTTTAAGCCCCTCGTCCAGAGAGACGGTTGCCTTCCAGCGGGAGAGGGATTCCATTCTTGACGGATTGGACAGTAGCCGCTCCACCTCGCTTTTGGAGGGACGGATACGCTGCTCGTCGGAGACTATCTCGACCTGACAGCC
>CAYNAN010000125.1:3451-5601 GCA_964395085.1 uncultured Synergistaceae bacterium
ACCACCGACACAGGAAGGTCGAAGGAGCGGTGGTAGGACAGGGCCAAAAAGTCGGCGGAGGCCTTGCTGGCGGCGTAGGGAGACTGAGGATTTATAGGATGATCCTCGTCGATAGGGACGTACTGGGCGGTTCCGTAGGTCTCGCTGGTGGAGGTATGGATAACCTTCACCCCGTATTCCCTGGCCCCCTGAAGGACGTTGTAGGTTCCCTCTACGTTGGTTCGGACGTAGGCCAGAGGGGAGACGTAGGAATAGGGAATGCCTATGAGGGCGGCGAGGTGGTAGACCGTATCGCAGCCTTTAAGGGCCGCCTGAACCAGGTCGTAGTCTCGGATGTCGCCGGATATTATCTCGATCGAGTCCCTACAGGGGGAGTCCTCCAGCCACCCCCAGGAGTTGCTTGAGTTATAGCGGACGAAGGCACGAACCTCATGGCCCTGATCCACCAGCTTTTCCACGAGGTGGGAGGCGATAAAGCCTCCTGCACCGGTCACTAGGGTTTTCATCTGTGTTCACCGTCTTTCAGTTTTGTTGTCTTTAGAGCCTCTTTCCACGGCATAGGGTAGACCTTTGAAGCGACATACCACACAAAGAGAAAAGTCAGCACGTAGGTTAACGAGGTGGCTTGAGCGGCTCCTACAGCCCCGTTTAGTTTTATAAAAAAATAATTCAAAACGATGTTTATCATAGCCCCAAGAAAAGTCGCCAAGGCCAAAACACGGGTTTTTTCGGCGTAAAAAATATAGTTCACGACCATATAGTACATCCCGCTAAAGGCGTATCCCATCGCTATCCATACGACAAAGACGACGGATCCCTGAAATTCCCTGCCGACAAGAAAGCCCATCAAGACAGGAGCGATCAACCCAAGGAAAAGAGCAAGAAGAATTATAAGGATAAAGTAAGCGTAGGTAAAACGAACTATCTTTATTTTTTTCCCATAGGAATCCACATTTAGCTTTCTGTAAAGCCAAGGGGCATAGGCCTGGTTGAATGATCCAGCTAAAAGTCCTATTATGGATCCTATCTGATAACCAACGGTGTATAACCCCGTGTCCGCCATTCCCACCATATGAGAGATGAAGACCCTGTCGATGGTCGTGTTCAGTATCCCAGCCAGACCGTGGGGTATCAAAGGAACCCCAAAGCACAGGGCATGTGCTAAATAGGTTCTATCAAAACGAGGCCTCAGCCAACGATTTTTAACCATAACCCAAATCCCAAGCATAGCGAAAAGGACAGAAACAGCCGTTTTTGACAGTATCCTGCCCTGCCACCCCATACCCAAAAGGACGACTAATCCCAGAGCTCCAAGTAACTCCGACAGGGTCCTTCCGTTTTGGAAAAGGCCATAGGACTTTGGGGCTTCTCTGACCTGCCAAGAAGTCAGGACTATCTGTCCAATCACGGAGGACAATGCAACTAGGGGAACGGACCACATCCAGGAAGCAGGAAAAGAGAATATGTCACTGAGAGTTCCTCTGAAAAGATAAAACAACCCCTGCATCGCAAGTCCAGTCGCGATGACAAAAAATACCACCGTCCCCATATAGACATCGGCGTCAAACCGGTCAGGGGCAAAAAAAGCTCTTCCGTATGCACCGTGAGCACTGAGCCCCACAAACGGGGTTGCAAGAGTGACCATAACCCCAAATATAGCGACGATACCGTAGTCATCGGGAGTAAGATACCTAGTCATAACCGGAAGCAGCAAGAAAGGAATCGCCACACTGAGCAACGAGAAAAAGCCATAGGTTCCCGCAGAACGAAATAGGTTTGATTTTAAAATACCGGATATTATCTTGCTAACACCGGTAAACCTACCTCCCATACCTTGCCCCAAAGCGATTACCCCAGACTTTTATCGGTCCCATAAGCCCTCTCCAACACCTCGACGGTCTTCCTTCCCTCTCTGGCACTGACGAAACCGTAAAGCCCTTCCGTTTTGTTCAGAAAACCCGGGATCCTACTGTATAGGACGTAGTGTCCCCCTCCGTAGACGCTCTTGGGGTCGTAACTTACCGAGCCAAGCTGTTCGTCCATTTGGTGAGGCGCGTCGAAGTCCCAGATCTCCACTTTGTTCATGGCGACGCCGCCTATCTTTGCGGTTCCCCTGTCTCCCATTATGGTGATGCTTCCCTCCAGGTTTC
>CAYNAN010000126.1:0-5576 GCA_964395085.1 uncultured Synergistaceae bacterium
GCCTAGGAGAGGGCAGTTATGGCATAGTGATGGACGGAAAAGGGGCCATAGTCTCCCATCCCAAGGTGGAGGCCGGGGTCTACATGAAAGACAGCGCTCCATCCCTGTGGGAGGCCTGCCTGGAATCAGGGGTGTTTTCCTCTCAATCTCCGGTATCGTTGGAATACGTCTTTAACGGAAGGCACTCGAGGGGGTACATCCAGCGGATAGGCGGGACTCCTTGGTTCGTAATGGTCGTGGTCAACGCCGACTTGGCCATGGCTCCCGTCAGCGCCATGAAGAGGGGGTTGCTGTTTTGGACCATCCCATTGGCCTTTTTGGGGCTGTTGGTCCTGACCCTGATAGTCATAAAACTGGTCTCCCCCTTAAAGAACGTCGTGTCTGTGGCGGATCGCATCGCTCAGGGCGATCTTTCCGTGAAAGTCAGAGCCAGGGAGGACAGTATAAACGAGATAGATCGGGTTATGGTGGCCTTCGGCCGTATCCTTGAGGAGTACCGCCAGCTGGTCAAAAAGGTCAACGGTATGAACGATCAGTTTGCCTCTGGGTCCAAGGTAATGAGGGATATCGCCTCCGACGTCCATGACGCTCTTGGGGCGGTCGAGGGTGCGTCTAAGGTTGTGGCGGATATGGTGGACTCAATAGCTTCATCCGCAGAGGAGACGAACGCTGGGGTGGAGGAGGTGTCCTCTGGCGTATCCAGCTCCACCCAGGTTGTGACCGAGTTGAGCGAGAAGGCCCACTCTGTGTCGGAGAACGCCAAGCAGGGACGGAGGGCCGTTGACGACGTGTCATCCGGGACGGCCAGGGCCGGTGAGGCGACCTCAAGGGTTATGGAGGCTATGGCCGAGCTGGAGGGATCCGTCAGCGGTATCACCGGCTTCGTAAATACAATAGTCACCATAGCGGACCAGACCAATCTCCTGGCCCTCAACGCTGCCATAGAGGCAGCTAGGGCGGGGGAGGCTGGCAGGGGCTTTGCCGTCGTCGCGGAGGAGGTCAGGAAACTGGCTGAGGAGAGCAACAACGCCGCTTCCAGCATCAAAAACGTCATAGACAAGGTGCAGCAGGATATGGCGGTGGCAGCCAAGGACACAAAAGACGCTGGGGCCATGATGGAGGACCTTCTTAGAAGGGCCGACCAGGCAGCCGGAGAGATAAGACAGGCGGCGGAGGGGGTCGCCACCATGGCTGAGGGTATCCAGTCCATCGCCGCTGCTTCCGAAGAACAGTCGGCCAGCACGCAGGAGATCGCCAGGGCGGTCGACTCCATCGCGTCCATGCTCAACAACGGAAGTGAATCGGCGAGGGAGATGAAACTGGCCGCCGATAGGATGGGAGCTAAGCTGGAGGAGCTTCGAAAGGTGAGAGAAGGGCAGGACAAGAGGTTGATCGAGCTGAGGGAGATAACCTCGGGCTACGTTCTCGAATCCGACAGAGGGCTAGCCAAGGTTTGATTTTTATCGATACAGAAGGGAATGGTGTATGTGAGTTCTTTGTGGAGGGCCTCGGAGCTGGGGCAGAGCATCTGGTGTGATTTTATAAGCAGGGAACTGCTGGACTCGGGCGGGCTTTTGGAGATGGTCTCCCAGGGAGTCAGAGGCGTGACGTCAAACCCCGCCATATTCAAGAAGGCCATAGGTGAGGGAGTGGAGTACGACGGCCCTATTTCCGCTTTTTCCAAGGCCGGTCTATCGGTGGAGGATATTTACCAGGAGCTGGCCATAGAGGACGTCGGTAGAGCCGCTGATATCCTGTTGCCGGTGTTCCAGGCCACAGGTGGTCTGGATGGCTACGTCAGCCTGGAGGTGGATCCTCGGTTGGCTGACGACGTAGAAGGCACTGTGGCTCAGGCGATCAAGCTGAGGGGTCTTCTGGGTCGCCCAAACGTCATGATAAAGATACCGGCCACGGAGGCAGGGATGGTCGCCATAGAGGAGGCCACCGCCATGGGTATATCGGTGAACGCCACGCTCATCTTCTCCGTTGATCAGTCCGAGAGGGTTAACTTAGCCTACATAAAGGGCTTGGAGAGGCGACTCGAAAGGGGAGAGGACCTGTCCTCGATAAGGTCCGTAGCCTCCCTGTTCGTGAGTCGACTCGACTCGGCACTGGATCCGGTCCTCATGGAAAAGGGACTCTCTGACGTCGTGGGACACTGTGGCGTCGACAACGCCAGGCTAGCCTACTCGGGCTGGAAAGAGCTGTTTTCGTCCTCCAGATGGGGCAATCTCGCCGCTAAAGGGGCCTCTCCTCAGAGGATGCTTTGGGCCAGTACCGGAACCAAGAGCGAGGCCTACAGGGATACCTTCTACGTGGAGGAGCTGATGGGGCCTGATACGGTTAACACCGTCCCTCCTGCCACTATGGAGGCGTTTATGGACCACGGGGTTGTGGAGGACCGGATAGGGCTTGATCTGGACGGGGCGTCGTCCCGAAGGAACTTAATGGCCGAGTCTGGGATAGACCTGGGCCAGGTGACCTCGAAGCTCATGGATCAAGGAGTCCAGGCCTTTATCCAGGCTTTTGACGATCTCATGATGGCCATAGGAACCAAGGCTTCCTTACGTTAGAGGGGAGATGATGTCGTTTTGAAGATTTCCACAAAATTGACCGGAGGTTTCCTGCTGGTCGCAGCTATCTGCGGTATAGTCGGGATAGCCGGTTACAGGGGGCTGGGAAAGGTCTCCGACGTTGTAGAGGAGCTTGCAGCGGTCAGGATGGAGGGGATGAACATAATCTCCCTGGTCCACTCCGAGCAGCTGAAGATCGCTGAGGACGGGGCTCAACTGATCCAGGAGGGACTTCCCCCTGACCGTCGTTTGGCCCTTTACGGCGATATCTTCGATAGATTCGGCAAGGCCGAATCCCTCATCGGACGGTTTTCCTCCTTGCCGAAATCCGACTCGGAGGCCCAGGCATGGGAGGCCTTTGCCCCTGCTTGGCGGTCGTGGAAGGACGGAGTTGACGGGTTTTTGGCTCTCTGCGGCGAAATGGACGAGCTGGGCATAGACAGCCCAACCCTGTTTAAATCTCAGCTGGCGGTTCTTCTGTCGAAACACGAGGACTGGGTGATAAAGCTCAGCGAGGCCATAGTTACTCAGACCAGCTTTACGGGCCAGCTTGATAACTCCAAGTGCGATTTGGGGGTGTTCTTGGCCGGTTTCGAATCGCCCAATGCCAAGCTGAAAGATGTATTCAAGCTCATGACCATACAGCACGAGAAGATCCATAAGGGCGCGGTCTTCATCAACAAGCTGGTTCAACAAAAGGGCACTATTTCCGACGAGATGCTCAGGGAGAGGCTTGAGATGGCCTACGTCAGCCGTGTCCTGTCGCCCCTTTCGGTCATGAGGAGGCTTTTCAAGAACGCCACAGACGTTGCGGATCAGTCGGTCGCCATCTACGGAAAGATGGCCGATTTCTATCGAGGGGATATGTCCATAGCTCAGGAGTCGGTTGCATCCGCGATGGAACAGGTCATATCGGCCAACCAGAAGGAGACTATTGCCTCGGTCAAATCCGGAAGGGACGTTGCTTCTGGGGCTATGAAGGCCTCCTCCGTGGCGGTACTGGTCGGCGTGGTGCTGGCCCTGTCCCTTGGCCTATTCCTCTCGAGGAGCGTCACGTCTCCCATAAAATCGGTTATTCGCTTTGCCGAAAGGGGCAGGGACGGAGACCTCACAGTGGACAGATCGGATTTCAACGTTGGCAGTTCCGGTGAGATGTCCGCTATGGCCGAGGCCCTGTCGGAGATGATGGGCCGTCAGAGAGACGTCGTTAGACAGATATTGGACAGATCTGGACAGTTCTCCGACGGAGCTGGAACCCTGGCGGCCCTGGCGGAGGAGATGAACGCCTCCATGACAGAGGTTCAAAACGCAGTGGACAAGGTGGCGGAGCTTGCCGAGGCAGGAGCTGCTTCGTTGCAGCAGTCCTCGGCAGGGATAGAGGAGATAGCCGCAGGTTCTGAGAGGGCGGCTAAGTCCGCTCAGGACGCCGCGGCTGCCGGAGAGAGCTCCAGGCGTAGCACAAACGACGCTGTAGGTGAGATGGCCAGGACCATAGACGATGTCCAGGGATTGGGTGACCAGACCGCCAAGACCAAGGCCAATATCTCCGACCTCGCTACGTCGGTTGAATCCATAGTCAAGTTCGTCAGCACCATAACGACCATAGCGGACCAGACCAATCTTCTCGCCTTGAACGCCGCCATAGAGGCTGCTAGAGCTGGGGAGGCGGGCAGAGGCTTCGCTGTGGTGGCTGAGGAGGTCAGAAAGCTGGCAGAGGAGTCCGCAAAGGCCGCCCAGGAGGTCGAGAAGCTGATAGACAGCCTCATAGAGAAGGCCCGTAACTCGGTTACAGTGGCGGAGGAGACGGAGACCATGGTGGAGGCAGTGGTATCTCGGGCGGAGAAGGCCCGGGAGAAGCTGGGCTCAGTTCTCGAGCAGGTAGACAGGGCCGCGGAGGCCATAGGAGAGATAGCCCAGGTTGCCGAGTCTCAGTCCAAGTCCAGCCAGGAGATGGCCTCGGCCATAGAGTCGGTGTCTCGGACGATAGTGGACGTTTCGGACATGATGGACAACGTCAGGACCGCCACGGACGAGACCGCCAGAGCATCGGGAGGGGTCTCCGACGAGGCCCAGCTGATGTCCGCTCGGTCCGATGAGCTGGTGGACCTGGTGAAGGCCTTTAAAGTAAACAGGGAGGGCTCTGGCCTGGCCCCTGTGGAGCGCTCATAGAATGTCATCCCTGGTCCTGGGCGGGGTAGCCGTCTTCGCGGGAAGCGTCGTCCAGGGTTGCGCAGGTTTCGCTTTTTCCTTGGTCGCCGCCCCTTTTTTGCTGTTCTTCCTGCCCCAAGAGGTGGTTATCCCCATGTTGGTCCTGGTCAGTTTGGGGCTCAACCTGATGGTGCTTAGGGACTGCGGTTCGTCTTTGGACTTCAAAAAGGTTCTGCCTATACTGGCGGGAGGGGTGATCTCCCTTCCTGTCGGTATATGGGCGCTGACCGCCATGGATCCTCGCTCCTTCAGGCTCTTCGTGGGAGGGTTCATAGTGCTGGTATCCTTGGTTATGCTGTCTGGCTGGAGAAAACCCCTTCCTTACAGGCTATGGGCGTTGTTGCCGATAGGGCTGGTCAGCGGGGTGTTGAACGGCAGCCTCTCCATGAGTGGGCCCCCGGTGGTGCTTTTTCTGTCGAACCAGGGGGTGGATAAGGACGAGTTCAGGGCAAACCTGGCGGCGTATTTTCTGTCGTTGAACCTGGCGACGATAGCCCTCTACCTCTATAAGAGGGTCCTGACGGGCCAGGTGACGTTGATTACTTTGTCCTACGCTCCGGTGCTTTTGATCGGGACGTGGTTAGGCATCAAAGCCTCTCGGTTGTTGCCTGAGAGGGTCTTTCGGAGGATGACCTTGCTCTTGATCGCGGCAACCGGCCTGGTCATGATAGTTTCCAACATCTAGGGGGAATCTCTAAAAATTCTGACCCTCGGAGAGATCGTTCCGACTAAGCCCCTTCGAGCCCGTATACTCGACATGCCGCCTTTGAGTACGAATGGGGCGACAGGACGTCG
>CAYNAN010000127.1:0-1360 GCA_964395085.1 uncultured Synergistaceae bacterium
CTTTTTTGCTCCATATTAGGATATATACGATATTTATAGGCTCTTAGCATGATTTAACCTCGCTTTTTGCCCTACTGAATGGTTATTTGTGTCTAGCAGCATCTTCATCACCCTATTTATATCCTACACCACTGAGTAGATAAAAAACAAGATTTATCGCCTATTGGCGACAAGCTATCCATCCCCACCTTTCGCCTTTGGCTTAGAAGATGGGGAATTCCGCTTGACTTGTTAAAAGGTTTTTCCAGACCGTCTACTTTCTGCCCTTCGTGACCTCCACCATGGCGGTGGCCCTGGTGTGGAACTGGATATTTCACTCCCGTCACGGCCTCATAAACGCCTTTTTAGCGTCGGTTGGAATGGAGGTAATCGGCTGGCTACAGGAACCCTACTGGGGGAGGATAGCCCTGGTCATAGTGGGGGTCTGGAAAAGCGCGGGATACAACCTGCTCATATTCCTGACGGGACTCCAGATCATAGACGGCAATTTTCGCCGTGCCGCCGAGGCCGACGGAGCTGGGTTCTGGTAGAGGATATTCCGCATAACCGTCCCTCTTCTCTCTCCGTCCATACTGTTCGTGGCGGTCATAACGGCCATAAACTTTTTTAAGGTTTTCGACATGTCCTATATGCTCTTCAGAAACACCTCCGGCCCGTCCCAGTGCGGACTGACCTTGGTTTACTACGTCTACGAGAAGTTCTACAACCAGCACCACTACGGCATAGCCTCGGCTCTAGACGCGGTATTACTTGAGGGCAAGGACATAAAGGAAGCCCTCGACGAGGCGGCGGAGAGGGCCTGGAAGGAGATATTGGAGGCTAGAAAGGCGTTTTAACTAAAAAACCGGGGACCTCCCGAAGGGGAGGCCCCTGTTTTTTTCTCAAAAGAAAATAGTGTATCATTGACCTACGAGACTGAACACTACACGGACGTGAAACACCTTGGGGCAGGAAGGGAGATGTCAAATGTGAGATGCAAAGCAGGTCTACAGTGCAAGATAACGGCGCTGATTTTAGCGTCGGTGCTGCTGGTGCTGGCGGTGGTCGTAGGGATCTCCACGTACATGAGCCGCGAAGAGAGCATGGAGCAGGCCCACAAACTGGCTCTCACCATGTCCAGGGAATACGCCAACCAGATCAGGGTGGAGCTGGAGATGGCGATGGAGGCCACCAGAGGGATGGCCAACGTAATATCGGGGATGAGAGAATCGGGAAAGATCGACAGGGAAGAGGTCAACGGTATAATGGCCCAGACCCTCAGGGGGAACCCCAACTTCAACGGAGTATGGGGATGTTGGGAACCCAATTCGTTCGACGGCAAGGACGCTGAGTTCATCGACGCCGAGGGACACGACGGGAC
>CAYNAN010000127.1:1460-5460 GCA_964395085.1 uncultured Synergistaceae bacterium
TGTCCTACACCGGCACCTTAGCCAGCCACCCGGATAAGGCCAGGATCGGCGAGATAGCCGGAGAGCTAAAGGGAGAGGCAGGAGCGCCCACACTGAGAAAAATCCAGTCAGGCGAGTCGTTTCTGGAGGTGGCCTGGTCTCAGTCTCTGGGGCAAAACACCCTCAAAGCCTTCGCCCCGATCCAGGTCATAGGAACCGATACGCCCTGGAGCCTAGGGGTGGTCCTCAGGGAAGACGAGGTTCTGGCCTCTTCGGTGAGGGTCATGACCCTATCTCTCGTAGTCTCCCTGGCGGGGGCTCTATTAATAGCGATCCTGGTGTGGCTCATAGTCAGGCAGGTAGTGAGGCCCATAAAGAGGGTGGTCCACCTGGCCTCTATGGCTAGGGACGGGGACCTGACAATAACGAGAGAGGATTTTAACGTACGATCCCTAGACGAAATAGGGATAATGGCCGACGCCCTATCCGCCATGATAGCCAACCAGAGGGAATCGGTCATGGCCATAGCCTCAGCTGCGGAAAAGCTCGGTGCAACCGCCGAGGAGTTCGCCGCCCTGGCGGAGGAGTCCAACGCCGGGGTGGAGGAGTCTCGGGCTGGGGTCAACAACATATCGTTCCAGGTTGAGAGCCTGGCGACAGCCAGCGAGGAGATCAACGCCAGCGTTGAGGAGGTCGCAAGCGGAGCCCTGTCGTCCTCCAGAAAAAACGCCGAGATGGCATCCGAGGCGGACAGAGCAAAGGCAGCGGGGGAAAGCGGAGCCGAGGCGGCGGAAAAGGTGGCCAAGAGCATAAAGGCTGTAGCCGAGGGATCGGAGATCGCCGCAGGAGAGGTCAAAGGACTCAGCGACAGGGCCAGGGAGATTCAGAGCTTCGTCCAGGAGATAGGGACAATCGCAGACCAGACAAACCTACTGGCTCTTAACGCAGCCATAGAGGCCGCCAGGGCAGGAGAGGCTGGACGAGGGTTTGCCGTGGTCGCCGACGAGGTCAGAAAGCTGGCGGAGAGCAGCAACGTATCTGCCCGTAAAATAGCCGACCTGGCTGGAGAGATAACCGACGACCTGGACAGAATTGCCCTGTCCTCTGAGAATAACGCCACCCGATCCAGACAGTCCAGCGACCTGGCCGACGAGACCATCCATACCATCCGAGCCATGATGGAGGAGGTATCGGATATAACCATGGCTATCCACGATCTGGCGGCGGTGTCGGAAGAACAGTCGGCCTCCAGCGAGGAAATAGCCTCGGCGGTCCAGGACATAGCCTCTCGAGTGGCTGCTGCTGCTGGAGCGGTGGACGTAATTCGAGGGCAGATGACCGAGGTCAGCACCTCCGCCGAGAGAGTCGCCCTAGGGGCGGAGGACCTCTCGGTCCTCTCGGGGGGACTGAGGCTACAGATAGGGATGTTTAAGATAAAAAGGGATAGCGACAGAGGTCTGGAGGTAAAGAAATGAACGTTGCCTTTATGGACGATCCCCTGCTCGGCATGGGGATCGTCCTGTTCAGCGGATATTTTTTAGGTTTGATGGCGAAAAAGGGGGGCCTTCCCCAGATAACCGGCTATCTGGCGGCGGGGCTGATACTCAACCCCACCATGTTCGGCCTGACGCCGGAGAGCGCTGTATCTCACACAGGAACCATCGTGAACATCCTGCTTTGTCTGATCACGTTCCAGATAGGGGGGTCTTTGGAGCTGGGAAAGATAAGGTCTCTCGGGAAGACCATCATAGCCATGACGGTTCTGGAGGCAGAGGGCGCTTTTTTGGCGGTGATACTGGGGATGATCCCCTTTGCCATGGCGGTAGGATCCCACTTCGGCATAGCTGGAACTTCGTCGATTTTGGCCTTCTCCATTCTCATGGGGGGGCTGGTATCCCCCACCGACCCAGCCGCAACCATAGCGGTCGCACACCAGTACAGAGCAGAGGGGCCGGTCACATCGACTATACTTGGGGTATCCGCCTTCGACGACGGCTTCGGGATAATCAACTTCGGCATAGCCCTGTCCCTGGCTAGAGGGCTGGTTGGACAGGGCAGCTCTTCGGCGATATCGATGATATTCGGCCCCCTCTGGGTCATCGCCCTTTCGATTCTACTGGGGTGCGTCTTCGGAGCCATGTTGGATAAGCTCATGTCCAGGGCCATAGGCGAAAAGAGCTATGGAGCCCTGGTGGTGGTCCTCCTCGGAGGGCTGATGGCCTGTTTTGGGATGGCGGAGACACTGGAGGCCGACGAGCTACTTGCGACCATGGTCATGGGAGCTTGGGTGGTGAACAGAAACGACAGGGCTCAGGTCCTGTTCTCGTTTATAGAGAGGACACTTGAGGAACCGGTGTTCCTGACTTTCTTCTGCATAAGCGGCATGACCTTGAATATGCCTTCTCTGCTGGCATCGGCGATCTTCATCCCGGTGGTCATACTTCTCAGGCTACTGGGCAAAGGACTAGGGGTCTGGTGGGGAGGAGCGATGACGGGAGTTTCTGCCACAACCTGTAGTTACGTTGTAGGGGGGCTGGTCCCTCTAGGTGGGATAGTCATAGGGCTGGCTCTGACCCTTAAGAGGGTACCGGAGATGGCTCCCTTCGCCGATACCCTTATAAACGTCATAATCGGCAGCACGGTGATCCACGAGTTCGCAGGGCCTTTGACGGCAAAATGGGCGCTTAAAAAATCCGGTGAGATAAGGTGATCAGATTGAACGACGAACTGGAAAATCTCAGGCTTAAAATCGACGAGATAGACCGCTCCCTGGCGGAGCTTATAGGCCGTAGAGCAAAAGTAGCTGTAGAGATAGGCAAGGCCAAGGGGACGGCACCGGTGTACGACCCGACCAGGGAGAGGGAGGTTATCCGCAGGTTCCAGGAGGCCAACGGCGACCTGGATCAGGAGGCCCTGGCTGGGATACACAAAGAGATCGTATCCCTGTGTAGGTCGATGCAGTGCCCCACCACCGTGGCCTGTATGGGACCGGAGGGTTCCTACTCCCAGCAGGCCATGGAGAAAGCCCTTGGGTCATCTGTGGATGGGCTCTTCGTTTCTGGCCCCAGAGAGGTCTTTCGGGCGGTGGAGACGGGCAAGGCAACCATGGGGATAGTTCCGGTTGAGAACACCGTCGAAGGGGTGGTCTACGGGACCCTGGACGGCTTCGCACAGACCTCGCCGAATATGGCCATACTCCAGGAGGTAGCCCTTCCCATAAGGCACGTCCTGGCGGCGAGCTGCGACATTGGCGAGATAGAGCAGGTGGTATCCCACCCTCAGGCCCTGGCCCAATGCAGACTGTGGCTGGAGGAACATCTCCCCGGCGTCCCCAAAAACCCGGTGGCCACCACCAGCCACGGGGCTTGCATGGCGAAAGAGCGGGGTACAGCGGCGGTGTGCAGTGCGAAGGCGGCGGAGATAAACGGCCTGAGGATTCTGGCACAGGATATCCAGGACCAGCCCCACAACACCACCAGGTTCTGGGTCGTGGGGGAAAACATGTCCAAGAGGACCGGAGGGGACAAATCCTCTATCCTGTTCTCCGTCCCCCACAGGCCGGGGTCCCTGTTGGACGCCCTGGACCCTCTCAGAAGCTGTGGCGTAAACCTGACGGCCATCCAGTCTCGTCCCATGCCCGGAAACCCCTTCGAGTACCTTTTCTTCCTGGACATGGAGGGGGACATCGAATCCCTGTCCCAGGCCATTGAGGATATGGGGAAAAAGTGCCTGAGGATCAGGTTTTTAGGCTCATATCCCTCGGACCTATCTGTCCCTTTCAAGGGATAAACTGTAAAATGGACTGGTAGCTAGACTTAAGTCCAGGAGGGATTCTATTGGCCCCATTCCCTAACAGCGTAAAGAAGTCCTTCGCCATGGTCATGGTGGTCCTGATGCTGGTGACCGCCCTTCCTATATTTTTATTCGCCCATCGTGAGCTGACAAACGCAAAAGAGTCGGCATCGGAGGTCATGGAAAACGCCGTCACCCTCCAGGCTGCCCACATGGCCAGATGGATAGG
>CAYNAN010000128.1:0-5417 GCA_964395085.1 uncultured Synergistaceae bacterium
CTGCTTTAAGGCGATGGCTAAAGACCCAGCGGTAAAGAGCGGCAACTATCGCCGTCGAGGGCAGATTAGAGGCTGTACGGTCCAAGAGAGCTGTGGAGCTTAGTAGAGAAAAAAGGAGGCGGACCTGATGGAGCTAAATATGAATATAGATGTGAAGGTAAGGCTTACGGCTCTCGGTGAGGCAATCCTGGCCCGAAAAAAGCTGGAAGAGTTCGACGACCAGATCAGAATAACAACAATGGGAGTGGGAACAAAAAGATCTATGGAGGTCTGGGAGAGCAACGCCCCAGACTCCGATGGATTTCGGCACTTTCAGCTATATGAGCTCATGAACATCTTTGGCAAATACCTCACGGAGTATGCCGACGAATTACCGTTTGAGAGAAACTGTATAGAGGTTGAGCCTTAGGAGGTAAAGCCATGGAACGGAATATAGTCATAGACAATCGAAAATTCTGGTTTGCCAGGGTGGATATCTCCGTTCTGATGGATGAGGGGATAGACGCATACGCCAAGGCTACCTATGCGGTGCTGTGTGCCTACGCCGGATCTGATCGGGAGTGCTTCCCCAGTGCCGAAACTCTGGCTGCTAAGGTGGGTTGTAGCAGAGATAGGCTTTTTAAGAGCCTGAAAATCCTGGAGGATTCAGGTTCTATCTCTCGTCAGAGCCAGAGCAATAAGTCGTTTCAGACGGTCAATAGATATATCCTCAATGGCTCAAATCCTGTCGAAGGAGTACGCCAAACGGACACCGAGAGTCCGTCAGAAAGACTCCCGCAGTCCGTCTCACGGACCCCCGGTGTACGCCAGGCGGACCCCCGGTGTCCGTCAGACGGACACAGAACTAGAGACATAGAACTAGAACCAAAGAACCATAAAAACATAGTAGGCAAGTCCGCCGAGGAAACGGCGGAACTTCCCCTCGACCCTGTGCCTGGGGAGGCAATGCCCCAAACCCAACCAGGTGAGACACCACCACCCTGTCCCTACAGGGCAATAGCGGATCTGTGGGATAAGGCAATGGTTCCTCTAGGTAAACGAGGCGTCCGAATCCTTTCGGAGGCCAGACAATCTGCACTCAGGGCCCGATGGAGGAGTCGAGGAGATAACCCCGAAGGGCCAGTGTGGCCGTGGGCTGATCTTGCCACCTGGGAGGCTTATTTTAGCTATGTGGCCGAAAGCAAGTTTCTCGTGGAGGGTCGATTTTGCGACTTTGACTGGGTGATAAAAAAGACCAACTGGATCAAGATCCGGGAGGGGAAATATCACCAGGAGGGAGACTGCCGATGATTCAGAGGGCTACGCTTGATATTCTTGGTCCACTCAAGGCCATGTTGACCCGTAACGGTATTCATGTCCAGGAAAGGTCTGAGTTCGAGAGGTGGGGCAGGGTAGAGGCTTTTATCCGGGATCGGTTTCGGTTTACCGAACCTCTGGGGAGAGAGCTCTTCCCTAGGGAGCTTTCCGACTACGAGGTCCTGATTGACTGGGCTGGCCATTGTCGCAACTGCTCCAACCCGGCTCTGTGTCCCCACTACGGATATCAGGGCGAGATCCAGCTGAGGAACTATTGGATGGGCAGATATTTCCCCTCTGGAGTGTTCCTCCCTGAGTATTACGGTGGGAAATGCGGCGCTTACCTGGACGCCAAGAAAGAGAAGGACAAGCCCACCGTAGCCACAAGCCCCACCGGCAGCGGCTTCCGGTTTTGATCTATGCTCCCAGAACTATACAACAGGGATCCCGATGAGGTCGTAGCCTGTCGGGCTCCCTGGAGACACAACGAGTACGGAATGGGATGCTCCTGGCGGCCGGATGGCTGTCGTGATTGCCGCTATGCGGTGACCAGGGGGTGTTTTGACGAATCTTCAGGGATATAATCATAATTGATTAAAAATATCTCTGGAGGTGTCTCTTGTGAAAATGTTACTTTGTCGAGTGTATGTTGCTAAAGATTCATCTTTGCCCCCTCTCTTGCCGCTTGGTTTAGACGAAGCAAATCGTTTCAATTCGATGTCTCCTCAAGAACTACTGAGGGAAGCTGTCTATTCAAGGCCTAAAATGCTCGGCAGAAAAAACTCGACATGGTCTATAGGAAACATAGAGGAAATAGATGACCATGGGCTTGTCTTCATGATTGGGCGAGAGACTATTCAACGGCAAGGAGCCACTGACGACGAAGGTAACTTTATTGATGAGGATAGAATTGTTGCTCCTCATACAAGGGTAATCCTTGACTGGGATATTGAAGTTTGTGCTATTGAGCCAGAAAGAGACCTGGGAGACCAAGACCGAATATCGCGACAACTGGAGGATCTCCTGAATAATAGTTCGGTGTCCAGATTTTCAAGTACCCGTTTCGAGGTCAGGTCCATGGAATCTCCAGACACTCTCGTTGACTGGCTTTCTAGTGCATATCAGGTTACAAGCTATAAGTTCTCTTTCTCAGGGCCGAACTTCAGAGATGTTGAAGAAGACATACAAAGGCCCCTCAGTCGAATTGCAGATATTTTGAGAGGAGAAAGGAACGAGGCGCTGGTAGAGAATCGTCGTAATGGCTTAGAAAAGGATGTGATTGTCGAGCTTACTAGGAAGCTTATGGCTACTGGAGAGTCTATATCGGCCAAGCGCTTAGCCTCTGAGTCGGCTGAGTCAGAGGAAGAGTTTACCACGTCGGGGACCTCAATGAAAATAGACGTAGAGTCTCTTGAAGGTAGTCAAAGTCAGCAGGAGGCAGTTGATCGAGTTCGTGAAATATATAGGAGGTTACGTGGTGAAGAATAACTTTAGTGATTCTACAGAGGAACAACCGTATGACTTCCCTCGGTTTTGGAAGTGGTTTCTATTTGGTCTTGGGGCGAGAGAGAAATCAAGACCAGGGTATCGCAGACTTTTAAGCTGGTTCATTGTTCTTGATGTAATGCTGGGAATAGGTGCTATGTTTTTGACTGACAAGTCTTTTGAACAATTGGCTACTAGTGTCCTAGTGCCTCTAGCTGGTGTTTTCGTAGGGGTCTCTCTAACTTGGGGTGGTGCGGCTCAGTCAACTATGGATTCCAATGAGCTTAGAATGATGGGGCTGGCTCGTTCAGATGGAGAATACGCTGATTACCCGTATGCCTTTCAGTCTGCTGTCTTGGTTATCTTTACTTCTTTGGTTCTTTGGGGTGGGGCCGGGATGGGGCTATGGGACAAAATTGTAAAATTGGCGGCGGGGCCATGGCTTCGTATTGTAATTGGAGCGATACTTGTTGGATTTATTAGTATGTCTATCAGGCTCTGTTGGCAGATGATTTTATTCTCTCATGAATTGCTTTTGGCTAAAAATGAGGTTTGGATAATGGTGGAAAGAAAAAAACAAGATCAAAAGGACTCTCAAGAGTTATCTAGCCATCAGGATTGATCAGGGAGGGGGCTTCGGTGTGGATCAGGTGGAACGACTAGCCAGGGCGATAGATATCCTGGTGGAATACTATCCTTATGCTTTTGGCGTACTGCTTGGCGAGGCCGAGCCCCCCACCGACGACGACTGGATAGAGATCCTGACAAGAGAGAGGCTATATCGTTGTGGTGCTCAGGAGGACCTTGGGGTCTCAATTAGCAAGGACCCTGACCACGACGGTGTGTTAAGCCAGGTGATCGCTCTTGATGAGGTTAGGGGTGTGATTGAGGAGGTTGGTTGGGCGGCAATAATCGAGTCAACAAAGGCTATAAAGGCCTTTTTCGCCGAGGACTGGGAGATCTTCTGCACTCACGTCCGCTTTGTGACGGGGGAGTCCCGAATGGGAGACGATAGATCCCCATTACAGAAGGTGGCCGATGCTCTTGGGGTATCAGCCAATACCGTGACCAGGAAGAGGCAGAAAGTCCCGCTGATGATCGCCCGAGACGCCCTGAAGGGGTTTCAGTTTGCCCTGAAATGGTGACGTTATTGTGATGTTATTGGGACGATATTGGGATGATAACGTTGATGATAAATTTGAAAAAGGCCTTATACTGATAGTGTGCCACAACAAGATAACAGCCCGGGAGTGCAGGCCCGGAATCCCGATATAGCCCCGACGCCCCAGCGCCGGGGCCTTCTTCTTGCTGGCACAGTTGGGCTATGCCGTGACTTTCAGGTGTAGGTTCAAAGCCGTTAGGACGGCTAGAAGGGTCTGCAATGTGGGGTTGCCTTTATCGCTTAGGCTTCGATAGAGCTGTTCTCTGGACAGCCCGGTCTTTTTGGCTATTTCGCCCATGCCCTTGGATCTGGCGACCACGCCGAGAGCTTGGGCTATATAGCTCGGGTCGTTCGTATCGAAAGCATCTTCAAGGAAGATCTCTATTGACTCTATGTCGTCGAGTTCCGCGGCGAAATCGTATTCGTAAAGTTTTTCAGTCATATTGTTTCACCTCCAAAAGTAAGTCCCAGTGTATACGGTTTTGAGGCTTTTTTGAGTCCAGATGGGTTTATACAGGCCTATCGTCGTGTGTGTTAGTGCATATCATGGTAAAATGATATCCATACAGGTCCGTTTAAATACTACGAGTCTGGATATTATCCTTGAGGAGGTGGGGCTAGTGGTTCACAGTAAGTATCGTTTTATATCTGGTCTCATTGACGGGATCGCCTTATGTGGAGATCTCTCCGGGACTGCTATGGCAGAAAAGGTTAATGAGCTTTTGCCTGATGCTTGGGCAGAGAGAGATGCTGAGAACATTGCGATAGATGCTAGGGCTGCTCTCGCAAGGTTTAAAAAAGAGCGTAGCTATGCCAGATGAAAATAACTTAAGGGAAATTGAAAAGGTAACGGAAGACGTTTTGGAAGAACACGTCGCAGATGGTTCTCTCTCTGCTACTGAGGCGTCTGCTATCAAAGGGGCTACAGCTCATATCGCTACCGAGATCATAATGAAGTCTTCTGTGCGGTTTTCGGGCCCCTTGCCTCCGCCTTCCGTTTTAGAAGAGTATGAGGCAGTCTGCCCCGGGTCTGCTCGAGATATCGTTGATATGATGAAAGAAGAAGGACGAACTAGGCGCTTTGCCGCAAAATGCTTAGCTGTTGCAGTCCCTTTGGGAATTCTCTTGGGTGGAGCCATCTGCTTATCGGGCTTTTATTGCTCGATTTTGCTTGCTAGAGAAGGGCTCGGTGGGAAAAGCATAGCAGCTATTTTTGCCGCTGTAGGCGTCGTCATAGCTTCAGTATGGAATAGTAACTCTCGTAAGTCAAAACCGAAAGAAGAAAATGATGATGACAAACCGGTTTGAACAATGATATCAAAAAATTGATGCCTCGGTCCTCAGGACCGGGGCATTTTTTATGCCTTGGAACAGGAGGGTTGGGATATGTACGTTATCTGGTGTCGCAAAGAGGTGCGTGGAGGTCTTCGTGTCGGTGTCTCCGACGCCAGATACCCCATTCCCTACATGGCGG
>CAYNAN010000129.1:0-5394 GCA_964395085.1 uncultured Synergistaceae bacterium
CTCTCTCCGTCTTTACCTTAGGCTTAGTTTGCTGTATTCTACACTATGGTTTATGCAATCGATTGCAGACTTGATTTTTGTGCCCGATTGGTGTATCCTTCTATGAACTAAAAATCACTACATCTTTGTTTGAAAACAAAAGTTCACTGGAGGTGCCTATGTATCAGCTCAATCTTACCCTCGCCGACGGAACCAGCTTGCCCTGTCGGTCCACGTTGCCCTCTCCGTCTTTAGACGGAGAGATAGTATTCACCACCGCCTATCCTGGGTACTCTCAGTCCATCAGCGATCCCTCCTATTACGGTCAGATCCTGGTGTTTGCCTTCCCCTGTATAGGACTGTACGGCCTTGATGAGGAAGACCTTCAAAGCTCCCATCCCTGGGTTAATGCGGTTATTATCGGTCGCATAGAGGACATGGACAGTAGTGTTCGAGATTGGCTACATCAATGGGACGTCCCTATCTTGGTTGGAATCGACTGTAGGAGCCTTATCCTCCGAATAAGGGAGATAGGGACCTCTATGGCTCGGATCTCAAGGGCTGCAGAAAGGCCTTTGATCGACGCTCTAGGCGGTGATTTGGTTCACCAGGTTTCCTCTAAATCCTCTAGGTGTTTCGGTGTGGGAGATCTCTCGTTGGCCTTGATCGACTACGGGGTAAAGTCGGACATAGTTCGCCGTCTTGTCCGGTTGGGGTGCAAGGTCACAGTTTTGCCCCATATGAGTTCCGCCTCCATGATTTTAAACGGGGGCTTTGACGGGGTGCTGCTGAGCAACGGTCCAGGGGATCCGTCGGAGCTGTCGGAGGAGATCGCCGTTATCCGTGCCCTTGTAGGTTCGATACCTGTTTTCGGGATATGTCTGGGATGTCAGCTGTTGGCCCTGGCCTGTGGAGCGAAGACCCAGCGACTTCCCTACGGCCACAGAGGCAGCAACCATCCTGTGGTGGAGGAAAAATCCGGTCACGCCATTATCACCAGCCAGAACCACGGCTACGCTATATACGAGCCGAGCCTGGAGGGGACCGGCCTGGAGGTAATCTTCAGGCATCTTGCGGACGGCACAGTCGAGGGAGTCCGCCACATTGAGACAGGGGCCTGGGGCGTTCAGTTTCACCCTGAGGCGGGTGCGGGCCCTCTCGACGGGCTCTCTCTGTTTGACCGATTTATAGACCAGATCAAGGAGGCCCAGTCCAATGGATAAAAAGACGGTGGTCCTGGTTATAGGCTCCGGTCCTATCAGGATAGGACAGGCAGCGGAGTTCGATTACTCCGGAAGCCAGGCGTGCAGGGCGCTTAGGGATGAGGGGTGTTGGACGATTCTCCTCAACAGCAATCCAGCGACCATACAGACCGATACCCTGCTGGCGGATGCCGTCTACATTCGCCCTCTGACGGTTAAATCGGTGGAGGATATCCTAAAGTCTCACCAGGTCGAAGGTGTCGTGGCCACTTTAGGGGGGCAGACCGGCCTTAACCTGTGCGTCGAGTGCCATAAGCTGGGCCTATGGGATCGTTACGGTGTGAAGGTACTGGGGACCTCCGTCGAGTCCATCCTCCTGGCGGAGGGAAGGGAGGCTTTTCGTGACCTCGTGGTGTCCATAGGCGAGCCGGTGGTGGAGAGCGCCTACGTCTCGTCGGTGGAGGAGGCGACCGCCTTTGCGGATAAAGCCGGCTTTCCACTGGTGATTCGCCCTGATTTCACCTTAGGTGGGACAGGAGGAGGGCTGGTTGAGGATAGCGATTCGCTGGTCCATACCGTCGACGGTGGCCTTAGGGCCTCCCCTGTGAAAAGGGTGCTGGTGGAGAGGTACATGAGGGGCTGGCGAGAGATAGAGGTGGAGGTCGTCAGAGATGGATCAGGAAACAGGCTGGCGGTATGCAGCATGGAGAACGTCGATCCTATGGGGGTCCATACCGGAGATTCGGTTGTTGTCTCGCCGGTTTTGACCCTTAACGACAGACAGTGGCAGGTTCTTCGGCACTCGGCCCTCCGTATAGTCGATGCTCTGGACGTGAGGGGAGCCTGTAACGTCCAGTTCGGTATATCCCCGGACGGGGAGGATTACGTCGTTATAGAGGTCAACCCCAGGGCCAGCCGATCCAGCGCCCTGGCAAGCAAGGCCACCGGCTATCCTATAGCCAGGATGGCAGCAAAGATAGCCTTAGGCCGTTCTCTGGCGGAGATGCCAAACCCTGTTACCGGGAGCGGCAGCGCCATGGCCGAGCCAGCGCTGGACTACGTGGTCGTAAAGGTCCCTCGCTTTCCTTTCGACACCTTTAAGGTTAAGGACCGTTCTTTAGGGACGAAGATGAAGGCCACAGGGGAGGTCCTAGCCATGGGAGCCTCCTTTCAGGAAGCCTGGATGAAGGCCATGAGATCCCTTGGCACGGAGCCTTGGATGGACAGGGAGGACCCGGGGCGTTTCGACTCCGAGTTGGAGATGGACCTTATCGCCCCTACCGATCGCTGTCTTAGGTCGGCCATCGAGCTCATCCGCAGAGGTAGATCGGTGGAATCGCTGTCCCGTATGTCCTCGGTCCATCCCTACTTTATGAAAGCCATGGAGTCCATCGTCCTTATGGAGCGCCGCCTCGGCGGTGAACCTGTGACCCATGATCTCCTCCGATCGGCGAAAGCCGAGGGGTTCTCCGACGCAGCGATTGGGAAGATGACCGGTATGGACGTTAACGAGGTAAAGGGGCTCCGAAAAAGATGGGGAATATACCCTGGATACCGTGAGGTCGACGGATGTGCCGGGGAGGTTCCGGCGGGATCGGGCTATTGGTACGGGACCTACGGGGCGGCCGGAGATCCCTTTTTTCCCTCTTCAGGAAGGCCTATCGCCGTTATAGGTTCAGGAGCCATAAGGATAGGCCAGGGAGTGGAGTTCGACTACTGTTGCGTTAAGGCCGTCGACGCCCTGAGAAGGCGGGGCATAAGGTCCATCATGGTCAACGATAACCCTGAGACCGTAAGCACCGATCACGATATATCCGACGGCCTATACGTCGAGCCTCTCGCCCTGGAGGACCTGGAAAACGTGTTACATCGGGAGGGAGTCTCCTCGGTTTTCGCCTCCTTTGGAGGACAGACCTCCTTGAGGCTCGGCCTGGAGCTCGAGTCCGTCGGAGTCGGCCTTTTAGGGACCTCCGGTCGGACCTTGACGGCCGTTGAGGACCGAGGCATTTTCGCCGACCTCCTGAGGGATCTGGGCATAGCCTTTCCCGAGGGCGACAGCGTCAAAGACGTCCAGGAGGGTCTTGAGCTGGGGGAGAGGCTGGGGTTCCCCCTGATGGTCCGTCCTAGCTTCGTCATAGGAGGGGCGGCTATGAAAGTGGTGTCCAGGCTTGAGGATCTGGAGTCGGTGCTTCGTTTCGCCTTCGACTCCGTTCCAGGACAGGAGGTCCTTCTCGATCGATTCCTCCCTGGGCGGGAGTTCGAGGTCGACGCTCTTTGCGACGGAGGTAATGTCTTTATCCCTGGGATCTTTGAGCATCTCGACCCATCAGGAACCCATTCAGGGGACTCGGTGGCCCTATTCCCCGACATCTCGCTGACCGATCTCCAGAGGAACGAGATAGTCGATATATGCTCTAAATTAGGGAAAGCCCTCAATATAAGAGGGTTCCTCAACGTCCAGATGGTCCTTCACGAAGGGAAACTGTCGGTCATAGAGGCAAACCCCAGGGCCAGCAGGACCGTTCCAATAGTCGCTAAGGTCACCGGTCTGCCTTTGGTGGATATGGCGGTGGGCCTGGCGTTAGGAGAGGGGCTGGAGTCCTTCGGCGTCGGCGGTCTACACAGACACAGCGGTTCCATAGCGGTCAAGGTTCCGGTGTTCTCCACCGAGAAGATTCCCGGAGTCGATACCAGGCTTGGCCCTAGAATGAGCTCCACAGGGGAGTCTATGGGGGTGGGAACCTCCATGGCGGAGGCCCTTCGAGAGGCTTGGGAGGGAGCTGGATGGTCTCTTCCCACAAAGGGAAAGGTCCTTTTCTCCGTGGACGACGAGAAAAAAGCCGACTCCTGCTCGGTGGCGGCCCTCTACAGTTCCACAGGATGGTCGGTGGAGGGTACCTCCGGCACCGCCCGTTTCCTGAGACGATGGGGAGTCGACTGTAAGGAGGTTGACGGGGGCAGGGATCTCTCCTCCGATATAGCCTGTGGTATGTGGAACCTGGTGGTCAACATTCCCGGTCCTGAGAGCGGTTCGGTACTAGCGGGATTCAGAATGCGCCGTGCTGCGTCGGAGTCGGGAGTTCCCTGTCTCTTTTCCCTTGAGACCGCCTCGGCTATGGCCATGGCGCTAAAGTTGACATAAATAGTTGGATATGGTAGTCTCTTGTGAGGATAAAGGTATTTGATTTCGCAGATCCTTATGGGAGGCGACGCAATGAAAACTAACGTGTACATGGACTATGCCGCTACAACCTACGTAAGGCCAGAGGTAGTCGAGGCTATGGAGGCTTATTTTACCCGATCCTTCCACAATCCGTCCTCTCTCTACTCCTCCTCGGAGCCTAACAGAAACGCCATAGATACCGCGAGGGCTCAGGTCGCATCGGTCATAGGGGCTGATAAAAAGGAGATATTCTTCACCGGAGGAGGCTCGGAGGCGGACAACTGGGCCCTGAAGGGAGCGGCTTTTGCCCTGGGGTCCAAAAAGGGGCGCCATCTCATAACCACCTCCATAGAGCATCACGCTATCACCCATTCCATGGAGTTTCTGGAGCGTCAGGGATTTGAGGTTACCTACCTTCCAGTCGATTGCGAGGGCTTTGTCCCTCTAGATGAATTGGAAAAGGCCATCAGGGACGATACCATCCTTGTCTCGGTGGCTATGGCCAACAACGAGATCGGCACCGTTCAGGATGTGACCTCCATGGGAAGGCTCTGTCGGGAAAGAGGGGTGCTGTTTCACACCGACGCGGTTCAGGCGGTGACCCACATTCCCATAGACGTGGCGGCCATGAACATAGATATGCTGTCCATGGCTGCCCACAAGTTCTACGGGCCTAAAGGGGTAGGGGCTCTCTACATCCGAAAGGGAGTAAAAATAGACAATCTCATCCACGGCGGAGGGCAGGAGTCCGGTCGACGTTCCGGGACGGAGAACGTCCCAGGAATTGTGGGAATGGGACTTGCCGCAGCCTTGGCTCACGGTGAGATGGCCAACGAGGTCCGGAGGCTCTCCTCCCTCAGGGACAGGCTGATGGAGGGCCTTCTCAGGAAAATTCCCTACGCCAGGATAAACGGTCCTATCGGAGATCGTCGTCTGCCCAACAACTCTAACTTCAGTTTCGTAGGTATAGAGGGGGAGACCCTTCTTCTGGACCTAGACGACGGAGGTTTCTCCGCCTCGACGGGCAGCGCCTGTGCCTCCGCCTCCCTG
>CAYNAN010000130.1:0-5345 GCA_964395085.1 uncultured Synergistaceae bacterium
GTCCAAAGGGCTCTCGAACAGGGAGCCGATCCCCTCTGGATAGGTAGGATGGACGGATACACCGGAGCTATGGCGGTTTTCGACACCGGAAGGCCTGGACCTACCGTCGCTTTTAGGTTTGACATAGACTGCGTGGAGACAAACGAGGCCGAGGGCGACGACCATCGTCCCAGCAGGGATGGTTTCCGATCCGTAAACCCAGGCTGCATGCATTCCTGTGGGCACGATGGACATACGTCCATGGGGCTTGCCCTGGCGGAGCTGATCGTCTCCGAAAAGGACCGGTTTTGCGGTAAGTTCAAGCTTCTTTTTCAGCCGGCCGAGGAGGGTGTCAGGGGAGGATACGCCATGACCGAAAAAGGTCTTCTGGACGACGTGGATCTCTTCGTCGCCGCTCATCTAGGCATGGGCGTGCCTACCGGGACGGTAGTCTCTGGCATGAAGGGATTTTTATGCACGACAAAGCTGGACGTGGAGTACAGGGGCAAGGGCGCTCATGCAGGTGGGGAGCCCCACAAGGGCAAAAACGCCCTGCTTGCTGCTGCCACGGCAGCGCTTAACCTACACGCCATAGCACCCCACAGCGACGGCATAACCAGGCTGAACGTGGGGGTTTTGAACGCAGGTGAGGGCAGAAACGTGGTTCCCCCAAAGGCTGTCATGAAGATAGAGACCCGAGGGGAGACAAACGAGATCGCTAAATACGTTTATGATCGGGCAGAGTCGGTCATCAGGTGTTCTGCCGAGATGTACGATCTTCTCTGGGAGACCAAAAAAGTCGGAGAATCGGTCACATCCGACAGCGATCCTGAGCTGATGGCACTGGTCTCTCAGGTCGCCGTTGACGTAGAGGGGGTTGATAAGGTACTGGATAGGGTCAACATGGGCGGTAGCGACGACGCTACCTGGATGATGAACAGGGTTCAGTCAAGAGGCGGAAAGGCAACCTATATGGTTATAGGGTCGGACATCGCAGCTGGGCATCATAACGATCGTTTTGATTTTGACGAGAGCTCGATGTCGATAGGGGTGAAGCTTCTCTTCGGCCTAGCGTCGAAGGTGGCTGGAATTGGATAAGGAGGGGCTCTATGTCCAACGAGAACAACGTTAAGAGAAAAGACGGCTTGCTTGTCAAAATAATAAAGGGAGTGGAGATAGCGGGAAACAAACTGCCCCATCCCTTTTGGCTCTTCATGGGGCTTTGGGCTCTGGTGCTCGGGCTTTCGGTCGTTTTTGAGGGGGTTTCTGTGACCAAGCCTGGAACCGATACCACTGTGGCGGTCACCAATCTCCTGTCCCATAAGGGGTTTGAGTGGTCTGTTAAGAGCATGGTCAAGAACTTTGCGGGATTCCCCCCTCTCGGGCTGGTCCTGGTGATGATGATCGGTCTGGGGGTAACCACAAAATCGGGCTTCCTTGAGAACCTGATGAAAAACATCGCCAAAGTCCCGGAAAAATTCCTCATATTTGCCGTGTTCCTATTCGGCATATGCGGTAACCTGGCGTCCGACGCTGCTATAGTCATAGTTCCACCTCTCACTGGGGCGCTGTTTTTCTCCATGAAAAAGAACCCTATCTTTGGTCTGGTGGTCGGATACGGCGCGGTATGCGCCGGTTTTACCGCAAACCTCTTCATCGCCGGAACCGACCTGCTTTTGGCCGGCATAACCACCACAGCCTACCAGATAGTGAAACCAGGTGGTGAGGTCTACGCCACGGCGAACTACTTCTTCATGGTGGTTTCCACGTTGTTGGTGTCAGCTCTAGGCTCCTTCTTCGTCAGCAGGTTTATGATGCCGGTATTTGGCGATTGGGACGAGAAGTTTGAGACCTGCCAGGCGGCCAAGGAGATGCACCACGGCGGTGGAGGATTTGAGATCTCCGAAAAGGAGAACAAGGCCTTCAGAGCTGCGATGTTGTTTACCGCCGTTTACTGGATTGGGTTGATATCCTACGCCTTTGTCCCAGGCAGCATCCTCAGGGATCCCGTTAAGGATGTTTTGATACCCTCTCCCCTGATTCAAGGGCTGGTACCGATCCTGATGCTTTACTTTATCCTAGTAGGCGTCATATACGGCAAAAAGGCTGGAACCATAAACTCCGCCAAGGAGCTCGTTAGCTCCATGGTCGAAGGGGTCGGTGGCATGGCCAGCTATATCGTCATAATCCTGCCCATAGCCAACTTTATCGCCGCCTTCTCCAAGTCCAATATGGCCATAGTTATGGCGGTCAAGCTGGCAGACTCACTACAGAGCGCCGGTTTTACCGGCTTCAGCTTGTTGGTCATGATAATTTTGTTCTCCTCCTTTATCAACATCTTTATCACGAGCGGTTCGACTAAGTGGGCTTTTATGGCCCCAGTCATAGTGCCCATGCTCTACTATCTCGGTTACACGCCTGAAATGGCTCAGCTGCTCTACCGTGTAGGCGATTCCTGCACCAACTCCATAACCCCCATGATGCCTTACTTCCCTATATTGCTTGGCTTTGCCGCTAAGTACGACGAGGACGCAGGGATTGGAACGATAGTGGCGAGGGGACTGCCTCTTTCGCTGTTCTTTTTGGTGTTTTGGATCGTCCTGTTGGGAGTTTGGTATATGCTGAACCTCCCGCTCGGGCCCGGTGCGGGTATATTCCTATAGGAGTAATAAAATGGACTGGGAGTTTTTTCCCCAGTCCATTTTATTACTCCTTGTTTTCGACTTTTTTTGTCGATACAATGGCAACGTGGAGGCCTTTTAGTTTAAGGCTATATCTGGAGGTGTATAGAATGAGAAAGTTGCTTTTATCCGTTTCACTGTGCCTTTTCTGCTGTTCCCTTGCCTTTGCTGGCCCTCAGGATTTTACGTTGGTTAACGACACCGGAGTGGACATCTACGCGATTTACGTCTCTCCGTCGGACAGCGACGACTGGGGAGACGATGTTATGGAGGAGGATGTCCTTCTCGACGGAGAATTTGTCGTGATAGAGTTCCCCGGCAAAGAGAAAGAGGCTATTTGGGACATAAGGATTGAGGATAAGGCCGGAGATTCTCTTGAATGGCATGATTTTAATCTTAAAGAGATATCCAAAATAGTCCTTCTTAAAAATGGAGAGGCTGAGTATGAGTAAAGGGAATCCCTAAAAACGCTACTCCTCGGAACGATCTCTCCGAGGGGACTTAAAGCTGTGATCGCATGGCCTCCTTTACTGCAGTTCCCGCTTAAGGTTCGTCGCTGAGGTTGACCTATGCGATGCCGCCTGTTGTGGGGACTGCCTTTTGTATTTAGGTTTTATCATCTTTGACGTCCAGATAGGGGGGTTTTTTTTGGATCGCCGCCATGTTTTAACGGCTAGCCTTGACCGTATCTTGAGCTACGTTCGGATCTCCGTGACAGATCGCTGTAATTTTCGTTGTAAATACTGTATGCCTGAGTCCGGAGTGGAGCCTATGGACCATCGAAGGATAATGACATACGAGGATATCATTTTTCTCTGCGAGGTTATGTCGCACCTTGGGGTTAGAAGGGTCAGGTTTACCGGTGGAGAGCCCTTCGTGAGAAAGGGTTTTGTCCCTTTTTTAAGGGCTTTTCGCGATAGATTGCCACACCTCTCGGTCGCAGTCACAACCAACGGGTCCCTGGTGGCGCCGTTTGCCCCTGCCCTAGGCGAGCTGAAATTGGACGGTATCAGCGTAAGCCTGGATAGCTTAGATGAATTTAGTTTTAACGATATAACTCGGTGCGGGAGGCTCCCAGACGTCTTGAAGGGGATAAGAGCTTTGCGAAAACACACCGATAAGGTAAAAATTAATACTGTACTAATAAAAGGGTTTAACGATCATCAGCTTGGCGACCTTCTGAAGTTTTCCGCAGACGAGGGGGTTCTATTGCGAATTATCGAGTTTATGCCCCTTGATTCTTCGATTTGGTTTAATGACTCTTTTGTATCGGTTGACGACATGATCGATAGGTTGCCAAACAGGCAGGACTGGGTTCTGGAGGGGCCGTCCCTTTCACCTGACTCTGGCCCTGCCGTCTACTATCGCAACGTAGTCTCGGGGCAAAGGGTTGGGTTTATAGCGGCGGTATCCCATCATTTCTGTGATAGCTGTAACAGACTGAGGGTGACCTCCGACGGTGAGATAAGACCCTGCCTTTTCAGTCCCGATGGCGAGAGGCTACTTCCAGCCTTAAGGGACAGGGACCGAGATGAGCTGGCCAGGCTGATAGGGCTTTCTGCGGCTAAAAAGCCCGGATGCTGGATGGACGTGGCATCAGGGGACAGCCATATGTCCAGCATAGGAGGTTGATGAATATGGGCTTTACTCACATGGACGGAGAGGGTCATCCATGGATGGTGGACGTCAGCGATAAGCCAAAAAGCGACAGGACCGCCATCGCTGAGGGATGGGTGCGGATGTCGGAGGATATGTCTAGGGCCGTTTTGGACGGTAAAAACTCCAAGGGGGACGTGCTTCAGGTGGCGGAGCTGGCAGGTATAGGAGCGATGAAGAAAACCTCCGACTTGATACCTCTTTGCCACCCTCTGAGGATAGACCACTGTTCCGTGGTATGCACTGTGGACCTTAAAAAGGGGGTACACGTTCTCTGTAAGGTCAAGGCCGGTGACGTCACAGGGGTCGAGATGGAGGCCCTGACCGGGGTTTCGGTGGCCGCCCTCACGGTCTACGACATGTGCAAGGCCATGGATAAGGGGATGGAGATAGAGGGAGTTCGTCTATTGAGGAAGACGGGGGGCAAAAGCGGAAGCTGGATAAGGGCCTCTGAGCCCTACCTCGATGGAGGGACCATAGACGTAGCGGCTGCCGAGGTCTCAGGCCTATCGGTAGGTGTCCTTACCGTCAGCGATAAAGGGAGCAGGGGAGAGAGGGTCGATACCTCCGGCCCAGCTTTGGCTGGCATGGCGAAGGAGATGGGTTTTTCCGTCGAGGTCTGTGACGTTGTACCGGATGATAGGGATCTCATAGCCGATAGATTGATCGAATGGTGCGACGTCAAAAAGCTGCACCTGGTTCTTATAACAGGAGGCACGGGCCTCTCCCCTAGAGACGTGACGCCAGAGGCCCTTTTATCAGTAGCGGATCGAGAGGTCCCGGGTATGGGAGAGAGAATGAGGGGGTATTCCTTGGCCTTCACCGACAGGGCGATCCTCTCCAGGGCAACCGCAGCCACCAGAGGCGGCACGCTGATCCTGGCCATGCCTGGGAGCGAGAGAGGGGCAAGGCAGTGTTTTTCGGCGGTGCAGTCGGTCTTAGTCCACGGACTGGAGACCCTTCGAGGAAAAGCGTCAGACTGCGGGCATGTCCACGGTTCGAACCATCGGAAAGAGTGAACCAATCCAT
>CAYNAN010000131.1:0-5293 GCA_964395085.1 uncultured Synergistaceae bacterium
TGGACATACCCTTCGCCGTCCCTAACTACGCCGTAGCGTGGAAGGTCTTCGACGGTTCCTTCGGCGATTACCTTAAAGAGGACATCCGTCAGGCGACGGGCTTCAGGGTGCTGGGGTTCGGCGAGGCCGGTGGCTTCTTCCAGCTCTCCAACAGCAAAAGGCCGATCGAGACCGTGGACGATATGAAGGGGCTCAAGATGAGGACCATGACCCTTCCTACCCATCAGAACCTGATGAAGACCTACGGTGCCGCCGCCACCCCTATCGCCTGGGCTGAGGTCTACACCGCCCTCCAGACCGGTGTCGCCGACGGACAGCACAATCCCCTTCCCATAGTGCTCCTCGGGAAGCTCTTTGAGGTTCAGAAGTACCTCACCCTCACCAACCACATCTACAGCACCTACTGCTGGGTCATGAACGACGAGTTCTGGAACGGCCTCACCGATCACGAGAAGGACGTCGTAAACTCCTCTGCCATGACCGCCATAGTGGCTGGCCGTGGGCTCAACAGGATAATAGAGGGGTCGGACAAAGGACTTCCCACCATCATAGAGAAGGGCATGAAGGTCAATACCCCCTCCCCTGAGGCCATGGAGAAGTTCAGGGAGATGGGAAAGGAATCAGCCATGTCCTTCATAAAGGAGAACTTCGGAGACAAGGGCATCGAGATAGCCGACCTCTACCTCAAGGCCATCGACGAGGCTGTGGCAGAGATAAACCCGGTCAACTAGTCCTCAAGGGGACTGGCTTATGATCGACGGAAAAAAGAGCGCAGGCCAGGGGATCTTCTCCCTGGCCCAGCGCCTAGGTGACGGGCTGGAGCGGTTTTTGGAGATACCGGTGCTAATTCTATCGGTGGTTATGACCGTGTCGGTGTTGGCTGGGGTGTTCTTTCGCTACGTACTGAGGTCTCCACTGGGATGGAGCGAGGAGTTTTCTCGGTACGTGATGATATGGATGGCCCTGCTGTCGGTGGGGCTCTGTATTTGGAGGCACGAACACGTGGGCGTGACCATGTTCATAAAAAAGCTTCCCAGGCTTTTAGCTAAACTCGTAGTTTTCGCCTCAAACTGTCTGATCATGTACTTTCTCTACGTCCTAGTGGTCTACGGCTTCAAGATGGCCGAGAGGGGAAAGGCGCAGCTCGCCACGGGACTTGGTACCACCATGGAGTGGTGGCTCATGGCGGTTCCGGTCAGTGCCCTGGTCTGTATGATAATGCTGTGCTGCAAAATGGTGCTGGACGTTCGCAGAAAGAACCTGGACGACATACTGATGTCGGAGGAACTTGTGGACGCCGTTAAAAGAGAGGAAGGCCTCGACTTCTGATCGAGGCGGGGGGGATTTAGATGACCGGATTTTTGGGAGCGACCTTCGCCATACTCATAGTCGTCGGGATGCCTATAGGCTTCGTCCTCGGGGTGGCAGCTCTGTTGGGGATGGAGCATATGGGAGGAGGGGCCATTTTAAACCTGGTTCCTCAGAGATACTTCGCAGGGGTGGATATGTTTACACTGATGGCTATGCCCTTTTTCATACTCGCAGGGGAGATAATGAACAAGACTGGCATAACCCAGAGGTTGGTTAAATTTAGCAATATACTGGTTGGGCATCTACAGGGAGGGCTTGCCCACGCCAATATAGTGGCCTCAATATTCTTCGCCGGGATCACCGGGGCGGCTGTCAGCGATACCGCAGCTATAGGATCTATGCTCATACCGGCCATGGTGGACGAGGGATACGACAAGGATTTCTCAGCCGCCATAACCGCCGCTTCGTCCATCATAGGGCCTACCATACCGCCTTCTAACATAATGGTCATATACGGGGCCTTCATGCAGGTGTCCATAGCGGGACTGTTCATGACCGGCGTGGTCCCAGGTCTTCTCCTCGGACTGGCCCTCATGATAATGACCGCTCGGATATCGAAAAAGAGGGGCTACCCGGTAGGTGAGAAGAGGGCCACTTTGAAGGAGATGGTCATAGGTCTTAAAGACGCCACCGTGGCCCTTCTGATGCCACTTATCATACTGGGAGGGATACTTTCGGGGATGTTCACCCCCACCGAGGCCGCGTCGGTGGCCGTCGCCTACGCCATGGTGCTCGGATTCTTTGTCTACAGGAACCTTACCCTCAAGGAGCTTCTGCCTATATTCCTGAAGATGGCCCGCACCACTGGGGTGGTGTTCTTGGTGATAGCGGCGGCCTCCATCCTGGGATGGGTCCTGACCATGGAGCAGATACCCATGAAGGTGGCTAACTTCATGTTGAGCATCAGCGACAACCGCTACGTCATCATGGGGCTGATCCTATTGATGTTGCTGGTGGTGGGGATGTTCATGGACATAGCTGCAGCCCTTATCATTCTTGGGCCCATCCTTCACCCTCTGGCGGTGCAGATGGGATATCATCCCCTTCACTTCGGGATCATCATGGTTCTGGCCCTGAACATAGCCCTCATGACCCCTCCGGTGGGAGCCTGCCTCTTCGTGGCCTGCGGAATAAGCAAGCTGAGCCTTGAGCAGATAAGCAAGGAGATATGGCCCTTTATCATCGTGGAGGTGGCGGTGCTTCTGCTCATCACCTTCGTTCCGGCTATTCCTCTCGCCCTTCCAAAGGCGATGGGTCTTTTAGGTTGAGATTACTTAAAAAAAGGAGATGTATTGTGCGATGAAAATCCCTTTTGAGCAGGTTCTGGCAAAGGCGGAGGAGTACAAAGAGGACATGACCCGCTTCCTCAGGGACATGATAGCCCTTCCCAGCGAAAGCTGCGAGGAGGAGGCGGTCATAAAGAGGATAAAGGATGAGATGGAGAAGGTCGGCTTCGACAAGGTCGAGATAGACCCGATGGGCAACGTCCTGGGCTACGTCGGACACGGCAAACACCTTATAGCAATGGACGCCCACATCGATACCGTCGGCATAGGGGAGATAAAGAACTGGGAGTTCGACCCCTATAAAGGCATGGAGGAAGGGGACGTCATAGGGGGAAGGGGGGCCAGCGACCAGGAGGGCGGCATGGCGGCCATGGTCTACGCTGGAAAGATTATCAAGGACCTCGGTCTGGAGGACGACTACACCCTGCTGGTCACCGGAACGGTCCAGGAGGAGGACTGCGATGGCCTCTGTTGGCAGTACATCATCGAAGAGGACGGCATCCGCCCCGAGTTCGTCGTCAGCACCGAGCCCACAAGCTGCCGGATCTACCGTGGTCAGAGGGGCAGGATGGAGATAAAGGTGGAGACCAGGGGAATAAGCTGTCACGGCTCCGCCCCGGAAAGAGGGGAGAACGCCATATACAAGATGGCTCCCATCATCACCGAGCTCAGGGCCCTCCACGAGAACCTTGGGGACGACGAGTTCCTGGGCAAGGGAAGCCTGACCATATCCCAGATCTTCCATAAATCGCCCTCTCGTTGCGCCGTGGCCGACGGATGCACCATATCCATCGACCGTCGGCTCACCTGGGGAGAGACCTGGGAGGGAGCCCTTCAGGAGGTCAGAAACCTCCCGGCGGTCAAGGAGGGAAAGGCGGAGGTGTCGCTCTATACCTACGAGAGGCCGTCATGGACGGGGCTGGTCTACCCCACCGACTGCTACTTCCCAGCCTGGAAGGTCGAGGAGGATCACCCAGCCTGTCAGGCCCTCATAGAGAGTTACCGCCATCTGTTCGACAAGGAGCCCGTCGTCGATAAGTGGACCTTCTCCACCAACGGGGTCTCCATAATGGGCAGACACGGCATTCCGGTTATAGGCTTCGGACCGGGCAACGAGGAGGAGGCCCACGCTCCCAACGAGAAGACCTGGAAGAGCCACCTTGTTACCTGTGCCGCCATGTACGCCGTCATCCCTGGTCTGTACGTGGAAGGGCAGAAATAGACTAGTCTCCGACCGCTTTGCGGTGGACTCTCGAAGAGACCGTTCCGCCTACGCCCTGTTTCGCCCAACCGTATACTCGATCTGCCTGTTCCGTACGAACCGCCTCGGAGGGCACGTCCTGTGCCCCCTCGGCTTGGGGCGACGTCCTGTCGCCCCATTCGTACTACACGACGGCATGTCGAGTATACGGGCTCAAATGGGCTACGTCGGAACGGTCTCTCCGAGGATGAGTGTTTTTAGAGATTTTTATGTTATATTAAATCATATGGATTGAAAGGGGTTTTTTAGATGAATAGCATATTCCGCGGCAGAGACTTTATCACCCTGGACGAGTGGACCAAGGAGGAGATAGATACTCTTCTCGAGGTCTCCAAGGACCTCAAAAAAGACTTCGCCATGAACAAGCCCACGCCCTACCTTCCCTACCAGACCGTGTTCCTGATGTTCTTCGAGCAGTCTACCAGGACCAGGAACTCTATGGAGGCTGGCATCACCCAACTCGGCGGTCACGCCCACTTCCTGGATACCAGCACCATGCAGGTGTCCCACGGTGAGGTTGCCAAGGACACCGCCGTCATACTCTCCAGGATGGGCCACGCCATAGCCTGTCGTAACTGCTTCTGGGGTATAGGAAACGCCTATCTCCGGGATATGGCCAAACACTCTGCCGTGCCGATCCTCAACCTCCAGGACGATCTCTATCACCCGATGCAGGGTCTGGCGGACCTGATGACCATCCAGGAGAAGAGGGGCGCAAACCTGAAAAACCTCAAGGTCTCCATCATATGGGCCTACGCGACGACCCATAAGAAACCTATCTCGGTGCCTCTGACACAGAGCCTTCTGTTCCCCCGGTACGGCATGGACGTGACTTTGGCCTATCCCGAGGGATACGACCTTCCTGAGTGGGTCATAGAAAAGGCCAAGAAGTACGCCGACCACACCGGCGGTTCCTTCAGGATCACCCACGACCAGGAGGAGGCCTACAAGGACGCCGACGTGGTCATCCCGAAGAACTGGGGATCCTGGGTCAAGAACCCCAGCACCGACGTGGTCGACGCTGGCCTTGAGGCCAACAAGGGCTGGAAGTGTACCGCCGATCGGTTCGCTCTGGCGGATAGGGACTGTATGTACATGCACGCCCTTCCGGCGGACCGCAAAAACGAGGTTGAGGACTGCGTCATAGATGGCCCCAACTCAATAATCTACGACGAGGCCGAGAACAGGCTCCACACCGCCAAGGCGGTCATGGCCCTGACCATGGGCGGCAGGGGAAGATAGATTTAAAGGGCATATCTAAAAACTCGTCTTTGAGTCTCCTCGGAGAGACCGTTCCGCCTACGCCCTGTCTCGCCCAATCGTATACTCGACCTGCCTGTTCCGTACGAACCGCCTCGGAGGGCACGTCCTGTGC
>CAYNAN010000132.1:0-5238 GCA_964395085.1 uncultured Synergistaceae bacterium
ATAATGGCCCCTTCCGGCAAGGAGAGCCCCGTGGCAAAGGCACTCTTACCGGAACTTGAGAGTTTGGGCCTAAACGTGGTCGTGGACGACTCCACCGACAGGACCGGAAGCGACCACGGAAACATAATAGCTACACTTCCCCCGACGGACGGAGAAAGCCCATGGAGGGCCTTTATGGCACACATGGACACAGTCCCCCTGCCCCATCCGACCAAGCCGATCGTCAAAGAGGGCTCGGTCTTCTCCGACGGGACGACCGTCCTCGGGTCGGACGACAGGGCGGGCATAGCCATAACAATGGAGGCACTCAGGACGTTGATAGAGAAGGACCTGCCCCACCCCGGAATAGAGATCATATTCACCGTTTCGGAGGAGAACGGCCTGTTCGGATCAAAGGCCCTGGACGTTAAGGGCCTAAAGTCCTCAATGGCGTTCGTGCTGGACAGCTCTATGCCCCCGGGATCGATAATAGCCACCGCCCCCTTCGCCACGTCCCTAACATGGAACGTCTTAGGTCTAGCAGCCCACGCAGGGGTCGCCCCAGAGAAGGGGATAAACGCCATCCAGGCGGCATCTAGGGGCATATCGTCCATGAAACTGGGAAGAATAGACGAGGAAACAACCGCCAACGTGGGAGCCATAAGGGGAGGACACGCCACAAACGTGGTGTGCGACAGGGTGGAGATAAAGGCCGAGGCCAGGTCGTTGCGAGAGGATAAGCTGAAAGCCCAGCTCAACCATATGAGGTCCACCATGAAGAAGGCGGTCACCGATTACGGCGCGACCCTGGAGGAAAAGATCGACGATAAATACCCAGGGTTCACCCTTGAGAAGGATGCCCCTGTGGTCCAAGAGGCTGTCAGGGCTTTGATAGAATCGGCGGTCACCCCCAAGATAACCTCCACCGGAGGAGGCAGCGACGCCAACGTGCTAAACCACAGCGGACTGCCCTCGGTGAACCTTGGGATAGGATACCAGAGGGCCCACTCGAACGAGGAATTCATAGCTATAAGCAACCTGGAGACTATGGCCAGGGTGACGCTTAACCTGATGACCCGTTGACATCCCTGGACTGTGCTATACTGTAGGTGACTTGAAAAACGAGATTGACGGGAGGGGTTTCTTTGAGCGCGTTTAACTTTGTTGTCGCATATCTGATACTGTCCGCATGTGTCCTTTGGCGAAAAGAGATCGTTGAAAAGTTCCAGGCCATCCGGCAGAAGGCCCATCAGGCCTAGACCACCTGTTGCCCAGGGCGGATAGTAAAATTGAATCATGTAGTCTTAGTATGGGGCGCTGTATTATTAGGGGGCCTCATTGGTCACGTAATAAAAATGCCATCGGGAATAATGGTGGGCGGAATGATAGCCGGGTTGGCGGTGAAGATAGCGTTAGCGCCTGACCTGGACGGGAGCCGTTGGCTCAGCATATTGAGTCAACTTCTGGTAGCGGGAGCCATAGTTTTCAACTCGGACGTCAGCTCCGTGAAGGCCCTGCCGTCCATGATACCGGTCGCCCTGGGCTACTCGGTGGTAATGTTGGGATTAGGGGTCACGGTTGCCCTGACACTATCCCATTTTTTTGGAATGGATATACTGACGTCCCTGTTCGCGGCGTCACCTGGAGGCCTGTCCGGTCTGGGGTTGGCCGCGACGGAGAGCGATGCCAACGCACCACTGGCGCTGATGTTTCACGTCTCCAGGATAACCCTGGTCCTCATAACAGTGCCCATATTGGCAAAATACCTAAGCCGCTGAAAAACGCCGAAGGCCTCGTTGACATGACGAGGCCTTTAGCTTATCATCCCGAAGATCGGTGTCCCAAACAAAGTTAGCGATATAAAACTTTATGGCTATCGATAAGGTTAAGATTACGCATAATGTCTGTATCATCCCATGGTGGTAATGCGACCTTTTCGATACCCTTTAGACGGACACTAAAGACGATAGGAGGACATATTTTATGACTATCAAGGGACGTTTTTTAGCGATGGGGATATCGGTTCTGCTTGCCATGGCGATCACGATAGGTACTGCCTCGTTCATATCTAAAAACAACCTGGAGGGGCAGATCGACCTAGCTGGTATTTCGGCTCTTAACGATACCGCCATCATGGTGGATCAGATATTCGGTCAACTCAGGACGAAGAGCACAGCGATAGGCTCTCAGCTTAGCTATCTGTTGGACAGAGGCATGATGGACGACGATGGAGATCTTTCCTCATATATGGTCCAACTGGGAAAGGGGAACAGAGCCTCAGGCGTCACCGGTATCTTCGTCGGCAGGACCGGGGACGGGTCTTTCTTCACGTCCAACGAGGACGAAAAGCTCCCCGATGGCTTCGACCCCAGAACCAGGCCGTGGTACCGCGGAGCCACGGCGGTGGATGGGGTCTACGTGACAGACCCCTACATAGACGCTGGGACAGGAAAACCTGTGATAACCCTGTCGGCCCCTATCAAAAGAAACGACCATTCCATTTGGGGGGTCTTTGGTGTGGACGTCCTTCTGGAGGATCTAAGGAATTTTGCGGTGGACAGAAAGATTCAGGGAGAGGGACGCTTGCTCCTCCTGGATAGATCGGGAAGAGTAATAGAGGGCCCGGTCGGATCTGTAATGGGATCCCCTCTTCAGGACGATAGAGCGGTGGACCGTTCTATCAGGGACGTCGCCTCGGCGGCCATATCGGGAGAGACCGGTTCAACCTCAGTGACCTCGGAGGGCCGTGCATTCAGGGCTTACTATGGAAGAAGCGACGAGGGCTTTCCCGTGGTCTTTCTGTACCCCCAGGGAGCCATATCGGACATGGTTACGTTATTGGCGATGAGGCTAATAGCACTGGGGCTTGGCGGTTTAGCCATAGCGGCTTTGGTGATGTGGCTGACCTACAGGACCGTGGTGATCCCTCTGAGACTGGCGTCAAAACTGGCCAAGAGGGTGGCTGAGGGAGATCTGACGGTCAGCAGGGACGAGTTTATGTACGACGCCCCCGACGCCATAGGTCGCCTAGCGGACGCCCTTGGAGCTATGACCGAAGACCTAAGATCCGCCATTATGGGAATCAGGGAGGAGAGTCTTTCCTCAAGAGATAGGTCCCACGAGCTGGCCCAGGCGGCGGAGAAGGCCTCCAACAACACTAAGACCATACTGAGCTCGGTCGACGAGCTTGATCGGAGGGCAGGAGCAAACGCCTCCTCCATACAAGAGGCCTCGGCGGCGTTGGAGGAGATAGCCTCCGGGGCCCAAAACGGGGCCGATATCGCCATGAAAGGCGCGGAGAGGGCAATCTCCCTCGACGTCAAAGCCCGTGAGGAGGCGACTCGGATCGCCGAAGTTGTATCGGTCATAGAGAAAGAGATCGATCTGACGGTGGATAACAAACGGGACTTAGCCCTACTAGGCGATACTGTCGGTCATATAGCCCGTTTCGTGGACACCATAAACGGCATAGCGGAGCAGACCAACCTGCTGGCATTGAACGCCGCCATAGAGGCGGCCAGAGCGGGGGAATCGGGAAGAGGCTTCGCCGTGGTTGCTGACGAGGTCAGAAAATTGGCGGAGGAGTCGGGCAAGGCATCCAAGCAGATATCCAAAATAATAGGAGAGCTCCAAGAGGGAACCCACAACTGTAGCGAAGGAGCGGACAGGCTATCCACGAGACTTAGCAACATAGCCAAGGACGCAGCTCGCTCTTCCCAGGCGGTAATCGATCTTACGGAGGAGATAAGGCTCATGGCGGAAGAGGGCAAGGAGATGGCAGCCCTGTCCCAGGAACAGGCAGCATCAGGAGAGGAGATATCGGCCTCGGTGGAGTCAATAGCACAGTCCAACCAGTTAACCTACAATGCGGTGGTATCGATAAAGGACGAAGCTCAAGACAGCGCTTATACAGCTCAGTCCATATCCGAGTCGGCTACGGCGACGGCCATGTCCGCCCAGAGACTTCAGGCTTTGGTCTCCAGGTTCAGGCTGGAGCAGGAGAGATCGTTGGTCCCACTACAGGGAGGAAGAAAAGCCTCCAGAGCGAGAAGGATCCTGAACGCCGCGACCTTCGGGTAGCCGAAATCAATCCCGACCAAACCAGTCTAAAAAGCCCATACATAATAATCTTTTCCCCTCCTAGCAAAAAAAACCATTTACCGTATAGAATGGAAGAGAGGTGGACATAAAACGGAGGAGGGGCATAAATGAACACACTAAAGGGAAGGCTCATAGCTGTTTTCGTGGTGGTCAGCTTGCTAGGCCTGGGGACCCTTGGCCTGATGGCCATAAACCGTTCAAGCAGCGCTCTTAAGACAGCGGCAGAAAAAGAGGGTATAGCCCTGACGGATGCGGTATCCAAAATGGTGGACAGCTACGTTAAGGCAGAGGTCGACGCGTTAGCCCTGATGTCTTCCACACCTGAGATAAGGTCGCTGAATTGGGAAAGACAAAAGGCGTTTTTAGAGAACCTAAGGATATCGGAGACGGGCGTTCAAGAGCTTTGGGTGGTCGAGGCGAACGGAACAGCTCGATACCTCGACGGGACCACGCTAGACCTTGGAGACAGGGATTACGTCAAACAGGCGTTCTCCTCCGGAAAGCCGATTCTGAGCGATCCGGTTAAATCCCAAAAGACCGGGGAGATGGTGGTGGTCATAGCTGCTCCGGTTTTCGCGGACGGTGCGTCAAAGCCTGGCGCTCTTCTTTGTGGACGGATTCCCCTCAACTACCTGAGAGCCGCCATGGCCGATTTCAAGTGGGGAGAGACCGGCTACGTTTTCGTGCTGGACAAGAGGGGTATCATGGCGATACACCCTAACGACGATTATCAGGGAAACCTGGACGCGTCAAAGGAAAGCAAAATGATACCCAAGGTGCTGGCGGACATAGTCAAAAGGGGAATGTCGGGAGCCAGGGGTGTCGACAACTACCCCTTCGAAGGGAAGGATAAACTGGCGGCCTTCTGTCCCGCTCCAATGACGGGATGGCTGGTCTTCACCTCAGCCTATCAGGACGAGTTTTTGGCCCCGGTTGTAAGGATGAGAAACACCATAGTATTGATCATGGGAGCACTTATAGCCCTTATCGCGATCGTTTCGCTCTTCATAGCGAGAAGCATGGCGAGGCCCATAGAAAAGGCAGTATCGGCAATGAAGCGGATAGCCACAGGAGACCTCAACGTCTCAATAGACGACCGATCATCCATGAAGGAAATGGTGGAGCTTAGGAACGCCATAGACTCCATGACCGAACAGG
>CAYNAN010000133.1:0-5201 GCA_964395085.1 uncultured Synergistaceae bacterium
GACATCAACATTATGTTTACACCGAACGGCCTATCGGTCAGAGTCCTAATTTTGGCGATCTCTTGATCCAGAAGCTCTGGAGGCATATTTGCGGCAGCAATTATCCCCAGTCCGCCACCGTTGCTGACCGCGGCCGCTAGCTCCGCATCGGCAACCCAGGCCATCCCTCCCTGTATAAGGGGATACGAGATGCCCAGAAGCTCCGTCACCCGTCTTCCAAGTATCATGGCTCTTCACCTCACGATTCAAATACAAAAGCTCCGTAGGTCATACCGGCACCGAAGCTGGTCACCAGGACCTTCTGCCCTTTTCCTGAAATTATCCTACCGTCCCGGTATCCCTCGTTGAGGGCTATAAACACCGACGCAGCAGAGGTATTACCGTATCTATCGAGGTTATCTATCGACTTGCTCTTATCGACCTTGAGTCGTTTTAAAACCCCTTCAACGATCCTCATGTTAGCCTGATGAAAAACCCACCAATCTATCTCATCCGGCGTTAGACCGACCTGAGCGCATACATCCGCAAGATATCCTGGAAGGACCCTCTGGGTAAACTTGAAGACCTCGTTGCCCTTCATGGACACAAAGTGTTTTCTATCTCTCACAGTCTCATCAGAAGCAGGAAGGGCTGAGAGCCCAGCAGGAAGGGTTATATAATCATGCAAAGTGCCATCAGCCCTTAGGTCGCAGCTCAACACTCCCCTTTTGCTATCAGCCTCCAGCAACAGAGCACCGGCACCATCCCCGAATAGGATGCAGGTCGAACGATCGGTCCAATCTATCAACCTGGACAGAACCTCAACTCCTACGACCAAGACCCTATTCCAAAGCCCCGAGGCGATTCCAGACGACGCCACAGATACCGCCGATATGGATCCGTTACAGCCGGACTGTACGTCCATCGCACCGGCGTTCACCGCACCTATGGCTCCCTGAACCCGACAGGAGACGGATGGGAAAAGGGTGTCAGGTGAGTTTGTGGCGACCACTATCATATCCACTTCTTCAGCGGCGATACCAGCGTGACCTAGGGCATCTCGACAGGCTTCAGAGGCGAAATCGCTGGCGTTCTCCCCATCAGAGGCGATATGTCTGACCTTTATGCCGGTCCTTTCGATTATCCACTGATCCGTGGTGTCAACCATCCTGGAAAGATCGTGGTTGTCCAAAGTCCTAGACGGTACAGCCATACCGGTAGAAACGACACGGACAGGACGACCCGCTATCGCCGACATCAGAGTCCCTCCCCTTTCTCAAGAAGGAGCTCTCCTATCCCCTTCTTTATCTTCTCAACCCCATCTTTGAGGGCAAAATCCCTGGCCACAGAGAGAGCGCTCGCTATAGCAGGGGACTTCGAACGACCGTGGGCTTTAATGACAGCTCCGTTGACACCCAGAAGAGGAGTCCCTCCATACCGTTGATAGTCAAACCTATGTTGCAACCCTCTCAACATCGGAAGCAAAAAAAGCAACCCCACCTTTGCCATGAGGCTGCGATCGACCTCGTCCTTGAATATTCTAAGAGCAAGCTCACCTATACCTTCAAAAGACTTAAGCATAACGTTGCCGGAAAAACCGTCCGACACGACCACGTCTGCAACCCCAAACGGGACCCTGTTACCCTCAACGTATCCCCCAAAGTTTATATGAGGGGCTTTCTGCAACTGGTCTCTGGCGGCGGAGATGACCTCGTCTCCCTTTATCTCCTCCGAACCGTTGGAGAGAAGTTTGACGTCTGGGTCTTCCACCCCCACTATATGCTTCATGTAAAGGGACCCCATGACGGCGAACTGAGAAAGGTTAAGAGGCTTACACCTTATAGTCGCCCCCACGTCGATAACGAACGTGGGCTTGTTTAACGTAGGCAGGACGACCCCAAGGCCAGGTCGGTCAATTCCGGAAATTCTACCGACAACCAGAACTCCTCCCGCAACGATTGCTCCGGTATTACCAGCGGAGACGCATCCCGCCGCTTCCTTTGACCTGACCATCTCCATGGCCATCCTGAGACTCGAGCGTCTCATGGATCTAATGGCCTTGGCTGGAAGGTCATCCATAGAGATAACCTCGTCGGAATGGACCAGGTGAAGCCTATCTCTGATGCCCTTCTCAACCGAGGAGAGCTCTCGCTCTATCGCCTGGGAGTCTCCTACCAAAGCGACCTCCAGATCGGGATGGGTCCGACAAGCCTCAACCGCCCCAGGACAATTTTCAGAGGGACCATGATCTCCCCCCATCGCGTCAAGCGCCAGTATCAAGCCTCTCACCTCTGATCTTTCTCTCGTCGTCATCGTCCAACGCGACCACTATGTAGCGGCCGACAAAGACCTCTCTCTCTCCGACTCTGGTCCTGACGCTGACGATGTATTTATTGCCTTTATGGACCCCGACCTTTGCCCTTGCCATAAGGGAGTCTCCAACGGTTGCGGGAGATTTAAACCTACCTCTGACGGATCCCACTATGACCATGTCCGCCTCCACCACAGCTATGGCAAGTGAGGAAGCCTGGGCGTATATATAATGATCCCAAACGTACTCGGTGTGTCTAAAAGCCATTTCCTGTCTGGTCTTCAATAAGGACAGGCCCCATCTGTTGGGCTCTAAGTCCAGTAGCTCTCCTATGAACTCCTCCTGCTTGAGAGAACGAAGCTTCCTCGTAGCCTGCTCCGCCATACGTCTGGTTCTCTCCCTCAACTCAGGCACACCAAGAAGAGCCCTGTCCAGACGGACGGTGCTTACGCTGACCATGAGGCTCTCGGCGAGTTCCTCATCCGTAAGGAGAGGATTTTGCCTTATAAGCTTCATCAATTTCTCGTGCCGGATCTTTCGGTTGACCGAACGTGCCACCTCAAGCCCTCCGTTATCACCTGATACTAATAGCAGATTTGAAGATACGGTAAGTATAGGAACTTTCCGCCCGACGGTCAAGAGGGAGCATAAGAAAAAGGAGAGGGTAATCCCTCTCCTTTTTCTTATGCCATCTTTAGTCCTGCTTATCGCTGCTCACTGCCACGGCCTTGCGGCCCCTGTAATAACCGCACTCTGGACAGGCGTGGTAGTTCAAAACCGTCTCGCCACAGTGAGGACAAGCAGTCGTAGCTGGACCTGTGAGACGACCAAGCCACTGAGACATTCTGTTGTGAGTCCTGCGATGGGATACTCTACTCTTTGGAGTTGCCATTTAAATTCCCCCCTTTGCTTGAGAAGCTGCCGAATTTATCGGCCAAAATTTGGAATCGAGGATCTGCCGCTTCCCCTTCTTCCCTGGTCGTAAACGGCCCGACCGAGTCACACCCTTCGGGACATTGCGGGAAGGGCGGCATAGAGACGACCAGACACTCCCAAAGGGACTGGGAGAGATCGAGGGTTTTGCCAAGCCTGGCCACCACCATGACGTCCTCGGAAAGGTCGGCTTCGTCCGACTCATCGTCGTCGGGCTGCGACACATAACAATACCTGAAATTCTCGTCAAGCGCAACCTCTAAGGGCAAAAGACATCTAGAACATTCGGTCTCAATCGACGTTGTGAGTCTGACTTCGACCTTGACCCTGCTTTCCTGTCTTGATAGAGCCACTTGAAACGTGATAGGGGAGATTACCCTATAGAGAATCCCTCCCAGAGAGAGATCCTCCGACAGCGAAGCGATCCACTCTTTGGAGACTTCCTCCGATTCCTCATCCGGGACCTCTGCCACGAAATGCCAGGAATCGGGCATAGCGGTTATAGGCATGGGGTTGGATGACCTGGCCTATTGCCTAAAGGGAGACCAATCTTTTGGTGTCCCTGGCTATGACCAACTCCTCGTTGGTCGGTACCACTACGACTTTAACCTTGGAGTCATCGGAGCTGATGATCCTCTCCTCGCCCCTGAAATTGTTCTTCTTGGCATCAACGGAGACCCCTAGGAAGCCGAGGCTGGCGGTAGCGCTTTCCCTTATCCTGGAACAGTTTTCCCCTATACCTGCGGTGAAAACTATGGCATCTACGCCTCCCATAGCTGCAGCGTAGGCACCTATATACTTGGTTATGCCATAGGAGAGCATCTCAAAAGCCAGTGCTGCTTTCTCGTCCCCTCTGTCCATACCGTCCTCGATATCCCTGAGGTCGCTGCTGATGCCGGACACTCCATGGACGCCGCTCTCTTTGTTGAGCATAGCATCGGCTTTTTCGATCGACCCCTCTTTATCGGCCATAAACCTCACTATAGAGGGATCTATGTCGCCGCAACGGGTTCCCATAAGCACTCCAGCAAGGGGGGTGAATCCCATGGAGGTATCGACGCATTTCCCGTTTTTAACCGCGGATATGGAGCTACCGTTACCAAGGTGACAGGTGATGATTTTGAGATCCTCGATAGGTCTCCCTATAATCTCGGCACAACGGTTAGCTACGAAGAAATGGCTCGTTCCGTGGAATCCGTAGCGACGGACTCTATATTCGTCGTAGTAACGGTGTGGGATACCGTACATATAGGCGTGCTTCGGCATGGTCTGGTGAAAAGCTGTGTCGAAAACCCCGACCTGGGGGACCTTCGGGAGGGCCGCGGTGATGGCCTCTATACCGGTGATATTGGCCGGATTGTGAAGGGGAGCCAGGGGCACACACTCCTTGAGGGCATCCATCACAGCTGTGTCGAGACGCACAGAGCAGGCGAACTTCTCGCCAGCGTGGACCACCCTGTGTCCTACGGCGCTGAGCTCATCCAGGCTGGAGAGAACTCCATGCCCCTTGTCCAACAGAGCATCCAGGACCAGTTTGACCGCTACCTCGTGGTCCGGGATGGACGTCTCTATCGAGACCGAATCGGATCCGGTCTTGGTGTGTTTGAGCCTTGATCCGTCTATGCCGATACGCTCCACCAATCCCTTTGCGAGGACCTTTTCCCCGTCCATGTCAAAAAGCTGATACTTGAGAGAAGAACTGCCGCAGTTGATAACGAGAACTTTCATATCGCCTGTAAGCCTCCTTGACCTATTCGCCTTTTATGGCGTATGTTTTCCCCACAAACAAAGTCCTTCGAGGGGGTTTTTTGATGTATCAAAAAGCGATAGGGATAATCGCCGAGTACAACCCGTTACATAACGGCCACAGATACCACATCGAAAAAGCCTCTGAGTCAGGAGACCCTTTGGTGGTCGTCCTGTCCTCCAATTTCCTTCAACGGGGAGAACCAGCCTTTATCGACAAGGAAAGCCGCGC
>CAYNAN010000134.1:0-5022 GCA_964395085.1 uncultured Synergistaceae bacterium
TCAGCAAGTTCTCGGCGATCAAAGCCTCTTGGCACATCTCGAAAACGCTCTGCTTCGGGAAAAAAACTATTTTACTGTCGGCCCTCGAGAATACGTCACAGGGATATACGGCCTCGGTCGAAAAGGCGACGGCTCCGCCGAATAGACCGCCGACGTTTTTGTGAAAGATGCAGATCAAGTTTCCTGACGCGAGCACCTTCTGAACCTCTACACAGCCAAAAACGATAACGCCGACGTTCTCCGAAAGCTGGTCCTCCCGGCATATAAGCTCGTTTTTCCCGTATTCCCTGATCTGATAACGTACCCTGGATAACACAAGCCCTATCTCTATTCTGTTTAAGCCCTTAAACATAGAGCATCTGGATAAAGCCACGACAAGATCGTCCATATGGTCCTCTTTCCCTCTCAAAGGTGTATCCACGGATACTCCTTTTTTAGTTAGTCTCGTCTTATTATGTGAATATATCACAACTAAAAATGAACGTCAAAATCGAAGGCCAAATATGCCTCACAGCTAGACGAAACTTAGGTTCAAAAAAGGAGTGACCAATGAAAATGCACAGCGTTGGAGTTGACATCGGCTACTCGTCTATCAAGGTAGTGATGATAGACGACATGGATAAAATAAAGTTCAAGAGATACCACATGCACAGGGGCAAAATAAAGGGCAGCCTACTGGACATACTAAAGGAAATGTCGACCATCCTCGATCCTGATGATGCTGTATCCGTCGCCATAACCGGAAACGGAGCCGGTTTTTTAGGCTCTAACGGCGAGATAAAGGTCGTAAACGACGTGACAGCGGTCATAGAGGGCGCCATGGCGGAAAGTTCAAAGATAGGTTCGATCATCGATATCGGTGGCCAAAACGCGCGGTTCATCACAGGGATCAGGGATAAGTCTCGAATCCAGATCTCGATGAACTCCAACTGCTCCTCAGGAACCGGGTCCTTTCTCGAGGAACAGATGTCCAGGCTGGATCTGAAGCTCACCGATTACTCGGACCTGGTAAAGGAGGCAAAGTCCATCCCCAGAATTGCAGGTCGCTGTAGCGTCTTCGCTAAAACCGATATCACCCATCACCAGCAGGAGGGAGTGCCCGTCCCGGATATTTTGCTGGGTTTGGCGTACGCCCTCGTCAGGAACTACAAGGGCACGGTGATCAAAAAACTTCCACTGGAAAAACCCATACTTTTTTCGGGCGGCGTAGCCTTTAACGGCGGAATCCTGACCGCTTTTAAGGACGTGCTGGCGCTTTCAAAGGAGGATTTTGTCTTTCCTCAATATCTGGGCTGCGTCGGTGCCCTTGGCGCGGCCACGATAGCGAGAAAGGAAGGTCGGCCCATAACCGTGGATAGGTTGATCTCCCTTTGTGAGGGGTCTGCCGAGACGGTGAACCAGGACGAGGGGATTATCCTTCCGAGATTGTCCTCCTACGGAAGCAACGACAACGCAAATAAGCATACATGCAGGGAGATGTTAAAGGGGGAGGAACCGGTTGAATGTTATCTTGGGATAGATATAGGCTCAACCAGCACGAACCTGGTGCTGATCGACAAAGACACCGAGGTAATCCACTATAAATATCTGAGGACCTTAGGTGACCCTGTTAGCGCCGTTCAAAAGGGTTTTCAGGAGATATCGGAAGAGATAGGGGATAAAATCAAGATTATCGGCGTCGGAACGACCGGTTCCGGCAGACACCTCATCGGTAAAGTCGTCGGAGCCGACGTCGTAAAGGACGAAATCACGGCACAGGCGAAGGCAGCGGTTCAGATCGACGGCGATGTCGACACCGTTTTTGAGATAGGGGGGCAGGACTCTAAGTTTATCAGCGTTGAAGACGGCGGCGTAGTGGATTTTCAGATGAACAAAATATGCGCCGCCGGAACCGGGTCCTTCATAGAGGAGCAGGCAAAAAAGTTCGGCATCCCCATAGAGAGATTCGGCGAGATCGCCCTCAGAGGCGAGGATCCCATCAGCCTGGGGGAAAGGTGCACGGTGTTTATCGAGACAAGCATCGCCTCAAGTCTGGCAAAGGGCGCCAAGCTCGAGGATATCGTCTCCGGCTTGTGCTACTCCATCGTGAAGAACTACCTAGATAGGGTCGTAGGCCAAAAGAAAATCGGGAACAAGATTTTCTTCCAGGGAGGACTTGCGCACAACCAGGGGGTAATCAACGCGTTTAAGGCTATCACGGGAAAGAAAATCATCGTTCCTCCTTTTTTCAGCGTGACAGGGGCCTACGGCGTGGCAGTTCTGACCATGGAGGAAATGGCCGGAAGGGAAACTACCTTCAAGGGACTGGACCTCTACACCGAGGAAGTGACTACACAGGGGCCAACAGAGGCATCACGAATCGATAAAAGCAACCAGTTCGACGAAAGTGTCGCGAAAATGGTTTTTTATGACTATGACCCAAAAAAGTCCGACAAAAAAACCATCGGCATCCCAAGGGCACTTTTTACCTACGGGATGTTCTCCATGTTCCACGCCTTTTTCAAGGAGCTTGACCTGAATGTGGTCCTATCGGAGCCCACTGACGAAGGAATCATAGCCCTGGGGCAGGAGTACGCCATGGACGAGACCTGCTATCCCATAAAGCTGATCACAGGCCACGTCGCCTCTTTGATGAAAAGAAAGGTTGACTACATCTTCTTTCCCGATCTGGTCACTGTGGACCATCCCGGCTCCCCAAGCAGGAAAAATTACGGCTGCGCCTTTATGCAGCTTGCCTTTAAGATCATGCACCAAACTATGGAACTAGACAAAAAAGGGATAACCCTCCTCTCTCCTGTCATAACCTTTCACATGGGCAAAGAGTCCATCATGGGAAGCTTCATGAAGATCGGCGCACAGCTCGGAAAGTCCCCTGAACAGACCAGGAGGGCGGTGGAAAGTGGCCTGGAGGCGGCGCTTCGATTTGAGGAGCGCATGGAGGCAAACGGCAAAGTAGCCACGAGCCAACTGAGGCCCAACGAGATCGCCTTTGTGCTCGTGTCAAAAATTTACGGCGTTGCCGATCCTGTGCTGAACATGGGGATACCGGAGAAACTTGCGGGGATGGGATATAAGGTGCTGCCGTTTTACGACCTACCGGAGGGGGATATCTCTAAGGAGCACCCCAACATGTTCTGGCCCTTTGGACAGCACATCCTGGAACCAGCGCAGCTTATCAGAAAGCACCCTAATCTATACGCTATATTCCTCACGCATCACGGATGCGGCCCGGACTCTATCTTCTCCCACTACTTCAGGGAGGAGATGAAAGGCAAGCCCTATCTGCACGTCGAGATCGACGAACATTCCTCCAGCGTCGGAATCATCACCCGCATAGAGGCCTTTGTCAACAGCCTTAAAAATATCGGAACGGAAACCGCTCTTCCTGTGCAGGCTTACCTGGACAAGCTTGAACATAAAGAGACAGATATCGTCCCTTCTCTCGCAAACCTCAGGGAGGGTAAAACTATATACTTGCCCTGTCAGTATCCTTATTCCAATGTCTTAGAGGAATTTCTAATAAAAAGAGGGCACAACGTTCAGACGCTGCCTCCCTCCAGCAAAGGGTCGATAGAGGCAGGAAGAAAGTTCACCATCACGGAGGAGTATTTTTCGCTTACCGCCCTGTTGGGAAACGTGTTCACAAAACTTAACGGCATGGACAAAGGCGAGGTTGGACGCTCAGCCTTTTTGATCCCCCAAAACGAGGGGGCCGAGACGGACGGACAGTACAGTCGCCTGCTAAGGACGAAGTTTGACGAGGAGGGCTTTGAGGATGTCGACATCGTATCCCCGTACTGGGAGGACCTCCTACACATCGACGGCAAAAACTTCGAGGAGCTATGCCTGACCTTTCTCGCTGGGGATACGGTATGGTGCGCGCCACAAAGATCCAGAGAGAAACACCAAAACACCATAACTGGCCTGATAAAAGACGATAATCTCGACCTGGAGCGACTGAGAGCCGTCGCTCAGGAGATCGCATCTGAGCTGGAGAAAGAGAGCTTTGCGAAAACCATACTCGCGGTCGGAGAGACCAGCGTCCTGTTTGACGACCTCCTGAACAACGAGACGTTCAAGAATCTCGAGGAAAAAGGCCATCGCGTACTGTACAGCCCCTTCGGAGAGACCATGTGGATGATGTGGCGGGATTACGCCGACCAAAACAAAGACAAGCAACCCGAGCTTATGGAGCAAAGGCTCCGAGATCTCAAGCATAAAATCGCCGTTATCTCTGAGGCCCTATCGGCCTGGAGTCCCTACGAAAACGACCCGGGCGAGCTGGTTCGAGTCGCAAACAGGACGTTGGGATATTTTTCCGGTGCCCACGGGAGATACAGACAGGCGAAGCAGCTCTGTTCGTCCACCAAAATTGACGGAGTTATCACGGCAGCGTCGATCTACGAAAACACCGGGATCGCACTAGGGATGCTCCAAAAGGGCTTCGAGGGAGAGGGAGCAAAGCCGGTTTTAAACCTCACCTTCGACGGAAACAGGAACGAGAACAATAGGATAAAGATCGACTCGTTTATTCACTATCTTTAAGGGGCAAAACAAAATGCACGGAAAACACGATTGCAGAAACGGGTCTCGACGTGGACCAAGCAGTTTCCACATGCAGGATCCTGGGCTGGTGTTCGAAAAACTGGGTTTGAGGGAGGGAGACACATTTTTAGACCTAGGCTGTGGCGCAGGAGACTATTCGCTCCACGCCGCCGGCATAGTGGGAGAATCTGGCCGAGTATTCGCCGTGGACCTTTGGGCTGAGATGCTGGATAAAATACGTGACGATGCCATGGCAAGGGGGTTCCATAACGTATACCCAGTGATCTCGGATATACAAAGTAAAATTGAAGCACCGGACAAAAGTGCGGATATCTGTTTGATCTCCCACGTGCTGCACTCGATGGATTTTCCAGCAAAGGCAGATCGCTTGTTCGGTGAAGTCAGGAGGATATTGAAAGCCGGGGGTAAACTCGCTATCGTTGAATGCAAAAAAGAAAAGAGCTCTTTTGGACCTCC
>CAYNAN010000135.1:0-5011 GCA_964395085.1 uncultured Synergistaceae bacterium
CCCCTCGCCAGGTTGAGAAAGAAGGTCTCCACTACGTCGTCGGAGTTGTGCCCTAGGACAACCCCGTAGCACCCCAGGTCAAGGCTAAGACGGGTTAGAGATTCGTGCCTAACCCTCCTAGCCGCCAGCTCTATGGACTCTCCCTTCTGAAGCTCTCCCGGGACGTCCCTCTCTATAACGTGACAGGACACGCCGATCGAGGCGCAGTGAGAACGGACAAATTCGGCGTCCGACGAAGAGGACTCTCCTCTTATACCGTGATCCACGTGAAGGGCCACTACCTCCCCACACCAGCGGTTCACCATAAGCCAGAGAAGGGCCATAGAGTCGCTCCCTCCGGAGAGGCCGACGGCCATCCTTCCTGAGTTCCACCACCCCTGCCTGATACCTGCGAGCCTAAAACAGTCGATACCACGATCCACGACGCTATCACCGATCTTTCCATCAAAAAAAAGAGAACCCCCGAAGAGGTCCTCTTGAAGTCATGGTGGCGGTGACTGGAATCGAACCAGTGACACTACGGGTATGAACCGTATGCTCTAGCCAACTGAGCTACACCGCCTAATGGTTGCGGGGGCAGGACTCGAACCTGCGACCTTCGGGTTATGAGCCCGACGAGCTACCAACTGCTCCACCCCGCGATATGGACGTCCTTATCTCTCAGGACTAGGACATTTTAGCAGAGCCTTTGAGCTTTTTCAAGGGGGCAAAAGAAGAAAGAATATACCACCGACTCACGTAAAAGCAAAAGCAAGCTGTAATGGTGCCCGAGACCGGGCTCGAACCGGTACGCCTCTACAGGCGAGGGATTTTAAGTCCCTTGTGTCTACCTATTCCACCACTCGGGCACAACGGACCAGCGGTGCTAATGTTAACACCGGCGGCTAAGTCAGTCAACAGCCACGCTAACGTTGACCCGACTTTCAGGACGTGTTAAACTCCTCTCGCTTTACCGCGATAAAGCGAGAGGAGTGATTAACTTGATCGATAAATTACGTCTGGACAAAAACGAATGCCCTTACGGTTTTCCCGATAACATAGCCAGCAGGATCAAAGAGGCTATAGCCTCGGTGGAGCCAAACAGATACCCCGACCCATCCTACTCGAACCTGAGGGACGCCATAGGGCGCTATGTGGGAACCGACAGGGACAGGATCGTTCCCGGCAACGGTGGTGATGAGATCCTATGGCTGGCCTTCGCATCCTTCGTCTCACCTGGCGACAGAGTTCTAACGCTGGAGCCTTCCTTCTCCCAGTACGAGCATATGTGCAGGGTCTTCAGGGCAGAGAGGGTGGCTATCCCTATGACACTTAAAGGGGACCTAATAGAGGTGGATCAGGAGGATTTTTTAAGGGAACTGAGATATAAAGGACCTTCGCTGGTCCTTCTCGACAGTCCAAACAATCCCACAGGGATATCTTTGCCGGACCAGTTCATCATGGACGTATTGGAGACCGCTAAGTGCCCCGTTCTCATAGACGAGGCCTACGGCGAGTTCTCAGATAGGACCTTTTTCGACAGTAACGCCTCAGGGACCCTGCCGGAATCGACCATGATACTTAAGACACTGTCAAAAGCCTGGGGTATAGCCGGACTTAGGGTAGGCTACTGTGTCACATCCCACCCCATGGCAAAAAAACTCAACGGCATAAGAAGTCCGTTCAACGTGAACGTGTACTCCGAGGCGGTGGCCCTGGAGCTGCTTGGCGACAGGACGTGGTTGGACGAAAGGATAAAGTCCATAGTCGACGTCAGAGAGAGGCTCTACAGCAGGATCAAAAGGGACCTCTCCGACTGGCAGGTGTTTCCAAGCCAGGGAAACTTCCTCCTGGTGAGATTGCCTGAGTCGAAGGAGAACGTTATCAGGTTGATGAGGGATCAGCAGGTCGAGATAAAGGGATTCGATCTACCTTGGGATGGATCCTGGGCCAGGATAACGGTTGGCAAGGATGAAGAGATAGATAAACTGATCGATATCATGGGAAAAATCTAAATCCTTTCCTGTGTACTTGTTTACCCTATTGGTTAGTGATAGTATGGTACGAAAGGTATGAAAAACGATAGGAGCGCAGGAAGGAGGCATCGCACAGTGGAAAAGTGGAAAGATCGTCTCACCGATCAGCTATGCACCGCTATGCTCTCGCTGGACACGAAAGAAGAGGTATATTCGTTCCTTGAGGATATCGCCACCATAGGGGAGATAAGGGCACTCGCTCAGAGGCTTGAGGTGGCCAGGTTGTTAAGTGACGGATACACCTACCCTCAGATAGCCCAACAGACCGGAGCCAGCACCGCCACCATAAGCAGGGTCAAGAAATTCCTGGAGTACGGCGCCGACGGTTATCGGATAATACTGCAACGCCTTGGGGAAAACAAGGAAACAGAATGACGCGAACGGAAAGACACGACCCACGTCGGCTTAGCTTGATGTGGGTCGTGTCTTTTAGCTCAGAACAACGGAGGGACAGATATCCGAGAGGGGACAGCTAGCACACAGCGGGTTTCTAGCCCTACAGATAGCCTTACAGTGGCTGATTATGTTTAGGTGAGCCCCTTTTTTCCTGGCCTCAGGGACAAGTCCCTCCATCAGTTCCTGTATGGATACAGGTGAGGAGGATCGATCGACCCATCCCATCCTGCGACAGAACCTGGCCACATGGGTGTCGACGGGGAAGGCCGGAATCCCAAGGTCGAACACCATGACACAGGCGGCGGTCTTAGGCCCCACCCCAGGGAGGGAGAGCATAAAATCCATCGCCGCCCCTCCCTCCCAAGAGGACATACCTTTGAGGCTGTAAGAGCCGAAGGCCTGCCTCACCACCTCTAGGATCTCCTTTATCCTGGTGGACTTGACGTTGGCTATCCCGGCCACCCTTATGGCGTCGGCCAGATCCTCTGCCGGCAAGGAAGCGACTTTGTCCCATGTGTGGTAAAGCGACTTCAGTTTATCGAACGCCCTGTCACGGTTGTTGTCGTTTGTGTTTTGTGACAGGACGGTCAAAATAAGTCCGTCCAGGGGGTCGTCAAAGGCCGACACCTTAGGGAAAGCCTCCTGACCCCATAGGGACTCCAGGACATCAAGCACTTCGTTTAGAAGTCCCTTCGCAGGCCTGGATAAGGCTTCAACGTTCGGCTCCCTTTTTGAGACCAGCCTGCTCACCGGGCCTCCCCTTCTTCTCCGTCGTCTTGCGCTTTTTTGCCTTTCTTACCCTTTTTATCCGCTCCTTTGTCCAGACCGGACATCTCCTTATGTATTCTAGCCGCGTCCTTCATCCACTTCTGGAGCTTGGCCTTGACCTTGCCGTGTATCGATCTCTTTGGGTACTCGCCCTTTCCGTTGGGCTTGCCTGCGGCTATACCGGTAAGTATCTCTATCCCCTCGTCCACAGAGTGTACCTTCCAGATATGGAATTCTCCTTTACCGACCGCCTCGACCACCTCGCGGTTGAGCATGAGATGTCTTTCGTTCTGGTGAGGTATTATCACACCCTGTTTACCGGTGAGTCCCCTTTCCTTGCAGTAGGAGAAGAACCCCTCTATCTTTTCGTTCACACCTCCGATCGGCTGGATGTTTCCGAACTGATCGACCGATCCGGTCACGGCGATGGACTGATCTATGGGGACCTCAGCCAAGGAGGAAAGGAGACAGTAAAGCTCCGTCGAAGAGGCACTATCTCCCTCTATGCCACCGTAGTTCTGCTCGAAGGAAATGCTGGCTGACAGCGTAAGGGGCATATCCTGAGCGTACTTTCTGCCCAGATAGCTGCTCAGAGTGAGATGTCCCTTGTTGTGGATAGGTCCGGCCATGGCGGTCTCCCTCTCTATGTTGACCACGCCTTCCTTGCCCATGTAGGTGTTGGCCGTTATCCTGGCGGGATGACCGAAGGCGTAATCTCCCATGTCTATCACGGCGAGACCGTTGATCTGTCCTACCGCTTCTCCCTCCGTGTCTATCCTTATGACCCCGTCCACAAAGGCCCTCTTTATATTTTCCTCGACCAGGCTGGCCCTGTAACGGCTTTCCTCTATCGCCTTGTATACGAACTCCCTTGTGACCATCTCCGCCTTATCCACCCTTGCCCAAACGATGGACTCGACTATCACCTCTATGATCTTGTTGAACTGTATCGATAGCCTATCCTTGTCTCCAGCCAGGCGAGAGGCCCAATCGACGATCTCCGCAACCGCCTCAGCGTCGAAGTGAGGGCCGTTTTCCCTCTTTACGATCGTGGTTATGAATTGGGCCATCTGATGCTCAGAGCAGGAGGTGCGTTCCATGTCAGATTGAAACTCCGCCCTGAGCTTGAACATCTTCCTGAACTCGGGATCGTAGTATTGCAGGAGGTGATAAAGATAGTGGGTTCCTACCAAGACCAGCTTTACCTTTATGTCCACCGGCTCAGGACGCAGGGAGGACATCGGAACCGCTCCGTACTGCTCGCCTAGGTTCTCTATGGCGAGCTTACCGGTCCTCAAAACCCTCTTAAGCCCTTCATAGGACATGAAGTTTCGAAGCAACAGATCCATATCCAGCACCAAAAAGCCCCCGTTGGCCTTGAGGATCGCCCCTGCGACTATTTTGCCGAAGTCTGTGTATAGGTATCCCTGTCTGCTCTCGTACTCGACCTTTCCCATGAGGTTATAGTAGGTCGGATTGGTCTCCCATACGACTGGAGCACCGTCATCGGGGTCGTTACAGACCAAGGGATTTACGCTGTAGATGCTGAAGTCAAGCTCAGCGTTGTCGTCCCTGGCGGAGGCGACGAACATCCCGAAGTTGTCTATAACGCTCTCGGTAAAGGAGTCTATCCAGGTTTTGATCTTATCGTTGAACCCGAAACGCTCCTTGACCTCGTCGACAGTCCCCTGGATGGCTCCCTTGCATATCTCAGACTCCAGCTCCGAGATCCTCTTCTTAAGCTCTTTCTCCCTGTCCCTTATCTCTCGAAGCACCACCAGGGTCTTTTGGGATATCTCCTCCGATTCGTCCTGAAGGGCCTTCTGACGATC
>CAYNAN010000136.1:0-4989 GCA_964395085.1 uncultured Synergistaceae bacterium
AGGGGTTCCAGCGGCAGGGATGAAAAAACCCGTCACCACACCAACCCTCGTGGCCTCATTTAAAAGCTCCAAGGCACGAGACAACATATCCCAGCGGCAAAGCCTGGAAGGGCCTCTCCCTGGCCTGTCTGAAGCCACCAGGGAGATCAGAGATTCACATATATCCTTCATATGCTCAGTTTGTCCACCAGCTCGATAAGCTCCGGGTTCAAGGGCTTTTTGCCCTCCCAGGAGGCCTTAAGTGGGGATACCTTCATGCCGTGGCATACCGTCCCTACCATGATACCTCTATCACCGTCGATCAGCCTCTCGACTGCGAAGGATCCCAGCCTGGACGCCAGGATGGTGTCGAAGGATGTAGGCGAGCCCCCCCTCTGGATATAGCCCAAGACCGTGACCTTGGCATCGTATCCTCCGGTATCCTGTAATCTGGCCTTCATATCGACCGCCGACATAGCTCCTTCTGCGACGATTATTAGGGAATGCTGCTTGCCAGACTTTCGGGACTGGTGAAGCCTGTCGCATAGAAAGCCTATATCGAATCTACGCTCCGGCACAACGACGAACTCAGCGCCGCTTGCCACAGCCACGTTCAGAGCCAAAAAGCCAGAGTCTCTGCCCATGACCTCGACGATAAACAGCCTGTCGTGGCTTGAGGCGGTATCTCTGAGCTTTTTGACGGCCTCTAGGGCGGTGTTTAGGGCGGTGTCGTAGCCGATAGTCTCATCGGTACCCACGACGTCGTTATCGATTGTGCCGGGAATGCCAACCACTGGGACACCTCGTCTATGAAGCTCCCAGGCCCCTTTAAAGGACCCGTCTCCCCCAATGACCACCAGACCGTCTATCTCTGCCTTCTCCATCGAGGATGTTGCCGCAAGAAGGCCCTCCTCGGTCTTAAACCTCTCGCTCCTGGCGGTGCGGAGAACCGTTCCACCTCTGTGGATAATGCCACCGACGTCTCTGGGCTCGAGCCTCTGAAAGGCCCCATCCATAAGCCCCTCGTAGCCCTGTAGGACGCCGTAGACCTCTATCTTGCGATATATGGCGGTACGGACCACCGCCCTGATGGCGGCGTTCATTCCGGGGGCATCGCCCCCGCTGGTGAGAACTGCGATTCGTCGCATACAAAAAACCCTCCCCACGAAAAAGACTCTAGCCTATTGTATCGTAAATATCACGGTGAAGAAACGAAACTACAGGGCCTGCCCACCGCAAAGCTCTATAATCCTGTTGACCAGTTTTTTTAGCTCAGGACATCTCTCGATAGATACGGATAGATCGTTATCCTTAAGAATCCTCGCTGCATCTCTAGTCTTAGAATAGCTGCGGCTTTTCCCCGCTTCAAAGATTTCCTTTATACACTCAGCAGGAGGTTTACCGTGATTAACTGACTCTGGAGTGGCAGAAGGAGCCCCTCTGCCGTGTTTGGCCAAGGATTGGATCGTACCCCAATAGGGCAATAGCCAAGCCTCAAAATCGTGCTGAGCTGCATGAGGAAAGAATCTAGGCTCCTTACCGACCCATAGTCTCATTTTTTCCTTAGCGTCCTCGGCATCCTTAAAATCAGGGGGATTGGAACCTGTGTAAACGTCGGTAAGAGCGATGACATAATCCGCAGGGCGACGATCTCTTAAGAGCTTATCCACCAAATTCTTTAGCTTATCGCCCTTTGGGATTCTGCCATCGTAGCTCAGAGGCTCAATCTTAGGCATGCGATTGGGGATCTTGTCCTTTAAAAACTCCCTGAGGTGAGGCAAAAAGACCTTTTCCGTCCTTCCCTCAACTATTATCACGATCTTCATGGACGACCACCTATGCGGCCCATTCTCCAAAGCTCGTCCAGGGAGTAGTCCTCCAGCCAATCGCCAAGCTCCAGGGAATCCCCCCAGGCCGGAACAGCTAATCCGTCCTCGTCAAGATCCATCACTAAAACCTCTTCAGGGTTCATGAACCTTACAAACCGATCGGAGTGGGTCGCCACGACAAGTTGGGTCTTTTTTGAGGCCTCTCTCATGAGTTCGGACAGAAGACCTAATAACTCGGGATGCAAACTGGTCTCTGGCTCATCTATCATAGTGATATATGAAAGTTTGGGACTGTGAAGAAGGGCCACCAGCCATAGAAAACGCAACGTTCCCTCTGAAAGCTCGTTCATGTAGATTGGCTTTGTAAAGTCCCTATCCTTCCAGGTCATAGTAAGCATACCTGCCGCTACAGGTGGAAAGCTGAATCCCTCAAGGCCAGGGAAAGCCGCTCTCATGGAATCGACCACCGATTCAAACCTATCCGAGTCGCTTTCCCTCAGATAATAGAGAAAAGGAACTAGGTCCTCGCCGTTTTCTCCTGGATGAAGGGCTGGTCTCATAGACTGAGGAAGTTTGACCGGAGATCTGCCCCCTACGTCAAGTACATGATATCTGTTTGCGGTAGCGAGAATAGTCCTTAACTCCTCAGGTTGGCGGAACATCCTGGGAACCTGGGAGAGAGATGTCTCCAGGGTGTCGTAATCCCAGTCCGGTTTGACCAGGTTTCTGCCTTCAACCTCGTAATACTTTATATCCCCAGGATGAGAACAAATATGCTTGAAAGGCTCTGAGAACTGTTCATTTTTCTGGACTAGATTTTCCCCTGCTATGGAATAGCCGACCCCTTTAGACTCCAAGGTCAGGTCGTACTGGATGGGGTTTCGTCCCTCTACCTCCATATGGGCGGCAAAGGACAGCTCTTTCGCCCTGCCTCTCGTCAACAGGCTCTCGATACCTCCCATATCGGAGAGAGTCCTGTTGAGCTTTCCGGAGGCAGAGGCGGAAAAAAGAGATAGACCGTCTAGAAAAGAGGTCTTCCCCACACCGTTGGCCCCTATAAGGACCATAAGGGGCCTCATCTCGACTTCAAAACTGTGTAGACGTCTGAAGCCATCGATCTTTATATTGGTTATAAGGCTCAAAGCGAAAAACTCCCCTCAAGAAGATAGCCAACCCCATTCTACCACGGGCAAAGAAAAAAGCCCCCAGTGTAAGCTGGGAGCTTCAGTTATCAGTTGCCCTGAAGTTCGGTTATTCTGGACTGGATGGTGGAGAGCTCTGTGTCTATCTCGTCCAACTGCTTCTGGATATCGTCCCTCTGGCCCTTCAGGTTGCCCAGACGGATTATGAGGCGGTCGAGCTCAAGGCGGTCGGCGGCCTTGCCTGTGAAGAACTGGTCTGGGTTGTCTCTGTGGACATCCCAGAGAAAGTCGATGTTGGAGCGGCTCATAGATATAGGGCTAATAATTCCGTTGATGGAGAACTTAACGGTTTTGGCCTTTTCGAGAAGGGACTTCCCGGTCTTTTCGTCGTACCTAGGGAAGAAAACGAAACCCTCTCTCTTTCCTGTCAACTTGAAGTTGAACCTTTTATCGTAGTCCGCAGGGGAGTACTTTTTCCCTGCGATCCAGAGGGTAAGCTGATCTCCAAATGGAGCCATCCTCAGGGCAGGGCCGTTGTTGTTTATCTCCACAAAGATAGGAATATACTGCTCCAGCTGAAGGGTCTTGAGAAGCTGGTACTTGTAGTTCTCCTCCTCGTCCTTCGTCCAGAGGTTGGCCTTCGCCTCCTTCTGAACTAGGGCCTCTATGTACTCTGAGGCATAGTAGCTTGCGGTTATCTCCAAAAACCCTATCTGATCCTCGTCCATCATCTTGACCGACTTTCTCCAGCGAGAGATCACCCCGTCTGGAGAAGCTAAGGCCATCGTGGAAGAACAAAGCAAAAAAACGACACATATAACCGTAAATAACCCATTCTTTCTAATTCTCATCGGTCGAACCTCCTTTAAGGTCTCGGAGGTATTATACATAAGGACGACGAAAAAGGACAGGGCCTAGGCCCTGTCCTTTAAGGAACGGATTCAGATTAGAACGTTACGTGGGTACGGAGACGAACCATGCTGTCGTCCTGGCGAGTAACAAGATCGTAATCAATCTTATCATAGACGAGCTCGAAAGCAAGTGAAGGAGTGTAGTAATACTTAGCACCAACGCTGTAGTTGGTCACATCGTCCCCAGGTCCCTGGTCTACACCAACGTAACGGACGAAAGTAGACCACTTGTCGTTCCACTTCTGCTCAGCCTTGGCGTAAAGCGCGGTAACCTCGTTGGCACCACCAAGAGCAGGGGTAACTGCGAAGTCATAGTTGTCGTAGATCATGTAAGTAGACTGGTAATACGCATCAAACTTAGCGTACTCAAGCCACAGGCTGGTGAACTTAAGAGCATCCTGCTTAACGTCAAAGATAGCCTTCCATGCGCTGGGGCTGTCGTCAGTCCCAGCAGGGGTAGCGGTCACATAGTCGTTGTTCTGAACGTAGTAAACGCCACGGAATGCCATATTGGGATTGAAGTTAACCTCAAAGTTGGCCCAAAGGGTCTGAACCTTCTCGACGTTACCTGCGGTGAAAGGAGTATTATTGGTGTCCTCCGCCTTAGCGACCAAGCCGTTAAGGGCAAGGTTGAACTGCTCGTTAAAGTTAAACTTCACCCTAGCTCCGTAGTACTGGACGTCATAATCCCCGGTGGTCACGCCACCAAGCAGTCCAGCACCATCTCTGTCGTCCTCATCCCTAGCAGCATAGACAGCAAACTCGCCCATACCGAAGGCCTTGGTGAACAGGAATCCACGACGGTTGATGTCGGTCATGACAGCATCGTTATCGGTGTAAAGGCCATCCTGATCCTCCCAGTCCATGTTGAATCGACCGGCTCTCATAGAGACATCCCAGGGAAGAGCTACGTCGATAAAGTAATACTCCCAGGTGATGTCAGCACCGCGATCGGTGTAATCCCTACCGTTGCGAAGTCTGGCGGTAAAGGTTACCTTATCGTCGACCTTCTTCTGAAGCCAAATACGATAACGAGAGATATCCCAATCACTTTCGTCATCTCTATCGCTGAAGAACTTGGCGTCGAAGCGGAACTCGCCCCAAAGCTTCCATCCGCCGATGTTCTCC
>CAYNAN010000137.1:0-1873 GCA_964395085.1 uncultured Synergistaceae bacterium
GGTATGTAGTGGAACACCGAATGTATGCCCTGCTCCTTCAGTCGGTCCATGAGGCTGTTTCGGGCTTCCTGGCTTTCAAGAAGTATATAGTAAATATGTCCGTTGTGCTGGCAGTCGTCGGGTATGGTTGGGCGTTTTAGCTTGCCCTCTGCTTCCAGGCTTTCAAGCTCCGAGTGGTAGGTGTTCCATATATGGAGCCTTTTGGAGATAATGTCCTCCGCTTCCTCTAACTGAGCCCAAAGGAAAGCTGCGGTCATCTCGTTTATAAGGTACGAAGATCCCAGGTCCACCCAGGTGTATTTGTCTATTTCGCCACGGAAGAATTTGCTCCTATCGGTTCCCTTTTCCATGACTATTTCCGCTCTTTCGATGAAGGCGGGGTCGTTTATAAGCAGGGCTCCTCCTTCTCCGCAGTGGATGTTTTTGGTCTCGTGAAAGCTCAAGGCTCCCATCTGGCCTATCGACCCAAGAGGGCGATTTTTATAGGAAGCCAGAATTCCCTGGGCAGCGTCCTCTAAGACCAGAAGTCCGTGTCTTTCGGCGATCTCAAGAATAACGTCCATCTCGCAACCAACCCCTGCGTAGTGGACCGGAGCTATGGCCTTTGTCCTCGGGGTTATGGCCGACTCAATTAGAGTCTCGTCTATGTTCAATGTATCAGGGCGAATGTCCACGAACACCGGAGTTGCCCCTCTCAGGACCACTGCGTTGGCGGTCGAGCTGAATGTGAAGGAGGGCATTATAACCTCATCCCCAGGGCCTATATCAGCCAGAATCATCATCATCTCCAAAGCCGCAGTTCCAGAGGGGGTCAGAATGGCCTTCAGGCAGCCGGTCTTTTCCTCCAGCCATTTCGCACACTTTTTGGAGAAGGTTCCGTTGCCCGCAAAACGTTCGCTTTCTATTACCTGCTGAATGTACCCCAGTTCCTTGCCGGTGGTGTAGGGTTTGTTAAACGGTATCGTCAATTGGAATCACTCCTTTCCCGCTGTGTCTTTCAGGTAGCGCCCGTAGGATGTCTTGGATAATAATTTCGCTCTTTTCAATAACTGTGCCCTGTCTATCCATCCGTTAAGATAGGATATCTCCTCAAGGCAGGCTATCTGGTATCCCTGACGTTGCTGGACGGTTTGGACGAATTGGGCCGCGTCTATGAGGCTTTCGTGGGTTCCAGTGTCTAGCCATGCGAAGCCTCTGCCCAATACCTCTACCTTGAGATCTCCCCTTTTCAGATATTCCCTGTTGACGTCGGTTATCTCAAGCTCTCCCCTTGCGCTGGGTTTTATGCTCTTGGCTATGGAGATTACGTCGTTGTCGTAGAAGTAAAGCCCTGTCACCGCCAGGTTGCTTTTGGGATTTGCCGGCTTTTCCTCCAGGGAGGTTACGTTGCGATTTTCATCGAAGGCAACAACGCCGTATCTTTCAGGGTCTTTAACCTGATAACCGAACACGACAGCCCCCTTTTCGATGGCAGCAGCTTCTTTCAGTTTAGGGGAGAATCCCTGTCCGTAGAATATGTTGTCCCCTAGTATGAGACACACCGAATCGTTCCCTATAAACTCCTCTCCAAGGATAAACGCCTGAGCAAGTCCGTCTGGAGATGGCTGAGCTACGTAGGAAAAGGACACCCCAAACTGGGATCCGTCCCCTAAAAGCCTCTGGAAAGCCTCCTGCTCGTGAGGCGTTGTGATGATCAGGATTTCCCTTATCCCTGAGAGCATTAGAACGCTTATGGGATAGTAGATCATCGGTTTATCGTATATAGGGAGCAGTTGCTTTGATACGGCCTGGGTTATGGGAAAAAGCCTGGTTCCGCTTCCTCCAGCGAGCACTATGCCTTTCAATCTACATCCCCCAGTCCCAGCCGTTCCAT
>CAYNAN010000137.1:1973-4912 GCA_964395085.1 uncultured Synergistaceae bacterium
ATGAGCTTTTCGGGAAACTGGTAGGGGCCGTAGTTGTTGGAGCAGTTGGTGGTGACGGTCGGCAGGCCGTAGGTGTGGTGGTAGGCTCTGACCAGGTGGTCCGACGACGCTTTGGACGCAGAGTAGGGCGAGTTAGGGGCGTAGGCGGTGGTCTCGGTGAATAGACCGCTGTCCCCTAAAGAGCCGTAGACTTCGTCGGTGGAGACGTGGAGGAACCTAAAGGCCCCTTTGCCCTCCGGCTTTAGGCCGTTCCAGTAGGATCTGACGGCCTCTAACAGGACGAAGGTTCCCATGACGTTGGTCTTTATGAACTCCGCCGGTCCGTCGATGGAGCGGTCCACGTGGCTTTCCGCCGCCAGATTGAATATGCCCTGGATTTCTCTTTCGGTGAGGATATGGGATACCAGGGGGCCATCGGCGATATCGCCTTTTATGAAGGTGTAGTTATCCTCACCCTCAAGGTCCGCCAGAGAGTCCAGGTTTCCCGCGTAGGTCAGCAAGTCCAGCACCGTTACGTTATGTCCCTGTTCCACCAGAAGGTGGACCAGGTTGCTTCCTATAAATCCGGCTCCGCCGGTGGTTAGGTAGTTCATAGTACGTTCCTCTCGTTATAGCAGGTGCAGGTTTACAAGCTCTTCCCGAGGGGTTTCCACCGACGGGGCCAAGGCGTTTTTGGTGTCAAATATGAGCTGGGCGTTTTTGGCTATTAGGGCGTAGTCCACCTTGTGCTTATGTCCGGTGGTTATTACAACGGCGTCGTAGGCCTTTATGGCTTCCTCGGTAAGCTCGGTTGAGGCGATATCCCGCCCCTTCCAGTGAACCGTGGGGCAATAGGGGTCGTGGTAGTCGACCGAGGCTCCTTTGGACTCCAGGTTCTCCCATACCTTCAGGGCGGGCGACTCTCTCAGGTCGTCGATGTCCCCTTTGTAGGCGACGCCGAGGATCAGGATTTTGCTGCACTTTAGGGCCTTGCACCGGTCGTTCAGCAGGTCCATGAGCCTTTCGACCACGTGGTCGGGCATGGAGTCGTTTATCTCCCCGGCCAGCTCTATGAGCCTTGTGTGGTAGTCGTATTCCCTGGCCTTGTAGGTGAGGTAGAAGGGGTCCAGGGGGATACAGTGGCCCCCTATTCCCGGGCCGGGGTAGAAGGGGACGAAGCCGAAGGGCTTTGTGGACGCCGCCTTTATGACCTCCCAGAGGTTTATGCCCATTTTGTTGCATAGTATGGACATTTCGTTGGCAAGGGCGCAGTTTACTATGCGGAAGGTGTTTTCAAGTATTTTGGTTGCCTCCGCCTCTTTAGGGCTGGAGACGACGCAGACCGGGGCGTCTAAAACCGATTCGTAGAGGGTCTTGGCTATCTCGGTGCAGGCTGGGGTACAGCCACCGACCACCTTTGGGGTGTTGTGGGTTTTGTAGGTGGCGTTGCCTGGATCGACCCTCTCGGGGCTGAAGGCCAGGTATATGTCGGTCCCCACCTTTAAGCCAGACGCCTCAAGAAGGGGCTTCAGGATTTCCTCCGTTGTTCCGGGGTAGGTGGTGGATTCTAAAACCACAAGCATGTCCTTATGGAGCCTGCTTGCAACCTCTTTTGTGGAGGCCTCGACGTAGGACAGGTCGGGCTGTTTGAACTTGTCCAAGGGCGTGGGAACGCATATAGCGACCACGTCGCAGCCTTTCAGGCCGTCGAAGTCGGTGGTGGCGGAGATAAGCCCACGGGAGACCAGGTCCATGAGCTCCTCGGGAACCACGTCGCCTATGTAGTTCTCCCCCCTGTTGACCTTGTCGCACTTGTCTCCCTGAACGTCAAAGCCTATCACGGTGTAGCCAGCTTTTGCCTTTTCCACCGCAAGAGGAAGCCCCACGTAGCCCAGGCCGATGACCCCTATTTTCGCGCTCTTGTCCTTTATCCTGTCCAACAAAGCCATGTACTTGTCCCCTTTATCTTATGTAGAATGTCTGGTTCTCTATGAGCTGCTCTTCCGGTACTTCCCCAAAGGGCCTGGCTGGGCATCCCGCGACGATGGTCCTGGGAGGAACGTCCTTTGTGACCACAGCTCCCGCCGCCACAAGGGCGTCTTCGCCTATCTCAATCCCTGGAAGCAAGGTGGCGTTGACGCCTACTCTGGCTCCCTTTCGGAGGATCGGTCCGGCGAAGTGTTTTTTGCGCTCTTCGGTGCGGCCCAGGTAGTTGTCGTTTGAGAAGGCCACCGATGGGGCTATAAAGCAGTAGTCCTCGACGGTGCTCATGGCGGTTATGTAGGCGTTGGTCTCTATTTTACACCTCATGCCTATGATGGTCTTGTTCTCAACGGTGGCCCCTCGGCCTATTATGGTCAGCTCGCCTATGCTCACGTCCTCTCGGACGGTGGCGCAGTCGCCGAAGAAGACACCGTCACCGACGGAAGCCCCACGGTATATGACGCAGTTGGCCCCTACCGTGACGTTTTTGCCGAGGATCAGGGGGGGAAGTTCCACGACCTCGCCGGTGGTGGCAGAGAGGCCAGCCTTGGCCGGGAGCTTGCCCAGTATGGAGCCGTCCAAGACGATAGATCCGTCCCCAACGACCACCCCGGACTTTATGACGACGTTGTGGCCGATCTGGACGTTCTCGCCCAATTGGGCCCCTTTTTCTATTACGACGTTCTCCCCTAACTTGACCGTGTCGGGGCAGGTTATGTGGATCATAGGGATTCCCCTTTCAGGATGGATTCCAATGTGGTGACTATCTTCTCCGTTGCGTGTCCGTCGCCGTAGGGGGTGGGGGGTACGGAGACCTCCTCTTTTGCCAGTGCGAGGCCTTTTTTCACGATGTCGTCGGCCTTAGGGTCCACAAGGCGGTTCCAGCCACAGTCGGTCAGCTCTCGCCATCCGGTGTCGGGCATCACGACCAGCGCCCTTTTTCCGGCGAAGACCGCCTCTTTCTGGAATCCTCCGCT
>CAYNAN010000138.1:0-4904 GCA_964395085.1 uncultured Synergistaceae bacterium
TGCCTTCTGAGCTTCGCCGCTGCGTCCCGGACCTTGCCGGGGAGGTTTTGAGACAGATGGAGAGCCATGGATTTATCCTCTGGGCAGCTAAGGATAAGCTCCAGAACGTCGCAGGACGCCTGTGAGATCAGGTCGTCCAGCTCGGCCCCTCGTCCGGCATAACGGCGGGCGACGCTTCGAACCAGAGGGGCAAAACGATAAAAAGAGATGGTTGTCCTGTCCATTCCATTGCTTTCCACTGTGTAACCTGTGCTCATAACTACTAAACCTCCCTTAAAGGTCCACCGCTAAGTGGACGAATCCTCGGCTCCCGTAGGGGATCACTGAGCTAAACCCTTCCTCTCTCGCCAGAAAGCAAAAGGACCTTTGCAGCTGCTGGGCAACCGCAACGTCGGCGGCGGCCCCTACTGTGTGGTGGCTGTTCTCAACCCCTCCAACCTCTCGGTTGTGGCTGGGGCAGCGATAGCCGCTGGTTATCCTCACAGGACCCCATCGGCCCCTGAGGGCCTCCAACCGGCGGAGAAGTTCCGGCTGGAGGCGAACGGTGAGACAGCAGGGGCACTGAAACTCGTCTAGCCTGAAATGGGGAGAGAGGGGCACACGGTTATTCAACTCTGCTCTCCACTATGGCGAGTCGCAGTTCCTGTATGGCCTGGCTGAGGCTTTCGACCCGGCTTTCCATGCGGATCAGCAAATAGGCCGCCACCGCTATGGAGAAGCCGTTTTGGGCCACGCTGGCCAGTAGCTCTTCCACTATCAGGACCTCCTTTTCTAGGCGATAATGTCGCTTACGGTCCTGTCGATCAGCTCCGCTCCAACTATGGACACGACCGCCGGGACGAACACCTCGTTGTCTATGACCGCCTGCATTGCGCCACGGACCTGGGCCTCGTTGAGGTCGTCCTTGGCGTAGCGAAGAGAGAGGCTGGTCTTGGAACCGTCGACCCTTCCGAAGGTCATCTTCACCGTCTTCATACTTTCACCTCCTTTCGATCATCGCAAAAACTCCCTAGGCTGAGACCAGGTTGACGTCGGCCTTGTGGGACTCGATCACCGGCACGGACAGAAGTCCGCCCAGAGCGGTCACCACGGCGCCCACCTTGTCGGCGGTGAGGGTGGGGGCCACCTTAGCGACCGACAGGCTCCCGAGCTTGGGAGTTCCGTCGACTGTGGTTCCCACCTGACACCTCATGACGATGCGACTGGACAGGGGCATAAAGCTTGCCATTAAGTTCACCTCCTTTTCTTTGGGGTCTGATATATAGAGTGGGAGGACGCCATGGTTTTTACAAACACGAAAGCAAGGAAAATATCGGAAAAGCAGTTTTTTGCCGCAACAAGTAAAGCATACGCCTTTATTTTAAAAAGACAAGGTGATTTGATTGTCTTAAGATAAAATATCTTAATAATATTAACAATCTAAAATGTTTTACAAAATGTATTTTGGATATGTTAAGGCAATCGAGCGGTCAAAAAGCACTGAACAACTGAGACTCACACCTGAGGGCAAAAAAGGAGAGCGTAAGAAAAGCCAACCCCATGGGTCGGTTTTTCTTACGCTCTCCTTAAAAATCTACCTAAACAGCTTTTTATATATATCACAGCAAAAATCGTAAAGTGGCTTTTCAGATGGATAGGCGGAATGGGGCTTTTCTGGCCTGGCTAGATAGCTCTCAAGCTCATCTCTCGACCATCCCATTTTTTTGAGGAAATAGGCGATATCCTCCTCTAGTTCTCTCTCTGAAGGATAGGCGATGCCCTCCAGTCCCTTCAATGCATCCTCCCTGGACATCTGTCCGCTGACGACGAGGGTGGCCAGGTGAACCTTTCTTTTGTCCACACCAAACTTTTCGGGGAGGATATACCCCTGATAAAACCTGGTGAATATCGACTCGTAGTGCTTGTAGGGATAGGGCTTATAGCTAAAATCACGCTGCAAGATATCCATTGCGACAAACTTGTTATATTCGGTGTGATCCAGAAAAGGGTGCCACTTTATACCGCCGACAATTCCCTTAAGTATAAACTCCACCGTGCCGATGGCAGGAAAGGTCTTCAGAGATACTCCCTGGAATTTTTTGGCTATGGCCTTTATGTTCTTTTCGTCCCACTTAAACCAGTTCCAACTGGATGGTATCCTCATACCCTCCGTAGCCTGGTTTGAGCCGGACAGTATGTGCTTTATACCGTATTTAGCGGCCATCCTATAGTTAACGGCCAACATCGCGTTGTCGTACAGTAGCTCTACATCGATCACGTCGGCGTCGAAAAAAGCCTGCATAAGTCTTTTGTACTCTTCCCAATTTATGACGTGGGTATATAAGTCCACGCCAAGTTTCTGGACAAGGTTCGAGATGTTGTTCTGGGCCAGCTCAGAGTTCCAGCCGTTATCCATGTGGACCGCCAGAGGTCTTAGCCCTAGCTCAATAGCCTTCACCAAAACCCATGAGCTGTCTACACCACCGGAGACACCGATAATGCAGTCGTACGGTTTACCCTTTCCGTCTTTTTTTACTTTAGCCACGAAAGCATCAAGCTCTTTTTTTCTAGCCTCAGGTTCCTTGAAAAGGACCTTCGACGAACGACTCAAAAACTCGGTGCAGTAGTTACACACACCGTTCTCGTCAAAGGATATATCTCTAGCGGTAGTGTCCATGACGCACCTAGAGCACATTCTGTAATTTTTATCCATCTCAATCCATCGCCCCTAACTCTTTTTCCAGATCTTCGTACTTTGGGTATGTTATCAATACAGCCCTATGTGGACCTTGGAACACGAAAAAGGCCCCAGCAGCCACAGCGCTGGCTCCGGCATCGACGGCATCTTTCATGTCTTTTATGCTGCCAACCCCACCAGAGGCGATCAACGGAACGGATAGAGAGCTGGAAACCTGGGTTATAAGCTCCAAATCCATACCGGACATAGTGCCATCCCTGTCCACCGAGTTTAACAGGATCTCCCCTGCCCCAGCTTCGACAGCGGAGGATACATAGTCCATGAAGGGCTTTTTCACCGTTTTTTTCGTTGACGCAGAGTAGAGGCGCTTTTTGCCAAGCCAACTTTTCTTAACGTCCACGGATACCACCACGCTCTGACTTCCATAACGAGAGGCAATATCCTCGATCAAAGAAGGGTCCTCTAAAACAGCGGTCTGCAAGCAAACCTTTTCGACCCCCAGGGAAAAAAGCCTTCGGGCCTGTTCAAGGCTGGAGATACCACCACCGTAGCAAAGGGGCATAAAGCACTCACCGGCGAACCTCTCTATTAGATCGTAATCAGGCCCCTTTCCCTTAGGAGAAGCGGAGATATCCAGGACCATCAACTCGTCCACCTCTTTTTCGTTGAAGATGCGGATAGCGTTGATGGGATCGCCTACATACTTAGGGTCGGAAAAACGACAGGTCTTAACCAGCCCACCGTCTGATAAAAGTAGGCTGGGTATTATTCTGGTTTTAAGCATTGGGAAGCTCCATAAATCGCCTCAGTAGAGCCATGCCAAAACGGTGGCTCTTTTCCGGGTGAAATTGAACGCCAAAGACATTGCCCCTTGCGAAGGCGGCCACAAAATCGTGGCCATAGTGGCACTTTGCGATAACGTCGGACTCGTTATCGCAGCTCACGTAGTAGGAATGGACAAAGTAAAACCTCTGTCTATCCTCGGGCACTATCAGGGGATTATCCCTTGGAATATTCACGGTGTTCCATCCCATGTGAGGAACCTTAAGCTTAGAATTATCGAAGGAAAATTTGCGGACATCTCCATCGATCCAGCCCAGGCCGGGAAGAGATCCCTCCTGGCTGGATCTGGTCATGAGTTGCATCCCAAGACATATCCCGAGGACCGGAATCCCTCTGTCCAAAACCGCCTTGGACAGGACGTTCATTAGCCCCCGTTCCTCCAACGCTCCCATACCGGCATCGAAGGCCCCGACACCCGGCAATATGAGCTTATGGGCGTCGAGTATCCTTTCTGGATCGGAGGAAATATCACAGGTTCCCCCAACGTGCCGTATCATATTTGCGACGGAGTTTACGTTGCCAACTCCGTAATCGACTATAACGGTCATATTTTTCTCCCTACAATTCAGGATAAGGTGCTTTTCAGAAAATCACGGTAGTTGCTCTCCCAGCCTGAAGCCCACATCGACTCGATAACCGAGGCGGAAACTTCGCCTTCTTTGCCAATTTTTATCTTTTCAACGAGATCGTCAGATGAAGCAAAGGTAGAAAAAGGGTGAGAGGGAAAGGAGAACCTCGCCTTCTCGGTATCCCACAGGAATACCGATCGAACCAGCCCTATAGCCTCAAAGAGTCCGGTGGAAAGCTCGCTGATCAAGATGTCCGTAGAGGCAAAGGCATCGTAGATATCTTTATCCCACTCCAGGACAACCTTAGCTTTTCTCTTTCCGTACCTTCGGGCAACCTGCTCCCTTTCGATAGGGTGAGGCCGAAAGACTACCCTGTATTTTTCACCGAAAGCATCAGCGAGAGAAGAACACAGGTCAAGGTATTTTTCAGTCTCTATTCCATCGCCCAAGACCAGAATATCTCTCTTTTCAACCCCATCCATCCTGACTTTTTTAAGCACTTCCGTCCTGAAAGGGTTCCCTATGGGGATTTTTTCAGAAGGGATTTGCAGCTGGTCAAGCCACCACGTTCCGTATCCAAGCAAAAACTGCGGAAGGGTTCGACGATAATCAGGGCTATCACAGAGGGTCTTTGAAAAGTTGTAGGCATCGTGACCGGAGGAGATACTGCCATGCTGATACTCCGCGGTGACAAGGCCGTTTTCTCTCGCAATCATGTTTATTATGGAGGATCCCCCGTAGGATCCCTCTTCCCTCAAAAGCAGTTTAGCCCCTGTTCTTTTAAAAAGCCTTGAATAGAGAGACCTAGAGCTAGG
>CAYNAN010000139.1:0-4721 GCA_964395085.1 uncultured Synergistaceae bacterium
AAATACGTTTGGGCGAAACAGGGCGCAGGCGGAGCGGTCTCTCCGAGGGACTCAAACGTGAGTTTTTAGAGATCCCCTATAGGCCTTTTTGATAATACTATACCACCTTATATTCACTATGTTGATCTATAGGCTTAGCCTATGAAACCTATCAACTTTATCCCGTTGATCATAATTATTCTCGGTGTATGCTCTATGTGGAGGTGGAGCTCATGGAGGCTTCGAGAAGGGATGAATTGATTCAGCTCTGCCAGGAACTTATCAGACATCCCAGCCCATCGGGGGAAGAGGGCGATATCGCTCGTTTTGTTCGTTCCGTGATGATATCACTGGGCTACGAGGACGTGTACGTCGACGGATACGGCAGCGTTGTCGGAAGTCTGGACTTCGGAGGGTCCGGCCCAACCCTTCTCATGGAGGCCCAGATGGACCATGCCGAGGTCGGAGACGTTGGAGAGTGGCATAACTACCCCTTCGGAGGGCGTCTGGACAGGGGAAGGATCTACGGAAGGGGATCCACGGACCAGAAAGGGATACTTGCCGCTATGGTCATGGCGCTTGCCTGGCTCAAGCAGGACAGGTCCGATGGTCTTCACGGAAAGGCGGTTATGGCCGCTATGGTCCACCAGGAGACCTTCGAGAGGGCGGCTTCCAAGCTGGTTGCGGACAACATAAGGCCCAACGGGGTTATCTCCGGAGAGCCCTCGGAGCTAGCTATAGAGAGGGGCCAGAGAGGGCGAGCGTCCATAGTCCTGGAGACGTTAGGACGTATGGAGCACAGCTCCATGGGTGACAGGAGCTCCGCTGAGGTGTTGGTGCGTCTTATCTCCGAGATAAAAGACAAGTTCAAGCCCAAGGAAGACCCATTTTTCGGTAAAGGGGCATTAACCCTCACAGGCCTTCATTCCTACCCCCTGGATGCTAGGACCACCCTGCCGGTTCGATGTAGGGCTACCTTCGACAGGCGAATCCTTCCCGGAGAGACAAGGGACGGGATCCTGGACGAGATAAGGTCCATATTGGGTGGCGTTCAGGGCTCGTTTCCAGGCTGGGAGTTCAGCCTCGCCATAGACAGGGGAGACGGACATTGCTACACCGGAGCCATGATAGGTTCGGAGGGATTTGCCTCTGCCTGGCAGATCGATCGGGATCATCCTTTTATAAGGACCGTCATGGATGGGATAAGCGACTCTGGTCTAAAGCCGGTGCTTTCCGAAAGGTCGGGATTTGGCACAAACGGATGTATCTACGGCGGGGAGATGGAGGTTCCAACCGTTGTTTTTGGACCCTCCAGGAGGGAGCTAGCCCACGTCGTCGACGAGTATATAGATGTAGACCAGCTGGTAATGGGATGTGAATGTTATAGGTTTATAGCAAAAAAAATATTAACACGAAGGGAGAGTGTCCGTGATGGGGAAGGCGATTGAACTTAAATGTTCCCTGTGCGGAAGGAGCTACAGTCCTGACTCGAACGTGATGATCTGCCAGGACTGCGGTATAGACGGGACTATGCACGTCCTATATGACTATGACGAGGTTAAAAAGGCCCTGTCAATGGAGGGGTTGGCGGCGGACACGGAGAGATCCCTATGGAGATACCTGCCACTCCTTCCCGTCTCCGATATGACCTACGTGCCGGAGCTCCAGGTGGGCTGGACTCCCCTATACGATAGCCAGGTGTTGGCGAGCCGCTATGGGGTCGGTCGGGTCATGATAAAAGACGACGGCAGAAATCCCACCGCCTCCTATAAAGACCGGGCCAGCGCGGTGGCGGTGGCCATGGCTAAAGAGCTAGGCCGGGATGTTGTGGCCTGCGCCTCCACCGGCAACGCCGCCAGCTCCTTAGCGGGATTTGCCGCCGTCGGTGGTTTGAGGAGCGTCATTTTCGTGCCCGAATCCGCCCCTGAGGCCAAGGTGACCCAGCTTCTTGTCTACGGGGCCCAGGTTTATCTGGTGAAGGGGGACTACGAGCAGACGGTAAACCTAGCTATAGAGGCCATAGAGGCCAACGGGTGGTACAACCGCAACTGCGCCATAAATCCCTATCTCGTCGAGGGCAAGAAGACCTGCGCAATAGAGATAGCGGAGCAGCTGGGATGGCAGGTTCCTGACAGGATAATCACGTCGGTGGGAGACGGCTGTATCATCAGCAGCCTCTACAAGGGGTTCTGGGATCTCCTCCAGATCGGCCTTATCGACCGCATGCCAAAGATCACAGGTGTCCAGGCGGAGGGAGCCTGTCCGATCCATCGGGCGATAGAGTCCGGGTCCGACAGGGTAACCTTCCAGCCAGCGGAAACGGTGGCGGACAGCATCTCCGTTGGAGCTCCCAGAAACTGGGTCAAGGCCTTGAACGCCGTCAGATCCAGTGAGGGTACGACCGTTACCGTATCGGACAAAGAGATACTGGAGGCTATGACCGAACTCGCCAGGGCTACCGGGGTCTTCGGTGAGCCAGCCGGAGTTACCTCCTTCGCCGGTTTCAAAAGGATGGCCCAGGATGGACTTTTGGGATCCTGCGAGACCGTTGCCATAGTGGTGACGGGAAACGGCCTTAAGGACATAGTGAGCGCAAAAAAATCGGTGGGAGTTCCTACCATGGTGGAGCCGAACATGGAGTCGTTCAACGCCGCTATGGTTTCAAAAAATATCTAAAGGGAGTGTTTTTGAATATGGCATACAATTTGATCGATCTGACGGTTCATCAGGACAAGCTTAAAAACGCGATTGACAGGGCCAGGGAAAAAGGCATAGTCATCCCAACCTTCGCCCAGATGAAGGACCCGTCTAAAGTCCCAGCGGAGATTCAGGACAAGCTCAAGTCCGTCGGTCTCTGGGACATCGACCCTCTGAACCTGTTCAGGATCACCTGGAAGAACGAGCCGGTCAAAGAGGGCGGCCTCTACAGCGGGGTCAACTACATAGAGATCCCCCAGTCTATCTCCGGGGTGAAGGCCCGCATCCTTGCGCTGGCGGGAAAGTGGTTCCCCACCGGAGCCCACAAGGTCGGAGCCACCTTCGGCTGCCTCGCCCCCAGGCTTGTGACGGGACAGTTCGATCCCATAAACCAGAAAGCCGTATGGCCCTCCACGGGCAACTACTGTAGAGGAGGGGCCTATAACGCCCAGCTTCTGGGATGCGAGTCCATCGCGATCCTCCCCGAGGGCATGAGCAAGGAGAGGTTCGAGTGGCTCAAGAAGGTGGCAGGCGAGGTCATTGCCACCCCCGGATCGGAGAGCAACGTCAAGGAGATCTTCGACAAGACCTGGGAGCTGAGAAACACTAGGGACAACGTGGTCATATTCAACCAGTTCGAGGAGATGGGCAACTATCTGTGGCACTACCAGGTTACCGGTGACGCCATAGAGGAGATGCTCAAGGATGCAATGAAAGAGGACGACCGTTACTTCGGATGTGCCTTCACTACAGGATCGGCGGGAACTATCGGCTGTGGCGATTACCTCAAGAAGGTATACCCCTCCAGCGTCATAGCGGCCTCCGAGGCACTTCAGTGCCCGACTCTGCTGTGGAACGGATGGGGAGCTCACAGGATAGAGGGCATCGGCGATAAGCACGTGCCCTGGGTACACAACGTCAGGAACACCGACATGATAATAGACGTGGACGACAACGACTCCATGGCATGGATCAGGCTATTCAACGAGCCGGCAGGCAAGGAATACCTCAAGAAGCAGGGCGTTTCCGAGGATCTGGTGGAGCAGCTCGATCTGGTCGGTATATCCGGCGCAGCCAACATAATCTCCTGTATAAAGATGGCCAAGTACTACGAGCTTACCGAGAAGGACGTGCTGGTCACAGTGCTCACCGACTCTATGGAGCTCTACAACTCCCGTCTCACAGAGATGGAGGAGGAGTTCGGCCCCTACGGAGAGATGGACGCAGCGATCGACTACCATCAGCATGCCATGGGGCTCTCGGTGGACTACATGCAGGAGCTCTCATACAGGGACAGAAAGAGGGTACATGACCTCAAGTACTACACCTGGATCGAGCAGCAGGGCAAGACCATGGAGGAGCTGGACGCCCAGTGGTACGACGCCGATCGCTACTGGGGCGAGATAAGGGACATGGCGGACAAAATAGACGAGAAGATAGAGGAGTTCAACGACAAGGTCGGTCTCCTGAAATAAGATCAGTTAAGGTTAGCTATTACGCCCTCTTTTAGGTTCTCCAAAAGAGGGCGTATATCGAAAAAATTAAGAAGGTATTGTCTTGTTTGACGTTATATTCAACGGTGCTTTTATCGTGGACGGCCTTGGCTCAGATCCCTTTCGTGCCGATGTCGCCGCCGCGGGAGGACGTATAGAGGCCATCGGCCACCATCTTGGGCCGGCAAAGGAGACAGTCGACCTGGCTGGTCTGCACCTGGCCCCTGGATTCGTCGATATACACGGACACTCGGAGCTACGGGCCATGGTGGATCCTGGGCTCTACCCTAAGCTCCTTCAGGGCTACACCACCGAGCTAGGGGGCAACTGCGGTGTAGGGCTGGCTCCTGTTTGTCCCGAAGGCCGGGCCGACCTAGCCAAGGAGGTCTCTGGAATACTGGGCCTTGGGCCTTCCGACTGGGCCTGGAGCTCTTTCCCAGAGCTGTTGGATCATCTGGGATCGATGGACTTAGGCCTTGACCTGGGGCTTTTAGTCCCACACGGTCCCCTCAGGCGTTTCGTCATGGGAGGTAGGTCCTGCCAGTCCGCCAC
>CAYNAN010000140.1:0-4719 GCA_964395085.1 uncultured Synergistaceae bacterium
AGGGGGAATACTCCTATTAACCATAGCAGCGACCTTCGTGACCATGCTCTTTGCCGGCATAACTATGCAGAGCGTCTCCCTGGCCTCGCTGATAATAGCCCTCGGTATGTTGGTGGACAACGCAATAGTCGTAACTGAGGGGGTGCTCATAGGGGTCCAAAAGGGAGAGGGAGGGGCAAAGGCTGCGGTGAGAACCATCGCCGGCAACATATGGCCCCTGCTTGGAGCTACGGTTATAGCCATAATGGCCTTCTCCGCCATTGGCCTCTCCCCGGATAGCACAGGGGAGTTCTGCAAAAGCCTGTTCCAGGTCGTGGGAATATCGTTGCTATGGAGCTGGGTTCTGGCGATCACCGTGACGCCTCTTCTGGCGGTCATGGTATTAAAGGATCCCGAAGGTGAGCCAGAGGACCCCTACAAGGGCAAGTTCTTCAAGGCCTATAAGTCGGTGCTCCTTTCAGCTCTCAAGCACGCCAAGCTCACCGCTTTCGTCATGGCGGGATCGCTGGTTCTGGCGGTGTGGGGATTCCGTTTCGTGGACCAGTCCTTCATGCCTCAGGATCTCTCGCCGAGGTTCACCGTGGACCTGTGGAGAGGGTCGGGAGCCAGCATATACAGTACCTCCTCGGACATGGCCAAGCTGGAGGCCTACCTGCTGAGCCGTCCTGACGTGGAGGCCGTCGCCTCGACCGTGGGAGGGGGAACGCTTCGGTTCACCTTAACCTACACAGCTGAGGATTCGGATCCAGCATACTCACAGGCTGTGGTGGTCCTCAAAGATTCCAGCACGCTTTTAGATGCCATGAGGGGTGCGGAGGATTTCGTTAGGGAAAACCTCCCAGGGGCCTCGGCTCAGGCCCTACGCTTCAGCAAAGGCGGAGGAAGCGAGGCCAAGGTCCAGGTCCGCTTCCAGGGCCAAAACCCAGAGGTACTTCGCGACCTTGGAGACCAAGCGATGGCAGTCCTTACCTCAGACCCTAAGTCGGGCTTCATAAGGACCGACTGGCGGCAGATGGAGAAGGTCATCCGGCCTACTGTCATAGAGAACCAGATGAGAAACTTCGGCCTATCCAGGGCCCTGATAAACCAGGCCCTTATGGTCAGCTACCAGGGCAGGCCCGTAGGGGTGTACAGGGAGGGCAACAGACTTCTCAATATATACTCTAGGTTGCCGGACCGGGAGAGGGACGGAGTGGACAGTCTGAGGACCGTCCAGGTATGGAGCCCTCTGACTGGCAAGATGGTACCCTTGACCTCCTTGGTCTCCGGTGTTTCAACCGAGTTCGAGAACCCCATAATCCGTAGGCGAGACAGGGAGCGAACCCTCACCGTCATGGCGGACCCGATCATAGGCGCTAACAGCACCGCCTATTTCGACAGGGTAAGGTCTAAGGTCGAGGCTATCCCGGTTCCACAGGGCTACACCATGGAATGGGGCGGAGAGTACGAGAGCAGCAAAGACGCTCAGGATGGCATAAAAAAGATGCTCCCCTTGAGCCTTGTGGTGATGCTGTCCATCATAGTCATGCTCTTTAATTCCATGAAGCAGACCGCCATAATAGTCATCTGCCTTCCCATGAACATAGTGGGAGTAACAGTTGGGCTGTTGGTCTTCGATAAATCCTTCAGCTTCATGGCGCTGCTTGGGGTGCTCAGCCTCATGGGTATGCTAATCAAAAACGCCATAGTACTCATAGACCAGGTCAACCTCAACCAGGAGGCAGGGATGGATCCCTACGACGCCGTGGTCGACTCCGGTATCAGCAGGCTAAGGCCCGTGGCGATGGCGGCAGGTACGACGGTGCTTGGAATGATACCTCTGGTGTCGGACGTCCTTTTTGGATCCATGGCGGTGACCATAATGTGTGGGCTCACCTTCGCGACTATCCTCACGTTGGTATTCGTGCCGGTGCTGTTCGTCTTGTTTTACGGGATAAAGTTGCCGGAGTAGATAAAACGTGTAAAGCAGGGGCTGCCTCTCACAGGAGGTGGTCCCTGTTTTTTGGACTTGACCCAGGCATAAATGAGTAGTATTTTGACTCACGGAGACCGGTTCACAAAGCGGTTCCCAAAAAAGGGGCGGTAAGTTTTATTTCCGAAAAAGGAATGGAGCGGTTTTTATGCTGGAATCTCTTATAACCTCGAAGACGAGGGTCAGGCTTCTCATGAAGCTGTTTTTAAACTCTGATTCGTCGGGCTACCTTAGGGAGCTTGCCGACGAGTTCGGCGAGTCCACCAACTCGGTCAGGGTCGAGCTTAACCGGCTTGCCGAGGCTGGCCTTCTTGAGTCCACGCCGGAGGGTCGGACTAAAGTCTACAAAGCAAACAAGGGGCATCCACTGTTTCCTGAGATACAGGGACTGGTCAGAAAGACCTTAGGCATAGACAGACTGGTAGAGTCGGTGGTCACAAAATTGGGAGAGGTAAGCCTCGCCTTCGTGACCGGAGACTACGCAAAAGGGGTAAACTCGGGCCTTATGGACCTGGTCTTAGTGGGTAAGATCGAGAAAGACTACCTCCAGGGGCTCATTTCCCGGCTTGAGGAAGAGCTTAAGATCAAGATAAGATGGTTGGTCCTCACGGAGGAGGAGTTTCGTAAACTGAGGCCCAACTTTGAGAGCCAGGACTCGCTTATAGTGTGGAAAAGGGAGGAATAGAAGTGGCACGAAAAAAAGCGGTGATCACAGGTGGGGCGGGTTTTATAGGATCTCACCTGTGTGAGCACCTGATCGAACTGGGCTGGACCGTCGACGTGGTGGACGACCTGTCCCTCTCCGACGGATCGAACATAGCACATTTGAAGGGAAGCGGCGTGAAGCTTCACGTCAGAAGTGTAGAGGACCTGGACTTCATGTCCTCTATGATTAAGGACTGCGACGGGCTATTCCATCTGGCGGCCATGGTCTCGGTTCCCCTCTCGGTGGAGCGGCCCGTAGAATGTTACCGTGCCAACCTGACAGCCTTCTCGGACCTGCTGGACGTCATAAGGTCTCGTCCTGTTCCGGTGGTCTACGCCAGCTCCGCCGCCATCTACGGTGAGGGCACCGACGACGGACCGAGACGGGAATCGGAGGTCCCTATGCCCCAGTCCCCCTACGGGGCCAGCAAGGCCATGGATGAGCTCGTTGCTGCGGTGGCGTCTAGGTGTTACTCCATACCTACCGTTGGTCTCCGGCTCTTCAACGTCTACGGCCCGAGACAGAACCCCAAAGGGGCCTACGCCTCGGTCATACCTCGTTTCGCCACTGCCATGATAGACGGTAATCCTGCCACCATCTTCGGCGACGGAGAACAGACCAGAGACTTTCTTTTTGTGAAGGACGTGGCAAGGGTCATGGTGAAGGTCGCAGAGCAGGCTGATCCGTCGATCCCCTTGGTTATGAACGTAGGCAGTGGGGTAAGGGAATCGGTGGGCGGTGTATACCGTATACTTTCCTCGATGGTTCAAAACCCCCTTCCGCCGGAGTTTATGCCCGAGAGGCCCGGGGACATAAAACACAGCTTCGCTGACTTGACCAAACTGTCCGCGATAATGGACCTCTCATCCTTCGTAGGTCTGGAGGAAGGCATAGAGCGGACCCTGGCCTACTACGTAGATGCAAAATCATGAACGTCGTCTTAGCCTTTGGCACCAGGCCGGAAGCCATAAAGATGGCCCCGGTTTACCTGGCCCTCAAAGACACATCCTTAAACCCAAAAATCCTCCTCACGGGACAGCATAGAGAACAGCTCTATCAGGCAATGGACCTGTTCTCAATCTCCGCCGAGGCAAATTTGGACGTAATGACCGACCGCCAGACCCTGCCGGAGCTGGCGGCCAGAATCCTCCCCCAGGCCGCCAAAGCCTTGAGGGATCTGAACGCCGACTACGTACTGGTTCACGGAGATACCCTAACCACCTTCGTCGTGGCTTGGGCCGCCTTTCTGGAGGGAATCCCCGTAGGACACGTAGAGGCCGGGCTACGCTCGGGCTCTATGTCCGAACCATTCCCTGAAGAGGCCAACAGGGTGCTCACCGACGTAATAGCGGACCTCTACTTCGCCCCTACCGACGAATCTAGGGACAACCTGCTCCTGGAGGGCAAAGACATAAACAGGATAATCGTCACAGGCCAGACCGGCGTCGACGCCATACTGCACGCCGCAACCAGGGGAACCATGCCGGTGGAGGTCCCGCAGGGCCATAAACTGGTCACAGTAACCCTGCACCGCCGGGAAAACTGGCCCGTCCTCGCAGCACTGGCCAAGGCGGTGGCCGAAATAGCCAGGCAGCACCGAGACCACCTCTTCGTCTATCCTGTTCACCTAAACCCCGTCGTCCGGGAGGCGGTGTACCCAGCGCTGGAGGGAGAGCCAAACGTAAAGCTCATAGAGCCCCTGGACTACGGCTCCATGGCGGCCCTCCTCTCTGCCAGCCGACTCATCCTCACCGACTCAGGCGGCCTCCAGGAAGAGGGAGCCTCTCTTGCTGTTCCGGTGGCTGTGGCTAGAAACGTCACAGAGAGGCCCGAAGGGGTAAAAGCGGGGATCATAACCTTGGTGGGCAACGACCCAGAGCCCTTCAAGGAAAAGGTCCTGGCCCTCCTGAGTGACGAAAAACGACTCTCCCAGATGGCCTCCTCCCCCAACCCCTACGGAGACGGCAAAGCCTCCATACGGGTGGCAAAGGCGCTGGAGGAACGGCTGTGTTGATGGAGGGCATATAGGAAACCGGCGGCC
>CAYNAN010000141.1:0-4716 GCA_964395085.1 uncultured Synergistaceae bacterium
GGGCACGTCCTGTGCCCCCTCGGCTTGGGGCGACGTCCTGTCGCCCCATTCTACTACACGACGGCAGGTCGAAAATACGGGCTCGAACGGGCTACGTCGGAACGATCTCTCCGAGGAATAGCGTTTTTAGAGATGCCCTATAACCTCTGATGTCTAAAAGAATCCCATGAGTATATTCCCAATGCAAGCCATATGGACCCAAAAGTGACCATCTGGGTTCTGGTGAAGGGTTCCATATACACCCAGTGTCCCAGGACAAACTGAAGGGTCGGGGATATGAACTGGAGCAGTCCTATCGTCACCAAACTAAGATTTCTGGCCCCTGACACGAACCACAGTAGCGGTACCGAAGTTATTATCCCGGTTCCGGCCAACAAGATGCTTACCCTTATCCCTTCCGTTATGAATGCACCGTAGCCGGACAGGGAGCTCCAAATGAGAAAGGCTCCAGCAGGTATGGAGAGAAATGCCGTCTCCACAAATAGGCCGGGAAGAGACTCGACTGGCGAGATCTTACGGATAAGGCCGTAAGACGCGAAGGAACAGGCCAACCCCAGGGATATCCAGGGTACTTTCCCGTAGAGGATCACCTGATACATGACCCCTGATCCAGCTAAGGCTATCGCCCACCACTGCACCGGCCTCAATCTGTCCTTGAAAATTAAAAATCCCATGAATACGTTTATCAGTGGGTTTATGTAGTACCCCAAACTGCATTGTAAGACGTAGCCGTTGTTTACCGACCATATGTAAAGCAACCAGTTAAATCCTATAACTGTTCCACTGGTCATCAGCAGGCAGAGGCTCCTTCTGTGTCTGAACACCTCCTTTACCGCGTCCCACTGCCCCACCGCGCTTAAAAGCAACGACGACGCCATCAGTGACCATACGATCCTATGGGACAGGATCTCGTAGGCGGGAACCTGGGACATCTGCTTCCAGTAGATCGGGAGTAATCCCCAAAGTATCATGGCGGACGCAGCGGCGATAAAACCTTTTTTCTCTCTGTTCACAAAATCCCTTCTCTCTAATAAAGTTGATTTATTTGGTGGGATATAGTACTATATACCGGTAAGAACACATTATATACGGAGGTGTCGCATTATGGAGAGAACCAACGTTGTCACCATGAAAGGGAATCCTTTGACGTTAATAGGTCCTGAGCTTAAGGTGGGAGATAAAGCTCCCGATTTTGTGGTGCTCGACAAAGGACTAGCCCCGAAGGGACTGAAGGACTACCCTGGAAAGGTCAAGGTTATCTCGGTCACCCCCTCGCTGGATACGCCTGTGTGCGATATGCAGGCTCAGTGGTTCAACGACGAGGCTGTCTCCCTCCCAGGTGAGGTCGTAGTCCTTAACATAAGCATGGACCTCCCCTTCGCCATCGGTCGTTTTTGCTTGGCAAAAGGAGTCGACAAAGTGGAGGTCCTCTCCGACCACAGAGATGCCTCCTTCGGGTCCTCCTGGGGATTGCTCATAAAGGAGTTGCGTCTGCTGTGTCGCGCTGTGGCTATCGTTGACTCGGAAGATGTAATCAGGTATATCCAGGTGGTCCCCGAGGCCACGAACGCTCCTGATTACGATTCTCTCATGGCTGCCTTGAGATCAACACTGTAAAGCCATAAAAAAAAGCCCCTAGGGGCTTTTTTTTATGGCTTTACATATCTTCGAGGTGATGTTATAATCCTTTACTATGATAAAGTGATATCGTATTCAGTATGGGAGGTATAGCTATGACTGTGATAAGAATGGGCGTCCCTGGGCTCAGCTGCGAGGAGAGGGCAAGGCTTTCCGAAAGATTGGCCGACGTGGCCTCCGATATGACCGGTCGTTCCAAGGACGATCTTATGGTTTACGTGTATGACCATGGATCCGACCAGCCAAGACACTGACCATAGATAAAGAGGCGACCACCTCCGGGCTGGTCGCCTCTTTGTGGCTATGCCCTTTTGTGGTACAGTTTAACCAGTATAGCTTATCCACTTTAGAGTTACCGTTTCAGAAAGGATCGGTGCGATATGGATCATAAAGAAGCTTATCGCTCCTACGATCCACTGCCCTACTTCAAAGAAAGAGGGTGGCTGATCGGAGGAGGTTCAGTTGGGGGGAAGGGCAAAGGGCTGGCGTTCGCCCACGAGATCCTGATGCAGGACGAGCTGTCCTCCGAGATCGGTCTTCCCGAGGTCACCTTTGTGGTGGGGACCGACGTGTTTGACGATTTTGAGTCGGAACACGGGGTCCTTGGACTTTCATCGGTCTTTGGCTTTAATGAAGTAGAAAGGCAGGTGTTGTCCAAGCCCCTCCCTGACCCTATTATGGCGGAGTTGGAGAGGGTGGTGACCGCCCTTCCCGGGCCTTTAGCTGTCAGGTCATCGTCTCTTCTGGAGGACGATATAGAGCTGTCTTTCGCTGGCAAGTACGCCACCTTCTTCGTGGCTAACATAGGGGATCTGAACAAGAGGGTATCGGATCTAGCCGATGGGATTAAAAAGGTCTTTGCCTCAACCTATAACTCCGCCGCAAAGGAGTACAGAAAAAAACACGCCATCCCCAAGGGCAGGGAGAAAATGGCTGTCCTGATCCAACCTCTTCAGGGAAAAAAGAGGGGGGATCTCTTCTACCCTGAGATAGCGGTGACGGCTTTCTCCTGCGTCTTTCGCCGTCCCTCTCCCAGGATAGACAAAAACGACGGGGTGATGAGGGTCTGTTTTGGCATGGGGACCCATTCTGTCGGTCGTTCCTTTGCCAGGACCCTGTATCTTACAAACCCAGGGCTCAGACCGGAGGGGACCAACCCGGAGCAGGTCTACCTATATTCTCAGAAAGACTTCGACTGCCTCGACCTGACCACAGGGGAGCTGGTTACTAAAACCCTAACCTCATCCTTGGATCACGTAAGATTAAATCACAGAAACGCTCAGGCTTTCGTGGAGTGGTATGGGGATGGGATGATGTACTGGCTGAACTCGGATTTGTCGGATCTTACCTCGCCCATGCCCTGTTTCTCGTTCACAGATCTGCCTAAAAGATGTCGTGCGCTCCTGGACAGGACCAGACGGATGTTGTCGTTTTTTCAGGGTGCCATGGGTTTCCCCGTCGACATGGAGGCGGTTTACGACTCAGAGGATGATAGGCTGACGTTGGTCCAGATAAGGCCCCTGGCTTCCTACGTGGAGTTTGGAAAAGTGGAGATCCCTGAAGACATCCCTAAAGACAGGGAGATTCTCAGAGGGAACAGGATGGTCACGAGCCATATCCTGAAGGGCATCAAATGGATGGTTTACGTGGATCCTGAGATCTACTCCGAGTCGGGGGATTTTCCCGAGGTGGCGAGGGCCGTAGGGGAGATAAACGGCAGGCTTGAGGGCGAGAGGTACATACTGGTAGGCCCGGGCAGATGGGGAAGCACCAACCCATCCCTAGGTGTGCCGGTGGACTACAGCGAGATATCAAACTGTGGCTGTATGGTCGAGGTCGGGATCCCAAAGAGGGGAATGATCCCGGAGCTGTCCTACGGGACCCACTTCTTTTTGGACCTTGACCTGGACGATATACTGTATTTGCCTGTCATAGATGGTGAGCATGAAAACGTGTTTTCGAGGGAATGGCTGGAGCGGAATCCCTTTACCTGTGGAGGCCATGACGCCGTCAGACTGTATCCAGGCCTGTTCGACGTCTATCTCGACGGAGAGAGAGAGATTGGGGTCGTTTTCGACGTGGCTCAAAGAGATTAAGGGGGACGGTAATATGACTGAGAGAGAGAGAGTTGTCGAGAGTTACTTCGCCTGGAATCCCAAGGATGACCCTGATTTTGCTCACATGATTTTAGGGGAGAGGTCCATCGGTGGAAAGGGCCGTTCTTTGCTTTTCGGTATCAAGGCTCTCAGGGAATCGGGGGATCCAGAGCTGGCCGAGACGACTATCCCAAGGGCTATGTTCCTCGGAAGCGACGTCTTCGACGATTTCGTGGCCTCGATCCCGAACTTAAACGATCTTAGGATGGAGGGGACCTCTGAGGCCCTGGAGAAGGCCTTTCTGGACCACCCTCTACCTGTGGAGGTCACGGACAGGGTGAAATCCTTCCTGTCCGACATGACCGATCCGGTCGTTGTAAGGAGCAGCAGCATTCAGGAGGATTCACTCAAGTACTCCTTCGCAGGAAAGTACCTGAGCGACTTTTTGGGCAACTTTGGGACTCTGGACTACAGGACGTGGGCGGTTTGTAGGGAGATAAAGCGGGTCTACTCAAGGGTCTTCTTCCCCAAGGCCATAGCCTATCGGTCTAGACACGGTATAGGGGACGATTCCATGGGGATAATCGTCATGGCTTTGTCCGGCCGGTGGAGAGGTGATTTCTTCTACCCCACCATCGGGGGGGTGGGCTTTTCCAGAAACTACCGTCGTTGGACCAGTCGTGTCTCGATGGAGGACGGCGTCGTCCGTTTCGTTTTCGGGCTTGGCACTATGAGCACCAAGAGAGAGTACGCCAGGACCTGTTCCTTGACCAATCCTTTTTTGAGGCCAGAGGGACAGGATCCTTATACGGTACTACGTCACTCGCAGGAGCGATTTCAGGCCATCTCCAGGAGGTTGTTCGAGCACGCATCTGACGAGAGGCCCGACACTCTGGCTACGATGAACATAAACGACGTGTGGAACGACGTCTTCCCCTGGTATCGAGACGAGATGTGTCAGTACGCCCAGCTTTACAGGGGA
>CAYNAN010000142.1:0-4713 GCA_964395085.1 uncultured Synergistaceae bacterium
TACAGGGCCCCATAAAGAACACCCGCTGGATATACAGCTGCAGCAAGCAGATGATGGACCGGGTGATAACCGCCTACGGACAGGAGAGAGGTCTTCCCTACACCCTTTTCAGGCCCTTCAACTGGATAGGGCCCAGGCTGGACACCTTCGACGATGCAAGGGACAGAAAAGCTCGCTCCATAACCCAGATGATATACGACGTGTCGGTGGGCCGTCCTATCACCCTGGTGGACGGTGGAGTCCAGAGACGTAGCTTCACCTATATAACCGACGGTGTTGACTGTCTCATCTCCATTATAGGGGACCGCAGAGGCACGGCAAACGGCGAGATATTCAACATAGGCAACCCAGACAGCAACCACTCGATAAAGGCCCTGGCCCTGGAGATAGTGGAGGCCATGAAGGAGTTTCCGTCTTTCTCAAAGTCGGCGAACGAGGCTACCCTGATAGAACAACCTTCCCATACCTACTACGGAAAGGGCTACGAGGACGTACAGGACAGAAAGCCGTCCATAGCCAAGGCCATAGAGCTCCTTGACTGGCGTCCCCAGGTAGGCTTCAAAGAAGCGGTAAGAAGGACCGTCCAGTACTATGCAAATCGCCCTTAAGGTAGACGTAGACACCTTAAGGGGCTACTTAGAGGGGGTCCCCAGGCTTTTGGACCTCTTCGACAGGACCGGGATAAAGGCGTCTTTTTTCTTCTCCTTCGGGCCGGATAACTCGGGCAAGGCTGTGAGGAGGATCTTCCGAAAGGGATTTCTGTCCAAGATGCTCCGCACCGACGCTCCTGGTACCTACGGCCTTAAGACCATGATGTACGGGACCCTCCTTCCTGCCCCCATGATAGTGCCCTCCAGGCCCTCGGTGTTCAGAGAGGCCCTCTCCCAGGGCCACGAGGTGGGCCTTCACGCCTGGGACCATGTGGACTGGCAGGATAGGCTGGACTCAATGAGTCAAAGCGAGATGGAGGGTCAGTTCGACAGGGGCAGGGAGATGTACCGAAAACTGACTGGGATCTATCCCCGTTCCTGTGCCGCCCCAGCCTGGAAGACCAACGACGCCAGTCTCGCAATGGAGGACCGAAAAGGGCTGCTCTACGCCAGCGACACCAGGGGAAGGGAGCCATTCATACCGATGGTCAAGGGCAAGCCCATGAGGACGATCCAAATACCATCCACCCTACCAACCATGGACGAAATACTGGGCAGGGACGGAATGGACAGATATAACGTGTCCGAACGTTACGCCCACATGATGACCGAGGGACTCAACGTACATACGATCCACGCCGAGATGGAGGGGATGTCCATGCTGGACTCCACGGAGGACCTTATAGCCAAGGTGAAAGGCAGGGGTGGGGTTTTCGTGACCCTCGGAGAGACAGCCAAGGGGCTCAGGATGGAGGATCTTCCCCTGTGCCCTGTGGTACAGGGGTATCTCCCCGGCAGATCAGGGAAGGTCTCCATCCAAGGGCCAAGGAGGAATAGTATATGAAAGTCTGTATGGTAGGAACTGGCTACGTCGGATTGGTAACAGGGGCCTGTCTGGCTGAGAGCGGAAACTACGTTCGGTGCGTCGATATAGACGTGGAGAAATGCTCCGCCCTTAACCGGGGAGAGATACCCATATACGAGCCTGGACTGGACGTCATGGTACTAAGAAACGCCAACCAGGGTAGGCTTCAGTTCACCACCGACATATCCTACGGCGTGGAGGACTCCGACTTCGTTTTCATAGCGGTTGGGACCCCTCCTGGCCCGGACGGCTCCGCGGACCTTTCTTTCGTGATGGAGGTAGCCAGGCAGATAGGCAGGACCTTGACCAAACCGACCACGGTGGTGACCAAGTCCACCGTCCCTGTAGGGACGACGGAGCAGATCCGATCTATAATAAGGTCCGAGCTGGACGGAAGAGGCATTGACCTGGACTTCGACATCGCCTTCTGCCCCGAGTTTCTTCGAGAGGGATCGGCCATAGACGATTTCATGCACCCAGACAGGGTGGTTATAGGGATCGATACCGATAGGGCAAGAGAGTCTCTCGTCAGGCTTTTCTCCCCTCTGACGGGGGGCGAAAACTCCATATACGCCATGAATATACCATCGGCAGAGCTGACCAAATACGCGGCTAACGCCATGCTGGCCACCAGGATAAGCTTCATGAACGAGTTATCCCGATTTTGCGACGTATCGGGCGCCAACGTGGACGACGTAAAAAGGGGAATAGGTTCGGACAGCAGAATAGGCCCTAGGTTCCTGAACCCAGGCATAGGCTACGGAGGATCGTGCTTCCCCAAGGACGTGAAGGCCCTGATAGACTCCTCCAGAAAAAAAGGGGTCAGGATGTCCCTTCTGGAAGCGGTGGAGGATATCAACCGATCTCAAAAGACCCTGCCTGTAAGGTGGCTCAAGGAATCAGCTGGAGAGGACCTGTCCAGGCTGACCGTGGCCATATGGGGGCTGAGCTTCAAGCCCGAGACCGACGACATGAGGGAAGCCCCAGCTCTTGAGATAGTCAAAGAGCTGAAAGAGGCTGGAGCGACAATAAGGGCTTTCGACCCGGTGGCGATGGACAAAGCAAAGGATATTTTAAACGACTCGGTATCCTTCGGGGACGACTGCTACTCCATCCTGAACCGGGCTGATTGCCTCATAATAGTCACAGAGTGGCTCCTCTTTCGCGAGCCGGACTTCGACAGGATGAAAAACCTCATGGCCAGGCCGCTGATCCTTGACGGCAGAAACGTCTACGACCCCAAGGAGATGGAGGAGATGGGCTTCACCTACCGATCGGTAGGACGACCAAGGGGGTGACGGCATGGAGATAGGCATAGACTTAGGAGGACACAAGATAGCGGGGGGCATCGTTGGTGACGGAAGCATAGTCAGCAGGGTCAAGATTCCCACTCCTGAATCACGCTACCCTAAAGACACCACCGACGCTCTGGAGGCAGCGGTCAGGGAGATGGGTACAGATGGGATCCACTCCGTTGGGATAGGGCTCCCTGGGATGCTATCTCTGGACCGAAGATCGGTCATAGGCCTAACAAACCTGCCCCTATGGGAGAACTACCCCCTTGCCGACGTGTTGGAGGAGCGGCTCTCCCTTCCGGTATACCTTGAAAACGACGCCAACTGCGCAGCACTGGGGGAGATGAGGTCCGGCCAGGGAGCGGGACTGTCCGACTTCGTGATGCTGACCCTCGGGACCGGCATAGGAGGAGCCATAGTATCGGATGGCAAGCTCCTCCTAGGGCACAGAGGGCTGGCAGGAGAGCTGGGACACATGGCACTCCTGCACAGAAAACCCTGCAAATGCGGGGGGATGGGACACGGAGAGACCCTCTTCTCGGCTGACCGGTTCGACGGAAGGTGCTCCGAGACCGGGGTAGCCTCAGTCCCAAAGCTATGGAGCCTGAGGGATGACCACTCCCACAGAGGATTCTGGGACGAGGCTCTGGAAGCCTTGGCCTGCATAGTGGTCTCCTCCATCCACGCACTGGACCCCCAGGCCGTGATCCTGTCAGGAGGGCTCTCAAACCTGCCGGGATTGGTCGCGGAGCTGAGCCCTCTGGTGGACTTGAGGCTCGCAACCCCCTTCCACCCCGCACCTCCCATACTCATATCGTCCCTAGGAGGGGACGGCCCTATCATAGGAGCTGCGTCGTTGGGTCGCACTCCCTGAGATAGTGGGACAGGACAAAACCAGGGGCGTTAGGGGACGCCAGAAGCGAATAACAGCAAAGGGCATGGATAAACTCGACCGGATAGTCCATCTGGTTCCACACCGAAAAGCCCGATGAGGCCAGTGACCCTATACCGACCCCGGCGTAGCTGCCGGGGTTTTTTGTGTCTCCCTCCGCCTGGCTACAGGCTATGATATGGGGCCTTGAACCTGATGGAAAGGCCTTTGACACCGCATTGAGCACCCTGGATGGGGCGTTACCGGCACCGTATCCCAGTATAGCGAGGATCCTCTCGTCTCCGGTCAGACGCGGCACGAAACCAGGGGTACAGACCATCCAGGACACCTGAGACACTACATCCCTGGCTTTATCGGGATCGTAGGAAAGGACCTTCTCCGAGAGGGGAGAGAGTGACGGCGCCATGGGTTTTCTCTCCACCTCATGCCTTCCCTTTCTGGCCCACTCTGGGTTGAAATAAAGAGGCTGACCGTTGGCCGCCACGTAGGCGTCGGGATGGAGGGCCTGGGCCTTGTGGGCCCTGTTTCCAGGGATGAGCTTCCAGTTGCAGTATATCCAGACGCCGGAGATATCGGAGCAGGCGACCTGAGAAGCTCCCCTGAGGTTTACCGTCACGTCCTCGGGCATATAGTCCAAGGTCAACTGGCTTCCGGTAAGAATAACAGGGACGTCAAGCCTGGGAAAACAGAGGCTGAGCCAAGCGGAGGTGTAGGCCATTGTGTCGGTCCCGTGGAGGATCAGTATGCCTGTCGCGCCTTTTTGGAGCTCCTGGGCCACCACAGAGGCCATCTCCACCCAATGTCCCGGATCCAAGTCCGAGCTGTCCAGGCCCGGAACCCCCCAGGGTTCCCTGAAAACCACCTCCACGTTCCTGCCCTTGAAGGCCCCCTCGATATGCCCCCTAAGGGCGTCGGTGGCCCTGGCGTCTGGGACCTTTCCTCCGTCCTCACCGAAGGCGCTGGCTATGGTGCCTCCGGTGAATATAACAGCCAGTTTCCTCATAAGTTAAT
>CAYNAN010000143.1:0-4671 GCA_964395085.1 uncultured Synergistaceae bacterium
AGGTCGAGTATACGCCCGGGCGAGACAGGGCGCAGGCGGAACGGTCTCTCCGAGGGGATCCAAAGGTGAGTTTTTATAAGTATACCTAAGAGAAAGTAAAAAACCGAAAGGACGTGTCTGTGTGAAAAAGATCATCGCTTTAGGCTTGCTATGTCTCTGTCTGATCTCGCCCGCGTTCGCCGAAAGCCCCGTCAAGGTGGGCACCTGGAAGACCGCCCAGACGATACAGCCCTTTTTCTACGGCGACCACACGTCGAGAGAAATCGAGGTCCTACCCTTCACCAACCCGGCGGACCAGAAGACCGCCCTCCTGGCGGGGAGCCTGAGCATGTGCGGTACGACCCTGGCCCACGCGATACACTCGGCCTCCCAGGGACAACCGGTGGTCCTGGTGGCGTCGCTTTGCAACCGATGCTCCGCCCTGGTGGTTAGAAAGGACGGCCCCGTAGAGGAGGTCTCCGATCTAAAGGGCAAAAAGATAGGCTACGTGCCTGGGACCATGCACGAGATCCTGCTGCGGGAGACTTTATCCCGAAACGGTCTGTCCCCCGACAGGGACGTGACCCTGGTCAGAATAGACTTCTTCGACATGGGAACGGCTCTGGCAAGGGGCAGCATAGACGGCTTTTTGTCCGGCGAGCCCTTCCCCACCATAGCCGTTACCGAGGGATACGGAAGGATACTGTCCCACCCCTACTACGACGACAGCGTGGGAACCATAAACGCAGGAATGCTGGTGACAGAGGAGACCGTAAGGGAGAACCCCGAGCTGGTACTGGACCTGGTGAGGGCCCACGCTATGGCGACGGAGAGCCTAAAGGCCAACCCCGATCTGTGGTTAAAGAAGGCCGTCTCCTTCGGGACCGAGAGGTCGGTTATGGAGGAGGCTTCCTCCAACATAGAGCTCTCCTGGGATATGGACGAGGCCTTCGTGAAGAGGGCTAAGGCCCTCGGCGCTAGGATGGAGGCCCTGGGGGTCATAGACCGTCAGCCGGACTACGAAAGGCTCTTCGACCTCTCCTTCGTCAAAAAGGTCAAAGAGGAGAGGGGACTTTGAGGGGAAAGCACCTGATACTTCCCTGGATAATACCTATAGGCCTTATATCGGTGTGGTTCTGGGCCAGTCGCACCGGGATTGTTCCCACCTATCTCCTGCCCGACCCGGCCCAGATAGGGAGGTCGGCCTGGACCTACATCTTCGGCGAGGTCGGAAGCGCCCCTTACGCCGGAAGGTTCCATGGCGACCTATGGGCCAGCTCCGTCCGGGTGATCGGGGGATTCGCCCTGGCGGTCGCTCTGGGCATTCCACTGGGGGTGGTGTCCGGCAGGGTCCCTGCTGTGAGGAGCCTTCTGGGGACAACTATAAACGGCCTTCGATCGGTGCCGGGGATAAGCTGGCTCCCTCTGGCCATGGTGTGGTTCGGCGTAGGAGTGAAGACCACCGTCTTTCTGGTGGCCCTGGCGTCGTTCTTCCCCATATACCTGAACACCGCCATCGGGGCCAGAAACGTCGACTTCATCCTGTACCAGGCCGGAGCCACGATGGGAATCGGCAGATTTAGGGGGATCTACGACATTCTACTCCCGGCGGCAATGCCTCAGATACTGAGCGGCCTGAGGCTCGGGCTCGGGACGTCCTGGGCCTATCTGGTCCTGGGCGAGCTCACAGGGGTCCCCTTCGGCCTCGGCGCGTTGATAATGGACGCCAGGATGATGGGAAGGATAGACATGATAATAGTCGGCATAGTGGCTATAGCTGTCATGGGAAGGGTCAGCGACCTGATTTTAACCTACACCATGAAGCTCTGTTTTAGATCGGCGAGGAGGATGGCATGAGTTTAGGGCTGAACCCATCGCCGCCGACCCTGTCGGTCAAAGGCATCAGCAAGGGCTTTTCGGAGAAGGGCGGAGAGCTCCAGGTCCTCTCGGACGTCACCTTCGAGATCGAGAGGGGGGAGCTGCTCTGCGTCCTTGGGCCGAGCGGATGCGGCAAGAGCACTCTGCTCAAAATCGTGGCGGGGCTGGAGGCTCCCGACGAGGGGACCGTGGAGGTGGACGGCAAGGCTGTATCGACCCCGGGGAGCGACAGGTGCGTGGTGTTTCAGGAGGACGCCCTCTTTCCCTGGCTGACGGTCTCGGAGAACGTGGCCTTCGGAGCGAGAGGAAGGATGTCAAAGTCGGAGCTGAAGTCGGAGGTCGACGGCTATCTGGAGATGACCGGGCTGTCCCGCTTCGCCAACTACCTCCCCAGGGAGATTTCCGGCGGCATGAGACAGCGGGTCGCCCTCGCCAGGGTTCTCATACTGAAGCCGAAGGTTTTGCTGATGGACGAGCCATTCGGGGCACTGGACGCACAGACCAGGGAGGCAATGCAACGGCTGCTGCTGTCCATCGTAAAGGACCTCTCCCACACGGTGATGTTCATAACCCACGATGTGGCGGAGGCGGTGGCAATAGCCGATAGGGTTATAGTCATGGACAGGTCGCCGGGCAGGATAAGCTCCATCGTAACGGTGGAGGACCAGGCAGAGACCCACTCCAGGCTGAGGGCAATTATGCAGAGCCTGTAGCCCCCTTGAGAGGAAGTGTTTTTATGGACAGGGTGATAGTGTTCGTCAAATGGCCCGAGCCGGGCAGGGCGAAAACCAGGCTCATTCCAGCCCTGGGTCCTCAAGGTGCCGCCGAGCTGCACGATAAAATGGCCAGGAGGACCCTTTCTTCCGTGAGGCGAGGAGCCAAAAGGTCAGGGTGTTCGGTGGAGGTCCGGTCCACCGGCGCGATGACCGAGCTATTTCGAGGTTGGCTTGGAGACGATCTCTATATAGTGGACCAGGGCGACGGCGACCTAGGGGACCGAATGGCTCTGTCGGTATCCGACTCCCTCGACGGAGGGATAAAAAAGGTGCTGCTCCTGGGAACCGACTGCCCCGACCTGGATCCCTCTTTTATACATCACGCCATGGGCCTTCTCGAAGGCCATCCGGTCTTCATGGGCCCAGCGTCCGACGGAGGGTACTACTGTCTGGGAATAGATCTATCCAAGGTGGGGGAAAGGGCTTTAGGGCTGTTCCGTGGCGTTCCCTGGAGCTCCAGCGCGACAGGACAGGCCACATTGGATAGGGCTCGCTCTCTCGGATTGAAGGTGGCCAGGCTTCCTGTCCTCAGCGACGTGGACAGGCCCGAGGACCTTCCCGTGTGGGACAGGGCTCGCCGAAAGATATCGGTGGTTATCCCCACCCTGAACGAAAGGGACGGCATATCGAGATCGATAAGGTCCGCCCTGGGAGCCCAGGACGTGGAGGTCATAGTGTCCGACGGAGGAAGCACCGACGGGACCATCGAGATCGCCGAGAGCGATGGGGCCAAGGTGGTCCGTTCCCCTAAGGGCAGGGCCGCCCAGATGAACGCAGGTGCCAAGGCGGCATCGGGGGACATACTGCTGTTTCTACACGGCGACAGTATCCTTCCATGGGGTTACGGGAGGTTGGTTCGGGAGGCTCTGAGCGACAAAACACTGTCCCTAGGGGCCTTTTCCCTGAGAATAGGCTTGCCCGGAGAGCTGAAGGACCCCGAGTTTCGCTCGTCGATGGACACCATCTCCTTCTGGGCCAACGTCAGGTCGAAGCGGCTCTCCCTGCCCTACGGGGATCAGGGATTTTTCATGGAAAAACCCCTCTTTCACCGTCTAGGGGGCTTCCCAGAGATGCCCCTTCTCGAGGACGTGAGCCTGGTCAGATCGGCGTCGAAGGTCGGCAGGATAGGGACCATTTCGGCGACGATCCGGACCTCCTCCCGTCGCTGGCGAAAGCTGGGCGCGGCTAGGACGTCGATCCGTAACTCGATGATAATGCTAGCCTGGGCGATAGGGGTATCCCCAACTGCATTGGCTGGCTGGTATAGGGCGGATAAACCGAAAAAAGGGGGAGTTTCGTCTTGAAAGGTAGACCGATAAACAGGATCCTTGTCGTCGCAGGTGGTCTGATTACCATATTCGTGGCGTTTCGTCTGTGGGGCATAGATGGAAGCTGGTTTAGCGAGGAGAACATCCTTTCCTTCGGCCCAATGGCTCCCCTGGTCTTCACCGCCATGTTCTCCGTCGCTGTCATACTTGCCGTACCAGGTGGCCCCATAACCCTATTGGCAGGCAGCCTCTTCGGCGTGATCCAGGGGACTATCGTCGTATCGGCAGGGTCCACCATCGGGGCGATGGCGGCCTTTCTCATTGCCAGATATGCCGCCAGGGACCACGTGGCCCGATGGCTCGCAGACAATCCAAGATTCCTGAAGCTCGACGAGATGATCAGGAAAAAGGGCTTTATAGTAGTGGCGTTGGTCAGGCTGATACCGCTGTTTCCCTTCAACCTCGTAAACTACGGCATGGGACTGACGTCGGTGTCCTTCGGATACTACCTGTTCATGTCGTGGCTGTGTATGCTGCCTGGAACTATCCTCTACGTGACTGGAGGGGACGTCTTCAAGCGTTTCTTTGTCGGTGGAGACCTGTCTTGGCAGGCGATATCCCTCTGCGGTGCGATAGCCCTATGCCTGAGCGGGGCCTATATCGTGTTGCGAAATTCGCTGAGAGAAGAAAGTGATTGACGGACATACTGTCGAGCCCCCTCGGAGAGACCGTCCCGCCTACGCCCTGTTTCGCCCAATCGTATACTCGAC
>CAYNAN010000144.1:0-4658 GCA_964395085.1 uncultured Synergistaceae bacterium
GATTCCCCATAGGCCGTTGTCCGAACGCCTCATCAGGAGCACCCTGCCGTCGCCGTCCAGTACCACTCCAGCCACCCCAGGCTCCACCGACTCGGGCCAGTGATAATCCGGCGACGCCCAAGAGCCGACCTCCATCGACGGATCAAGCAGGTCCATAAGCGAGCCGATTCGACCCTCGGGATTTCTGAAATCAGAGGCTCCAGGATAGGTGCAAGCGTTCCCCATAAGTATGGCATCAAGTCCGGCCCTGTGGGCTCCAAGCACGTCCACCGACGGGGTATCCCCTATCATGACCGCCCTTTTCCCAGGGGTCAGGGATTTGATCGCCTGGCAGAACATGGCAGTGCAGGGCTTCCCTATAGATATGGGCCTCTTTCCGCTTCCCGCTATTATAGCGTCGACCACCACACCGACGCCGGAGAGGATCCCTTCGGGGCCAGGATAGGTCTTGTCCTCGTTGGTAGCGACGAAAGTGGCGCCGTTTCTGATCGCAAGGGCTGCCTCCCTTATCTGGGACAGGGTTATAGAGTCATCCCAGCCGACCACCACGGCGTCGCAGGGCCTCCCTTCCACCAGCTTGAGCCCACGTTGGGACAGGGCTCTCCTCAGGCCGTCGTGTCCCAGGGTCCAGACCGACCCGGCATCCTGCTCGGACAGGACGGAGGCGGTAGCGGTACCACAGGTGACGACCTCGGACCTATCGGCCTCTATGCCCAAAGAGCCAAGCCTGGCCACTATCTCTTCCTGATCCGTCGGATTGTTGGTCAAAAACCTTATCTCTTTCCCCATGGAGCGAAGTCGTCCCAGGGCTTCGATGGCCCCGTCGGTGGGAGAGCTTCCGACGTAGACCACCCCGTCTAGGTCCAGAAAAAACGCATCATACTTGTCCGCTATCATCGATCGTTCACGTCCTCTTTCCGTTTTATCGAATATATTAACACCTAAGCGTTCCCTTTAGGGAAAAGAAAAAGGGGCGGAACCAGGGTCCGCCCCTTTTTCTTTAAATTATTTCATCATAAGCAGGCTCAATGCCATAACCGCCATACCACCGACTAACCCTATCATGCTGTCATGTCCCTTTCCGTAGGCGTTGCTGGTGGGGATGAGCTCGTCCAGGCTTATGTAGACCATTATCCCAGCAACCCCGGCGAACAGGACTCCCATGACTTCCTGAGGGACAGATCCTCCACCGCCTCCGGTGAAGAGGACTATGCCTCCGTAGGCGATCAGGGCTCCTATGGGCTCGGCCAGACCGCTCAGAAACGAGTACAGAAAGGCCTTTTTTCTGTCCCCTGTAGCGTAGAAGATCGGGACCGACACGCTTATGCCCTCCGGTATGTTGTGGAGGGCTATAGCCACGGCTATGACGACTCCCACCGATGGATCGTGAAGGGCCGCCAGGAAGGTGGCCAAGCCCTCGGGGAAGTTATGGATTCCGATAGCCAGGGCTGTGAAGAGCCCCATCCTCATGAGCTTGTGATCGTTATACTCCTTAGGCAAGACCGACGGAGCGTCACTGTTGTGCAACGGGGCAACCGTCCTCTCGGAGCGTACCTCGTGGGGGTTCTCAGCCTGAGGGATAAAGGCATCTATAAGCCCTATAAGGATTATCCCCCCGAAGAAGGCACCTACGTTTATCCAATCTCCCCAATAATCCCCGTAAACCTCGGTGAGGGCCTCGGATCCCTTGAAAAAAATCTCCACGAAGGACACGTAAAGCATGACTCCGGCGGAGAAACCGGTGGATATGGACAGGAAACGGAAGTTGGTCCTCTTGGCAAAGAAGGCTATGGCGCTTCCTATGCCGGTAGCTAGGCCAGCAAAGAGTGTAAGTCCAAAGGCTACCGCTATTTCGCTCAAGCTATCACCATCTTTCCTTCAGTGGTATCTACATGGATAAGATTGTACCACTAAAGGTCCCTGTTAGATCAACTTGAGTTAGTATTTGCTAACTAAAAAAGGCCCCTAGGGGCCTTTTTTAGTTCTATTCCTCGAAGAACACCTTGAAGTCAGGGTCCACCTTACCCTGTCCCATGAACCTGGCCCGATAGTCCCTCAGAAGATCGAGAAACTTAGGCGTAAGAAGCAGTATGGCCAGGAGGTTGACGAATATCGGGATCCCCATGGAGATATCTATAAACATCCAGACCTTATATGTAGGTAGACCGTAAGCCTGAGCGTAGAGCACCAGCAAAAACCCCGGAAGAGGGTAGATGTACTTGTTGAGCTTCAGAACGGCATCCAGATTTTTAGAGTGAGGCCCTACGACGTAGGTCAGCAGCGTCTCAAACTGGGCGAAAAGCCCCGTGGATGTGGTAAGCCCAAACAGGAAGATCCCGACTATCAGCACTACCGTCCCAAGGGAACCCACCCCTTTAGAGAAGGCGCTCAGGGTAAGCGTGGCCCCGTCAAGACCGGAACTCCATTCACCTGAGTTTATGATCATCAATGCGGTAACGGAGCATATCACCAGCGTGTCCATGAACACCTCGAATATTCCCATGATACCCTGCTTTACAGGATGATTGACCCTGGCGGAAGCGTGGATCATGGGAGAGGATCCCCAGCCAGCCTCGTTGCTGTAGACCGCACGGGCCATGCCGACGGAGATCATCTTTGCGAAGGCAGCTCCGGCAAAACCGCCTACCGCCGCGGTTCCGGTGAAGGCGCTCTCGAATATGAGCCTGAAGGTGTGAGGTATGGCGGCGGTGTCTTTAAGGATAACCATAAGGGCTCCCCCGATGTAGAAAAGGCACATAAAGGGGACCACCGCGACGGCTATCTTGCCGAGCCCCCTGATGCCGCCCCAGATGGAGGCGTAGAGGAGGACCAGAAAAACGAAGCTAACCAACAGGAGGTTCACGTCGAAAACCCCGGCCACAGCTTCCGCCACGGTGTAATTCTGGATGGTGAAGAAATAGCAGATTAGAAACCCTATCAAGAACAGTCCGCTGAGGACCTTCGCCAGCCCATGCCAGCCTCGCTCCTGGCCGAGCCCTCTTTGGATATAGTAGGTAGGCCCTCCGTAGGTGCTCTGGCCGTCGTCCAGCACCGTCCTGTAGTGGACCGCCAGTGTGACCTCCACCATCTTTATGAGCTGGCCGAATATGCCAGCCATCCACATCCAGAACACCGCCCCAGGGCCTCCGACTGCGATAGCTGTGGCGACTCCTCCGATGTTGCCCACTCCGACGGTTGAGCCTATGGCGACGCTTACCGCCTCGTAGGGGGACAGTAGCCCGGGGCCGTCGTCGACCTTACCGGAGAAGATCCGTCCCACGGTATTTTTAAAAATATATCCGCCGTACCTGAACTGAAAGCACCCCGAGACCAGGGTAAAAAATACCCCCGAGCCGAGCACCATAACTATGAGAGGAGTTCCCCACACCCAATCGACTAACTGCTCTACAAAACCTAGAAAATCCATCTATCTCCCTCCCTTCCGGTCTACGTCGTTTTTATTAGAGTCACTTACGAAGAAGGGGCCTGGTCAGACAGGTAGGCCCTCCGCCGCCCTTCCAGCATATCTCGGTGCCGGGGAACTCCAGCACCTCCATGCCAGCCTCCTGTAACCTGCCCTTGGTGATAGGGTTGCCCTCTATCATGAGGACCAGACCGGGCTCCAGGGCCAGGACGTTACAGGCCATGGTGTCGTACTCCTGATCTGGAACCTCTATCAGGTTATATCCCCTGTGAAGAAGCTCCTGCCGGAAGGTAACCGGCATCTGTCTGGAGTAGACAACCGCCGCCTTGTGGTCCACAGGGCTTATGAAGGACATGAGGTGAAGGCACTCCTCCGGTCCGTTCCAGTGGGGAATGGGGTAGTCCAGCACCTCGAAGTTACCGGCAGCTAGATCCCTCAGCTGGCGAACTCCCTCGGGGTTGGTCCTGTAGCTGATCCCCACCGCTAGGGTGTTCTCGTCCAACCAGGCCATGTCACCCGCCTCCATGGTTCCCTCGCCCTCTATGGCTCCCAGCCTGGGCAGGCCGATGGAATCGAACAGGCGACCAGCAGCTGCTGCCTCGGTCCTCCGTTGGGGCTTGCCCATGTTGAAGAGAATATACCCCTTGTCAGTGACCATACAGGAGTCCCTGGCGTACATCGAGTCGGGGCCGGTCCCCTCCTGGGAGGGGAGGCAAAACACCTCGGGCACGTGGCTCTTTATAATGGATAGAAATGCATCGTATTCGTCCATGGCCTTGGAGTAGTTCACCCGCTCGGTGTAGCCCAGATCCCTCCAGCAGGAGTCCAAAACCTCCTGGCTTCCGTAGGCATCTTCCGCTCTCTTCACCATTATCTTCTCTATCTTTCCAACTTCCGACTGAGCTCCCCAAGGTTTCATGTATAGTGCCTCCTTTGAGTTCTTTTAGATTATTTGCTCTTGCATAAATAGGATAGACGATATATGCTCTTTTCCACAGAGGTTTTGTAATAGATTAGGGTATTACAGGTTACATACACCTATCGTTTCCGGCTATAACTTTACGTTTGAGAGCAAGAGGGAGGACAATATGACCATAAAAGACGGCAACCTACTGGACGACACCGGCCTGGCGATCCTCAGGGAACTTCAGGCAAACGGCAGGATCTCCTTCAGGGAGCTGGGGAAAAAAGTGGGCCTCTCCGCCCCGGCGGCCATAGAGAGGGTCCGGAGAAT
>CAYNAN010000145.1:0-4627 GCA_964395085.1 uncultured Synergistaceae bacterium
TGTCGCCCCATTCGTACTCAAAGGCGGCATGTCGAGTATACGGGCTCGAATGGGCCCCGTCGGAACGATCTCTCCGAGGATAAGCGTTTTTAGAGGTTTCTTCAGGTGTCGAGAACCGTTAATCGAAACAGTTTGACCTTTTGTCCGGGTCCCAGCAGGTCTCTATGTGTATTTTGTCACAGCTTTCGACGGTGTTGCCCCTTCCCTTGGCGGTGTCCGCCTCGCCGTCCCTTGGGCTTGACCCCACCTCCGGGAAGAGCAGGTTTGCCCCGGCGATCAGGGAAAGGGAGTTGGGCTCGTGGGTGCAGTGGGCCTTGGGAACGGTCCCCATCACCAGTCGGGACACAGCCACCATCCTAGCCATCTCTCGCTCGGTTATCATCCCGAACTTTTCCATAGGGGATCCAGGGAAGTTGACCCGCCTCATTACCCCGCTGTAGGTGGCCCCGTATTCCCTGGCGAGGAACATGAGGTCCACTATCTCCTCCGCCTCGTGCTCAGGCCCCACCGGCTCCACGCAGTTCATCCACTTGAGCCCCACGTCCCTGAACACCTTTACCGTCTCGATCCTCTTGTCCCTTTTCAGGGGGGTGTCCCTGCCCTCCCCCAGCCTTACAGCGTGATAGGCTCCGACAAAACCGGCTTCGAGCAGGGCCTCGCCCTCCTCGTGGTTTATGTCCCTGGTGTTTGCCACAAGGGGCACGTTCACCTTGTCCCTCAGCATCCTGCCGACGTGTAAAAGCCGCTCCATGGGAAAGTTCCCCGTGGTCATGAGGTTGAGCGAGTCGGCCTTTCGAGACTCACCGTATCTGGCCCATTCCAGGATCTGATCGTCGGAGAAGTCTATGGACTCCTTGAATATCCCCGCCTTTACGGTCAAAGAGCAAAAGCTACAGTTGAGAGGACAGGGCGCCACGTTCAGCCCTATGTGAAAGTGTCTCTCCCCCTTGTTCTGGAACGTCTCCCTGGAGAGGTAATCGGCGGCCTCCATGAGGGCATAGGTCTCCTTCGAGCCCAGCGGGAGAGACATGAGATAAAGGGCCTCATCTCTCTCTATGCTGGACCCATCGGAGCCTTTTTTCAGTATTTCCGCCGTCTTTATATCGATCTTCCAAGTCATACAGAATTCCTCCAGTTTTGGCCAGTCAGTATGGCCCTTCTAAGTTTTCTACGGTTGATCCATCTACCGATACTCGTAGGAGGTGGTGGAGCCTCCCCACCGAGCATGACTCTCAGGAGATGGATCACGTCGGCATCCCGTCCTCCCATGGCGTCGACGCAGCTCTGGCAGCAGCACAGGACGGTCTCCCCGTCCCTCCTGTACTCGGAGATCCTTCTGGACCAATCGGAGAACGTTTTAGGATGCACGATAGGGACCATTCCTCCGGCTCCGCAACACATCCCGCCGTTAGCTCCGTAGGGTTTTGTGCGTACGGAGGGGAAAAGGGTCCTGGCCAATCGTTCGACCTCGGCCAACTCCCTGTTCTCTTCCCTTAGAGGACATGGAGCGTGAAACATGGCTTCCTTGCCCTCTAGGGCCTGTAAGTCGGATATGGTATTTTCCAGGTATCCCCACACGGGGGTCACCTTCACCGGGAGGCACGATAGGGCCTTCAGACAGTTGGGACAGGCCACGATGATCTCCTCCACGCCGCAAACTGTCAGGGTTTTTTCGAGCCTGCCCCTTATCCTCTCGGAGATGTCCCGTCTTCCGATTGACAAAGCAGGGGTTCCACAGCAATCCACCATGATCCCCATGTCGGGGTCCGTGGATATCAACGCCCTCCACGTCTTAAGGGCCAGCTCCGGGTCGGAGGATGCCATGGCGCAACCGGGAAAAAACAGCCTTTTGCCCCTCTTATTAGGGAAGACCGGAGGCGTTCCCATGTATCTCCAGGTCGCCATGAACTGGAAGAGGAGGACCCCTGCGAAAATCTTTTTCATCCTGAGGGGAGGCTTTTTGCAGGACGCCTCCCTGAGCGCGATCATGACCGACCTCAGGTCCGCTCCTGCGGGGCAGACGGTTGAACAGTAACCGCATAGTGAGCACCTAAAGGCCCAGTCGTCGTCGACGGTGCCTTCCCTCAGGAAGCGAGATATGACGTTTTTAGGACCGTCGTTCAACTCGCCCGACATCGCGCATCCCTTCAGGCACAGGCCACAATCGACGCACCTATCCTCAAAAAGCTGCAGCTTTGGCAGCTCAGTATCGTTCAGTTTCAGGTGGATCGCCCCCAATCAACTTCATAGCTCTAGTCACCGTAAGTTATAGTGTGTATAATCTCCATTCGTAGGGGTCGTATTGTAATTGTATCTTCATGCGAAAGGAGTTTTTTTAAATGAAACATGTCTTGATGCGAACGTGGCTTGCCATGTTCGTGCTGGTCATATCTGTGGCGGCTTGGGCCGATGAGCCGGATCTATCCGGTTTTCTTCATCCCGAGTACTTCATAACGCCCCAGAAGCTTCACTCCATGCTGGGGGATCCCAAGTTAGTGCTTCTGGACGGGAACAACCCCAAGGTCTACGGTAAGGGACACATCCCCGGGGCGGTTCACGTCGGCTTCCATTTCTTCTCCAAAACGGTGGGAAGGCCCGGTGACCCGGGATGGGGGACGTCTCTGCCTATCGAAGAGCTCGGGCCCAAACTGAGGGAGCTCGGCATCAACGACGACTCTATCGTCGTGCTCTACTCCGACATGTTCAAGGGGCCAGGGGCGGACGGGCGTAACTTCTGGCAGCTTAGGATGGCTGGTATGAAAAACGTAAAGCTCCTCTACGGCGGACTGCCACTCTACAGTTCGTTGGGATACGAGCTGACGAGGGAGGTCACCAAACCCTCCCCATCCGACGAGGGGATCCTGACGCTCCACGAGTACGATCGGTCATGGTACGCCACGATGGACCAGGTGCATGAATCCCTGGGCGTGGAGCTGCTCATAGATACCAGGACGAAGAAGGAGTTCGACGGCAGCACCAACGCCGGAGAGCCCAGAGGAGGCCACATCGCCGGGGCAAAATGGATGTTGTGGCTGGATATACTGAACAAAGACGGCAGCCCCAGGTCACCTGAGCAGATCAAGTCCATCATGAAGGATAGGTTTGCCCTGACCCCTCAGGACTCCTTCACGGTCTACTGAACGATGGGTATAAGATCGGGGTACGTCACCTCGATCCTCAGGGCCGTCGGCTTTGAGCGAGTCAGAAACTACGAGGGGTCCATATACGAGTGGGGCGGAAACGAGGACATGCCCATGGAAAAGTAGCGTCGATCATTTCCCTGAGGGAAGATCGACGCAGCTTTCCGGCTCTCTGCGATCCCTATATATCTTTTTCCACAGCGCGACCAATGCGGTAAGGACGAAAAGCAGGGAAAGGCCCAGGACGAATTTTCTCGTCCCCTCGGTCAGCATCCCTCCCACGTATGAATAGACTATCGTCGCCGGCAGCTGACCCAGTCCTGTTGCCAGAAAAAATGGCCAGAACCTCATTGAGGTCAGCCCGGCGCCGTAGCTAACTATGTCGAAGGACACGAAGGGGAGTAGCCTTGCGACTAAAACCGCGTAATTGCCGTAACGGTCGAAGAAGCGGTCCACTCCCTCTAGTCCCGCCTTGGATGTCAGGCGCTCAACCGGCTTTCTTCCGTACCATTTTGCGATAAAGAAGCACAGGGCCGCCCCTGCCATGGCGCTGGACCAGGAAAGGATGGCTCCCTTCCACCACCCGAAGAGCCCTGCGTTGGCGAAGGTTATTAAAAACGCCGGGAGAGGAGCTATCACCGACTGAAATACCATGAGCAAAAATGACATCACAGGGGCCCATATACCGAAGGACAGGATATACCCCCTTATCAGGTTTACGTCCAAAAGCTGAAACATCAAAAAGACCTGTTTTACCCAATCCCTCGATGGCTTGAACGCCATCACCCCCAGGACCAGGCCCACCGGCAGACAAACCTTCAATAGAAAAGACCTGTTAAAAAACCTTCCCACAGACGATCACCTCACGTTATTTTTAGCTAGTGCTATATCTCGTAAGAAGGAATGTTTTCTTCTTACGTCGAATAAATTACATCTTAGAATGAAGATTATACCTTCAATGACGAATATCGTACAGTCGTTTTAGGCTGTTCCAGGGGGAAACCTACCCTTGACGTAAAGGGATGCAAGGCATACAATCCTTTGAGTAATAAAAAACATAACGCTAAGGAGTGGTTTTTTCGTGAGAAATCTGAAGTGTTTAGCTCTATCCATCATGGTCGTCCTCTGTGCCTCCGTCGCTTTCGCTGCCTCGGTCGAGACCGTGGATCAGGCCTACGTCAAGGAGAACCTCGGCAAGCCAGGGTTCGTCCTGGTGGACGTCAGATCCCCGGAGAACTTCAACGGCGAGTCCCCTAAAGAGGGAGTCAAGGGAGGCCACATCCCCGGGGCGATCAACGTCTTTGACGATGAGTTTGACTCCATGACACAAGAACAGCTTGACTCCATGGGCCTCTCTAAGAAAACCACCGTTATCCTCTACTGCAACAGCGGCAAGAGGAGTGGTGCCATGGCCAAGAAGATGGCTGGTATGGGGTATGACTCGGTGAAGAACTACGACGGTGGCATCATCGACTGGCAGAAGGATC
>CAYNAN010000146.1:0-4531 GCA_964395085.1 uncultured Synergistaceae bacterium
GACAGGACGTCGCCCCAAGCCGAGGGGGCACAGGACGTGCCCTCCGAGGCGGTTCTTACGGAACAGGCAGGTCGAGTATATGGTTGGGCGAAACAGGGCGCAGGCGGGACGGTCTCTCCGAGGGGACTCAAATTAGAGTTTTTACAGATGTCCTAAAGAAATAGCGGAGGGTCGGAGCCTGAGGGTTCCGGCCCTCTCCTATTTCCGACCTTGACAAAAATGTTATATGGTAGTAACTTACCAAACGATCAGTAAGCACGAGGGGGATAACTATGAGGGATAAAAGAGCGGTAAGAGATCCAGAGGGGACGAAAAAAGCCATCCTGGACGGGGCGGAGTCGGTCTTTGCGGAAAGGGGATTCGCAGGGGCCTCCATAAGGGAGATAGCCAGAAGAAGCGGGGCCTCCGGGCCGTTAGTGCTATTTCATTTCCACTCAAAGGATGAGCTGTACAGGGCGGTAAAGGAGAGGATAGTCAAGGGCTGGAGCGAGGGCAAAGGCGGCGCTATACCACCGGAGGGCACGGCGGAGAACTTCATAGAGGAGATGATAAAGACCTCCTTCGACTTCTACAGGGACAACCCCAACATGGTCCGCATGGCGAACTGGGGCAGGCTGGAGGGCGACGACGCCCCCTGGTCTGGAGAGGAGGATATCCATAAATGGTATGAGAAATCCATAAAAGAAGCCCAGGCCAGAGGGGAAATCCGAGACGACATCTCGCCTATGAGCGTCACCGTGATGATATGCGGCGCCGTCCACGTCTGGTGGGAATATCACGGACACATAGAGGAACACGTAAAGCACGGAAGTTACGATATGGTCTCCGACGAGAAGTACCTCAAGGACCTGACCTCTATGGTCCTTCGGGGGCTCTGTCCACAGGGAGACCGGGATTAAGGAGGTTATTCGTTTGAGAAAAAGAGGATTCAGCCGACTGCTCCAGATAGCCGGCGAGAAAAAGGGGCTGTTGGTGCTGTCCGGCGGGCTGTCGGCCATCAGCGCGGTGTTCGCCCTTGTTCCATACCTGTCGGCCTACCACATTCTGGCCCAGCTCATGAACCACTGGGGGGACCTGTCGAAGGTAGACAGCTACACCATGAAGTTCTGGGGTATATGGGCTTTCCTGGGGATAGCGGCGTCCATGGCCTTTCTATACGTCAGCGCCATGGCGTCCCACGTGGCGGCCTTCAGGATACTCTACGGCCTGAGGGTAGCACTGGCGGACCATCTGGGAAAACTGCACCTCGGGTATCTATCCATGACCTCCACCGGGGCCATAAAAAAGACCTTGGAGCAGAACGTTGAGAAGATAGAGAACTTCGTGGCCCACAAGATACCGGACCTGGTCAACGTAGTCGCTACAGTCGTTATAACCGCCGTCGCCATGTTCTCACTTAACCCCTGGATAACCTCCGCCTGCATCCTGGCGGTGCTCCTGGGCTTTGGGGCCCAGGCCTCCATGATGACAGGAGACAGGGGCAAGAGGATGATGAAGGCGTACTATGACTCGCTGGAGCGGATCAACGCCTCGGCCATACAGTACGTCAGAGGAATGCCTGCGGTGAAGGTGTTCGGCAGGACGGTCCACTCGTTCAGGCAATTTTACCGGGACATGGTGGACTACAGCCAGATGGTCACCAGGTTCACCGACCAGTTTCAAAACGGATTTATACTGTTCAGGACGATTCTGACGTCCTTCGTGGCCTTCGTCCTCCCCGTCGGGGTGTATCTGCTGAGCCGCAGGCCCGGCGATCTATCCCTTGGCCTCACGGTGCTTTTTTTCGTCATAATGGCCCCGGCCATGGCGGCCCCGCTCTACAAGATAATGTACATATCCTCCACCCTCAGGGACATCTCCGAGGGAGTGGACCGAATAGACGCCATACTGGCCGAGCCGGAGGTATCGGAGCCGACCAATCCCAAGACTCCCTCCAGCTACGACGTGTCCTTCGACAACGTGTCCTTTTCCTACGGAACTCACGGCGAGTCCACCAGGATAGAGGCCCTGGCTGACCTGACCTTCACGGCAAGACAGGGACAGGTGACGGCCCTGGTCGGCCCATCGGGATCGGGCAAATCCACCGCCGCAAACCTCATACCTAGGTTCTGGGACGTGGACAAAGGTTCCATCTCCATAGGAGGGGTGGACATAAAGGATATGGGGACCGAAAAGCTCATGGAGACCGTGTCCTTCGTGTTTCAGGACACCTTTTTGTTCTTCGACTCCATATACAACAACATCCTACTGGGCAATCCCGACGCCACAAGGGATCAGGTTATCGCCGCGGCCAAGGCGGCCCAGTGCCACGACTTCATAGAGAGGTTGCCGAAGGGTTACGACACCCTAATAGGCGAGGGAGGGGTCTACCTATCCGGCGGTGAGGAGCAGAGGGTCACGGTAGCAAGGGCCATACTCAAAAACTCTCCCATACTGGTCCTGGACGAGGCCACAGCCTTCGCCGACCCGGAGAACGAGCACAAAATGCAGATGGCCCTTAAAGAGCTGATAAAGGACAAGACGGTCATAATCATAGCCCACAGGCTTTCCACCATCAGGGAGGCCAACCATATAGTGGTCCTCAAAGAGGGACGACTGTCCGAGGAGGGAACCCACGGCGAGCTCGTGGCTAACGGCGATCTGTACCACAGGATGTGGACCGCCCACACCAGCGCCAGGGAATGGGGACTTGGAAGGAAGAAGGCAGTATGATGAGATTTTTCGACAATATAACCGCTGGAAACCGCTCCAGCCTGATAAAGCCCATAGCCTTCACGGCCCTATCGAACCTGATCAACCTGGGGCCTTTCATACTGGTCCTACAGGGGATACACATCCTGTTCAGGGGCTTCGGGGCGGGAGAGCCACTGGACATATCGGGGCTGTGGTGGATATGCGGCGCCCTGCTGGCCTACACCGTCGTGGTGTTTATAGGTGAGGTCCCGGCGTACCGGGCCAACTACAGAGGGGCCTACTCCATGGCGGCGAAGGGAAGGGCCGCACTGGCGGAGCACCTGAGAAAGCTCCCCCTGGGCTACCTCTCCGGCAGAGACCCAGGGGACATGGCCAACATGATAATGGGGGACTTCGCCCTTCTGGAACAGGCGGTGTCCCACTTCGTCCCCCAGCTGGTTGGAGCTTTAATACTGCCGTTAATCGCCTTCACCGGACTTTGGTTTTTAGACTGGAGAATGGCCCTGGCCATGTTCTCCGTCCTCCCAATCGGTCTGATGGTCCTGACCGTTGCGACAAAGGTGCTCAGGATGCTCGGGGCAAAGCACATGAAGGCCAAACACGACGCGTCCAACAGGCTTCAGGAATACCTCTACGGCATAAGGGTGGTTAAGGCCTACAACCTGACCGGAAGCCGCTTCGTCCGGCTGGAGAGGGCCTTCAGGAACCTCATGAAGGAGAGCATCCGCATAGAGGGCCTGGTCGGGCCGCTGGTCATGGCTGCCATAGCCTGCGCCAGGGTCGGCCTGACTGTGATGATAATGACCGGGGTCTACCTCATCTCGGGCGGGACCTTGGACCCGATGGTCTTCGTGACCTTCCTGGTGGTGGGATCTCGGGTGTTCGATCCCCTTACCATGGCTCTGATAAACTACTCGGAGCTCAAATACGCCGAGCAGGCAGGGGAGAGGATACTAAAGCTCCGCTCCGAAAAGGTCATGAGGGGATCGAAAAAGCCGTCGGGTAACTGCTCCATAAACTTCGACCACGCTTCCTTCGGCTACCAGGATGGGACGGTAATAAAGGATCTATCCCTGCCCATACCTCAGGGCTCCCTCACAGCTCTGGTCGGACCGTCGGGCAGCGGAAAGAGCACCATGCTGAAACTGATAGCCCGGTTCTACGACGTCAACACCGGCAAGGTCACCTTCGGAGGGGAGGACGTCAAGACACTGGACCCGGAGGCGTTGATGGGAAGGATCTCCATGGTGTTTCAGGACGTCTACCTCTTTCAGGATACCATAGGCAACAACATCCGCTTCGGCAGAGAGGGGGCGTCCATGGAGGAGGTCCAGGAGGCCGCCAAGCGGGCCTGCTGCCACGACTTCATCATGAAACTCCCCCTTGGGTACGACACGGTGGTCGGAGAGGGAGGGTGTACCCTGTCGGGAGGGGAAAAACAGCGGATCTCCATCGCCAGGGCGTTTCTCAAAAACTCCCCGGTGGTACTACTGGACGAGGCCACAGCGTCTTTGGACCCGGAGAACGAGCTTGAGATACAGAGGGCCATAGACAACCTCGTGGAGGGCAGGACCGTCGTAGTGGTGGCCCACAGGCTCAAGACCATCTGCCGGGCCGACTCCATCGTCGTCCTGGACAGAGGAAAGATAGCGGAGAACGGAACCCATCAGGAGCTCCTGGAGCGTAGGGGGCTTTACTCGAGGCTCTGGGACATCCAGGAGGAATCCTTGGGCTGGGCGATATAGATAATCCCTAAAGGGAACCTCTAAAAACTCACTTTCTAGTCCCCTCGGAGAGATCGTTCCGCCTACGCCCTGTTTCGCCCAATCGTATACTC
>CAYNAN010000147.1:0-4446 GCA_964395085.1 uncultured Synergistaceae bacterium
GAGAGAAAGGAGGCCCAATTTTTGAAAAACACAGATCAAAGCGACAGCTCATTCGCCCCACTAGCCAAAGTACTGCTAAAGGGTGGGGATTTCCTTCAAATATTGCAGGTCATAAAACAGGCCTACGACATAGACTGTGGATTCAGGGCCAACAGAGGAGAGCTCTTCATGGCATCCGATGACGCCCAGTTTTCCGAGCAATTAAAGACGTTTCCTCACATGGAGCTACTCAGGATATATCTTTATAGGCCTGTTTTTCACGAAGACTCCCACGCCGGAACCTTCTTCCTAAACCTCCAGCCCGATTCAGTTCCACCAGGACAGATCCTGGAAAATGGGCCTCTAGCCCTGCAACTCCTCATAGACAGACGTTACAGCGAGATGAAGATAGAGAGACGCTATAGGGAAAACTGCGTTCAAGACCTGATTTTTTCACGTATACACCATCCCGATGAACTGGAGAACAGGGCCTCCCTCTTCGGTTGGAATCTTTCAGGCCCTGTAACAGCGGTGGTAGCAGTGTCAGCGGATCCAGACCCAGAGGATAAGGTCCGTCCCACGGTAAGAAGACGAATAAGAGCCTTCTACCCTGATCTGATATTCTCCGACGTAGGGGATCACCTCGCACTCCTGATCCCCTCGGAAAGGGACGGCCCTAGGGAGATCTTCGAAGCCTGCCGATACGTCAGGGACGAGATATACCCCATGAGGGTCAGGCTGGGGATAGGCGATCCTAGACCGTCCTTTCTACTGGCAGGAGAGAGTTACAGAGAGGCTTGCCAGGCGATAGAGGTAATGGAGCATTTTTTGAAGGACTGGGCCATAGCCAGATGGGATGAATTAGGAGCCTATAAGTTGCTCTCTGTCCTGGCCCAGACGGACGACGCTATCTCCTTCGTGGATCAAAGGCTATCACCGCTTATCCGATACGATCAGGAACACAACGCAGACCTGCTCGACACGTTGTTGGCTTTGGACAGAGGGAACTGGAACCTGAGGGTAGCGTCAGAATCCCTCTACATCCACTACAACACCATAAAGTATCGTTTCAAAAAAATATGCGATGTTCTGTCGCTCGATCCAGAGGACAGCGAACAGAGGTTCGCCATAAGCCTCTCCCTAAGGATTTTTCGCATATCCAGAAAATCAGGATATCGCTCCGACAACATCAAGAAGATGTGAATTTTGTCACCCTCATACACTTACGTCAAAAAGCCTTGTCCATAATGGACAAGGCTTTTTGACGTAATAACGTATATACTCCTAAACATAAAGGCTACAATCGCTATTTTGACGGGATCAAAAGCCAATATAGGGTTTTCCAGAGGAAATATCACGAAGCAACCTGTCTATCAAGGACAAGGAGGTTCATACAAATGAAGATAGGTGATTGGGTCAATGAGGAAGAAATAGTCCAGATACTCCAAAACCTCATAAGGATCCGAACGACCCTTCCTAGGGGCGACGAGATGGACTGCGCCAAGTACATTATGTCTCTATTTGACCCCTATAACGTAGAAATAAAACTTCTCGACCATGGCGGGAACAGAGCATCTCTGAAGATAACTTTACCCGGTTACGATAAAGATAGCGCCCTAGCTATTGTCGGACATATGGACACCTTAGGAGTTGACGATCCCGACTCATGGACCAAGTCCCCGTTCGGGGCGGACGTGGAGGAAAGACGGATCTACGGCAAGGGGACCATAAACGTAAAAGGAGGCTTGGCCTCCATGATAGCCGCCGGACTAGCCATAGCCAGGTCCGGCGTAAAACCACCCCACTCCGTTAACCTTTGTTTTTCCGCAGACGAGGAGATGGACGGGATCGGCGCAGGAGCCCTGCTCAAGAGTGGGCTTTTGGACGGAGTGAGCGAATTGATAGTGGTGGAGCCGACCTCTTTGAACCTCGGCATGGCGGGAAAGGGAGCCATATGGCTGAAGGTCGCAGTTCAGGGAAGAAGGAGCCACAGCGCGACCCCGGATAAGGGTGTAAACGCTATAGATACATTCATGGAGTTTGCCTCCAACGTGAGAGGGCTTTTCTCGAAAGAATCCCCCCACAGGCTTCTAGGATACTCCACCTGCACAGTGACAGAGCTTCGTGGCGGCTCCGATCCGAACGTGGTCCCGTTCAAGGCAGAGGGTATATTGGACATCAGAATAGTCCCTTCGGTGGACCAAGAAAGACTGATGGCCTCGATAGAGGAGATGGCATCAGCCATGGAGTCGACACATCCACCGCTTAAGATCTCCGTTCAGGCGTTCAACGTTCAGGCTCCTGTCGGGATGAGCAGCAGCTCACCGATGATCAAAAGGCTGAAGGGCATATTCCAGTCCCTCTCCATGAAACCGGAGGAGATAGGCATACACCCATTTACCGACGCCTCGAGGCTGGTCCCAGCCCTGGGAGTTCCTTTCGTGATCTTCGGTCCGGGCGACTCGGAGAGGAGCTATCAGGACGACGAGTGGGTATCTTTGGATCAGGTTATAGCCGCATCCGAACTGTTCTACCGCTACGGGACGGAGTCGGATAAAAATTAATTCTTTGGAGGGTTACACATGGGCATTTTGGGGAGGATCGATCGATTCTGCGAGATATTTGAGAGGACAGTCGTGTCCTACAGCATCCTAGTAATGGCGCTGGTGAGCATATGTAACGTCATCAGTCGAAACCTTTTCCAGTTCAGCTTGACCTACGCCGAGGAGGTAAGCCAGTTTACCATCATATGGGTCACCTTTATCGGGACTAGCTACGCCGCGAGAAAAGGGGTCCACATAAGGATGTCCGCCATATACGATGTCCTGGGACAGAGGACTAAGAAGATCATGATGCTGATAATGACGGCTGGTACATCGTTTTTGATGTTCGTCCTCTGCTACTACTCCTACAGATACACCACGAGGATATTCGTATCTGGCAGCATGTCACCGGCCCTTAGGTTCCCCATGTATTTGGTGATAATGTGGGTTCCCCTGGGACTGGGAATGACAGGAGTTCAGTACGGCATAACATTCCTGAAAAACCTGACAAGGCCCGAGATATTCGTGTCTCCGTCTCTGATAGACGGACAAGAAGAGACCGACCAATTCATGGTCTAGGAGGTGTTCAAAGATGCTGATGACTTTAATGGGCGTCATGACGGCGTTGCTTCTCCTGGGGTTTCCCATGATGGTTCCTCTGATGGCCGGAGCTCTTATAACTTTGGTCGTGTATTTTCCGAACCTGGATCCAACAATGCTGATGCAACAGGTCATAGGCGGCATCCAGTCGATGTCACTTATAGCCGTTCCCATGTTCATCTTTGCGGCGGACATAATGACCTCGGGAGAGGTGGCGGACAGGCTTCTCAGGTTCGTGGTCAAGTTCATCGGGCATAAGAGGGGTGGAATACCGATAGCGGCAGCGGGCTCATGTACCCTTTTTGGGGCAGTATCAGGGTCAACCCAAGCCACGGTGGTAGCCATCGGAGGGCCTATGAGGCCAATGCTGCTTGAGGCTGGCTATTCCCCGTCTTTCTCGACCGCCCTGATTATAAACTCCGCAGAGATAGCCCTTTTGATTCCGCCCAGCATATACATGATCGTCTACGGCGTCGTAGGGGGGGCATCGGTGGGGGAGCTGTTCATAGCCGGGGTTGGGCCAGGACTACTGCTCTTCCTGTTTTTCTCCATCTACTGCTGGTTCGTGTCTGACCCCAACAACATAGCCCCTAAAGCGACGTGGAAGGAAAAGATCACGTCCCTGAAAGAGGCGCTGCTGAGCTTTACGTTTCCTCTCATCATCTTCGGAGGGATTTATTCAGGTGTGTTCAGCCCAACAGAGGCCGCGGCTGTCTCGGTTCTCTACGCCTTTTTGCTGGAGAAGTTCGTGTACAGGTCGATAGACTTCAAGGATCTCCCTAAGCTAGCTCTGAGGACAGGAGTGGTAACTGCGATAGTGTTCATCCTTATAGCGGTTGGTCAGGCTTTCTCCTGGACCATCTCCTTCGCCAGGATACCTAACATGATACTGCCAACCATCTTGGGGACAGATCCGAGCCAGATAAGGATCCTTACAGTACTGTCCATCGCCTACTTCCTGGGCTGTATGTTCGTCGACCCGGTGGTCGTGATCATGGTGCTCACTCCCATCTTCAGGGGACCGGTCGCGGCATCAGGGTTGGACAACGTTTTAGTGGGAACCATCGTGACCCTTCAGGCAGCGATAGGATCTTCGACCCCGCCATTTGGATGCAACATCTTCACCGCAATACCGATCTTCAAACAAAAGTACCTGGACGTGGTTAGAGGGGTGCCTCCCTTTATCCTGATGAAAATAGTGGCCTCGGCACTCTTGGTCATGTTCCCACAGATAGCCCTTTTCCTGAGGGATCTGGCCATAGGCAGATAAAAAAAACAAAAAACAGGAGGATGACACAGAGATGAGAAAAAGCACAATAATGGC
>CAYNAN010000148.1:0-4222 GCA_964395085.1 uncultured Synergistaceae bacterium
CATCCATGTCCAACATGGCCTCCAGCATCTGGCGATTTTCCTCCACGTCGTCCACTATAAGGATCTTAAGAGGACCGGCCTCTCGCTCTAATCCAACGACGGTCCTGGTCTCCTTTACGGCCCTCTCCGGGACCACATGGGCTATCTCGATGGGCAGGCTTAAACGGAAGACACTCCCCTCCCCGGATGTGCTTTTAACGGTCAGATCCCCACCCATCATCTGTGCCAGCCTTCGACTGATTCCCAGTCCAAGGCCCGTACCTCCCGATATCCTCCCAGCCTCGGACTGCCGAAATGGATCGAAGATCAGCTTTTGGTCCTCTTTAGGTATACCTGGTCCAGAATCACTCACCTCTATCACCAGCGACGACCCCTCCATCTTTGCCGTCATGGACACGTAACCGGACTTGGTGAACTTTACACCGTTGCCCAGGAGGTTTACCAGCACCTGACGGAGCTTCGCCTCATCCCCAAAGATGAAATCCGGCAGCGAGACATCCTTCTCCATGAGGAAGTCCAAACCCTTGGCCTCTGCCCTGGACCGGAACATATCGTCCAGGTCTGAGAGGAGGTCCTTCAGGGACATCCCCGCAAGGTTCAACGTCATCCTGTCCGCCTCTATCTTGGACATATCGAGAACGTCGTTTATAAGCCGAAGGAGATGACGCCCACTCCTGTTTATTATCCTGATCTGGCTTGACTGTTTGTCCGACAGGGATAGGTCCTTCTCAAGTATGGCGCCAAAACCCAATATAGCGTTTAGAGGGGTCCTTATCTCGTGGCTCATGTTGGCGAGAAAGACGCTCTTGGCCACGTTGGCCTTCTCTGCCTCAAGCTTTGCCTCGTATAGCTCGGCGGTCCTCTCCTTCACCAGATCCTCCAAATGATCCCGATACAGTTCAAGCTCGGCGGTTCGTCTGGTAACCTGTCGCTTAAGTGTCCTGTTCCACACGAGAACCGCAGCCATTAGAGATATGCAGATGACTATGACACCGTAAAGTGCCATCCTAGCCCTGGGGCTAAGCCCCATTTCCTCCAATGTCAAACCGATCCAACGACGGAAGATCTCGTTTCTCTCCTCAGGGGAGATAAGGGACAGCCCCTTCTCCAAAATGGAGTTAAGCTCGGGCCAATCGCTCCTGGAGCCGAACAAAAGTTTGTGACTGTAACCGGTGGACCCCGCCACCCTGAGGTTGGAGATACCCAGTTTCTCGATGTAGTGGCTTGCGACTGAAAGGCTGGCCACGAAGAAATCCAGCTCCCCCAGAGCCAGCTTCTGTATCCCTTCGAGGACGTCCTCTACGGTCACGAGCCCCGACAGAGGATACCTCTCCTTTATGAAGGCACGCTCAGCGTAGCTTCGGACCACCCCGACATCTCGATCCTCCAGGTCGTCCAGCGAAAAATAGCCGGATATATCCTTTCTCGTAAGGATAACGACCGGTATTTCTATGGGATTGGAGGTAAACAACAGATACTCCGATCTCTCCGGAGTCGACGTCAGGGCCCCCGTCATGTCCACCTCCCTGGACCGAGCCTTTTGCAGTACCTCCTCGAAGTTCGCCACCGGGACGACCTGGAAGTCTATGCTAAGCCGCTCACCTATCAACCGGATGTAATCCGCCGCTATCCCTCGGTATTCCCCTTTGTCGTCTATAAACTCCACCGGTGCGAAGTCCCTGTCCGGGGCCAACTTTATCACGGGGTGCTCCCTCAGCCAGGCTCGTTCCCCGTCGGTCAGGACGTCATTGGCCCAGGACGGCGCGGCGAGACATAACAGTGCCATGACCATAAAACAAGAAAATTTCCCCATAGGTCCCCCTCCTCCATCTATGTCCATCCCATGATTATCCGACAAAGTCGACGATTATTCCACACAGATCTTAGACGTCAGACTTGTATCTCCCCACAAACGGATGGTCGATGACGAGATAAAAACAACTTGGGGCATTTCTATTGACAAACCGTCCCAACCGTGATATTTATACACTCAAATCGAAACTCTATAAGCTGCTCCTTCGCCGCCGGGCAAGGGAGTTAGGCGTCAGTATCTCTATCGTTAGGCCTTTGAAGATAGAGGGTGCTGGCGTTTTTTTTATCCCAAAAATAAGGCAAGCAATTCCGTCAATTAGCAAAGAGCATCTGTGTAGCATCGACAAAAAATATAAGGGGGATTCAAGGATGAACAGCTTTACCTACAAGGACATCTATATCGAAAACGGGAAAAAGGTATTGGAGATGAACGTCCTGCCGGAGAAGTTCTGTAACTTCGACTGCGTGTTCTGCCCCATAGGGAAGTCCAAGAACAAGGTCGACGCTCAGAGGTCCTTCGGGGAGGTCGATAAGGCTCTGGTTGACCTCAAGGAGAGGATAGAGAGGGAAAGGCCCGACCTGGTTTTCATAAACTCCAAGGGAGAGGCCTTCATAAACGACAGAATCGGCCAGATAGTGAACTTCATAAAGGCCCAGGGGCCATCGGTCCGACTTCTATCCAACGGATACCTGTTGGGAAGGGAGGAATACGCGGAGATAGCCCACCGATGCGACGAGGTCATAGGGGAGTTGAAAGCTATTCGTGAGGAGGATTTCCAGAAGCTCCAGAGGCCCATAGACGGATACACCCTGTCGAAGTATATATCCAACATGGAGAGCTTCAGAGCACGATTTAAGGGTAAGCTTATCTTTGAGGTGACCATCATAAAGGGCTTCAACGACGACGATATATCGGTGGAGAAAACTGTGGACGTGATCCGGAGGATAGCCCCAAGCGACCTGATAGTGGTGGGAATAGACTACGAACCCTTCAGCAAAAAGCTTGGGGTGGACCCGGATCGACTAAAAGAGATCTCTAAAAGGCTGCAAAGCGCCCTTTAGCCTTCGACCCTTCAGAGCAGGAATAGGTCGTGTATCAGGGTAAATCGTCCGCTCTCTTCGTCAGATACGCCGTTCCCCAGATGATCGGGCTGCTGTTTAACTCCATCTACCTGATAGTGGACGGCATATTCATAGGCAATCGACTTGGGAGCGACGCCATGGCGGCAGCGGCGGTCTCCGTACCCCTCGTCGAGATCCTTATATCCATAGCCATGGCGGTGGGATCCGGCTCCGGGGTCATGGCAAGCGAACAACTTGGGCGAGGGGACGACGAAAAAGCGGTGGACACCTTCAACCTCTCCGTCGATTTCACGGTACTTGTCGGAGTCGCCATAGCCCTGACAGGTTGGGCCTTTTCACAGGAGCTAGCCGTACTGCTGGGGGCCACAGATGCCATAGAGGATCAAGCGGTGGAGTATCTGCGATATATCGTGGCGTTCTCCCCATTTTTGCTCCTAAGCTTTCTTCTCGGAACCTTAGCCAGAAACGACGGACGCCCAGGGCTTGCGATGACCGCTCTCGCCGTTGGATCGCTCTCCAACATCGCGCTGGACTATCTTTTCATGTACACCCTGGACATGGGCATCACCGGTGCGGCGCTGGCCACAGCGCTGGGGCCTGTTATAACGGTGGCGATTCTTCTGCCCCATTTTACGCTTAAAAGGGGGAAGCTCCACTTCCGAAGGACCCAACCTAAAGGCAGGTCCGTCATGTCAATGCTCAGGTTAGGCTCCCCGTCGTTCGTCATGGAGTTCAGCATAGGGATAGTGACCCTGGCTTACAACATAGCCATAGTTAAAAACGGCTACGGGGAAAACGGCCTTGCGGCGTATCTGATCGTCGGGTATCTGATGCTAATCATTATGACCGCTTTTTTGGGCATGGCGGAGGGACTTCAACCGGTGTTCAGCTATCTGTCCGGCGTGGGAGAGAAAAAGAGGGCCATCTCTCTAAGGTCCTTCTCCTCAAGGGTGTTTTTGGTGATAGGGTTGACGTGCTACCTTTTGGTCCTGGCCCTTAGCCGATGGTTTGCGTCCCTCTTCACTCCAGACGATACGGAGCTGATCGACCTGGTCCAGAAAGTCAGCCAGCCCTACTTCTGGGGATTTTTCTTCGCCGGCTACAACATACTGGTGATATCCTTTTGGCAGTCCACGGGAAAAACAGGTCTGGCCCTGGGAGTATCCCTGCTGAGAAGCACGGCGATTCCTCCGGTGCTCCTTGGCCTATTACCGGCCCTATGGGGGAAAGAGGCTGTATGGATCTGCCACTCTCTGAGCGAGGGCATGGTGGCGGCGATGGTCTACGGTTATATAATTCAGCTTAAACGGACAAATTACGGAGAAGG
>CAYNAN010000149.1:0-4157 GCA_964395085.1 uncultured Synergistaceae bacterium
GAGACCGCCGACTATGTCTGCTCCCAGTACGGTGCCGGGACCTATATGATCACCCAGATGGAGGATAGCGCCTTCGCCGCGGTCCTCCGACACTTCGGTTATCTGAACAGATACCTGGTGCTCAGGGATGTGGTTAACTTTGACAGGCCTCATCCCGGCCAGACCGTCAAGGAGAGCCTGGCAGCTTCCTCCGGTGGCTTCTCTATAGGAATGACAAACGGGTTTAAGGTTGGTTCTGTAGTCGTGGACCACATGCTGGCCAACCCTGGGGAGTGGAACGAGCTTTAATATTTTGAGAGGGTCTGCCCATAGGTAGATCCTCTTCGTCGTAAGGGTTTTGTGTCTATCTTGACAGCCTTGTGGGGATGGTGTTCAATGAAGACTGAGGGTTAGATTCAGAAAGTTATGCAGTCGGCCTTTGACCGACCAAAAGAAGGGAGAGATATGAGTTGAAGTTTAAAAAGGGTATCGTGGTGTTGACGCTTCTTTTGTTGACCCTTTCCGTATCAGCCTGGGGAAACGAGATGGCTCCCCTGAACCCCGCTTTTCAGAGGTATATGGAGAGGGCTAAAAACTCCCCTGTCGGTGAGGTTTTGCCCGGCAGGACCCCATCCCCTGTGGACCTGAGCCATCTGGCGGGAGTTTCGTTCTTCGAGGCAGAGGGCAAGGGGGCGGTCTTTCCTGTAAGCTATGACCTTCGCTCTTTAGGGTACGTCTCACCCGTGAGGGATCAGGACCCTTACGGGGCTTGTTGGACCTTCAGTGCCATGGCCTCCATGGAGTCCTCCGCCTTGAAAGCAGGGGTCGATAGCCCCAATTACTCCGAGCAGTTCCTGGCCTATTTCGGCTACGTGGATCAAAGCCAGTCCATGGTAGGGTTTGGAGACTACTCCGCGAGTGATTTCCCTGGTCTGATGAATAAAGGCGGGGATGACTTCAGGGCGATAGCCCTTCTAGCGAGGGGGACCGGTGCGGTCAGCGAGATATCTGCTCCCTATGGTTCGACGGCGCCCTCTGCGTCGGCTCCTGTGGTCAGAGCGCTCCGCGACGTGTACTACTTCTATTACGACGCCAACACCAGATATCAGAAGGCCAGCGTGGAGAACATAAAGCAGGCCCTTATGGATCACGGTGCGGTTTCGGTGGGAGTATACGCCAGTGACCCTCAGACCGGTAACTGGAATAATTCTCCGTACTTCAACACCGCCACCTTTGCCTCCTACATACCGTCAGGAAACCCCGATGGTCTATCCGTGGGCAGCTCCAATCACGCCGTCACGGTGGTAGGATGGGACGACGGTTATTCCAAGGACAACTTTAACCCCTTGAACCGCCCGACCCAGGACGGAGCTTGGATAGTCAAGAACTCCTGGGGTACGACCTGGGGGGATAACGGTTATTTCTACCTGTCCTATTACGACGCAGTGGTCGACACCGGTGCTGCTTACGTTGGAGGGGATCCCGCTACCTACAACGTTACCTATCAGCACGATCCTCTCGGTTGGTGTAGCTCCTACAGGCCAGGCGGTATGGTGAACAACACCGCTTGGATGGCCAGCGTGTTCACAGCTACCGTCGATACGACCCTCAGTGCCGTGTCCTTTTACGCTGGGGGCGTGGGTAACACCTACTCGATTTACGTTTACAGGGACGTCACAGGAGCTCCTACCTCAGGGACGTTGGTGCTGGACGGACAGAGTGGGTCGAAACAGGCCCCTGGCTATTACACGATCCCTTTGAGCTCCCCTGTCCCCCTGCTAGCAGGGCAGAAGTTCTCCGTCGTGGTAAGGATGACCTCCCCTGGGTATGACTACCCTGTGGCTGTCGAGAAACGTATCGCTAATTACTCGGATAAAATATCTGCCTCACCAGGCCAGAGTTACATCTCTGCGAATGGATCCAGCTGGACCGACATGACGTCCGTTGAGCCCACCGCTAGCGTCTGCCTTAAGGCCTTCGGTTCCAAGGGAGGATCCACCTCGTCAGGTTCCTTGACGGTGGTCATTGAGCCTGCCTCTGCGGTAGCAGCCGGAGCGGCGTGGAGCATCGATGGAGGATCTACCTGGAGATCCTCCGGTGAGACCCTGTCCTTCCTCTCCCCTGGAGACTACCTCGTGAAGTTTAAACAGCTTCCAGGATGGGATGAGAAGGTGTCGGAGCAGATGCCGGTGTTCTCTGGCGGTTCCAGCACCCTTACGTCGACCTACTCTCAGGGATCCTCCCCGGTAGGTGGATCCAGCGGAGGTGGTTGCAACGTGGGAGGTGCTTCGTCGCTCGTATTGCTAGGCCTTCCGCTTTTGACCCTGTTGCTCAAGGGGCGACGCTAGCAAATCGTAAAAAGCACCGGTTTCCCGTTAAATCAGGAAACCGGTGCTTTTTTGTCTAATCTCTCTAATTAGACATGGTGCTTAGGTAGAGCGTTTTAGATTACAATATCGTAGGAATTTTGCTTCATAGATAAGAGGGAGGGGTTTAAAGGTGAAAGCTATAGTGAACGCCAGGGCCATCACCATGGCCTGCGGCGTGGTGGAGAACGCCACCATAGTGCTGGATCAGGGTAAGATAGTCTCCGTCGAGTCGAGAGGGGAGGTCCCCTGTGGGGCGACGGTCCTTGACGTGGAGGGACGGATCGTAACTCCCGGTTTTGTGGACGCTCACGTCCACGCCGGTATCTGCGAGGAGGGGATTCCCGGTGCCATGAACGCTGTCAACGAGGACACCTCCGCTGTGACGCCCCACGTCAGGGCCATCGACGGTATCAACCCGTCCGACGAGGCCTTTCGCAACGCGGTAGAGGCCGGTATCACCTGCATGCAGATACTGCCTGGGAGCGCCAACATAATCGGTGGAATTGGGGTCATCGTGAAGCCCGTCGGCAACATAGTGGACCGCATGGTGATCAGGGCCCATTCTGGAATGAAGGCAGCCCTTGGGGAGAATCCCGTCACCTGGCAGGGCGGTAAGGGACGTTTCCCCTCCACAAGGATGGGCAACGCCGCCTGCATGAGAAAGGCTATAGGGGACGCGTTCGACTATCGGGCCAAGAAGGAGCAGGCAGAGAAGAAGGGAGAGCACTTCACCCTGGATCAAGGGATGGAGAACTTCCTCCCCGTTCTTGACCGCACAGTTCCCATGAGGATCCACTGCCACAGGGCGGACGATATCTGCACGGCGATCAGGATATGCGACGAGTTCGGGCTTCGCTACACCCTGGAACACTGCACCGAGGGACAGTTCATAGCGGACTATCTGGCGGAGAAGAACGTCCTGGCCGCAGTGGGCCCGACCGCCACCAGCAAGACCAAGGTGGAGGTCCGCAACAAGGGCTGGGAAACCCTGCTTGCCCTCAAAAAGGCTGGGGTTTCGTTCTGCTTTATAACCGATCACCCTGTCATCCCAATAGAAAACCTTCCTGTTGCGGCCGCCCTGGCGGTCAGGGCTGGGCTGGACGAACAGACCGCCCTTGAGGCTCTGACCATAGAGGGGGCAAGGCATCTTGAGCTTGATGATCGCCTTGGCTCCATCGAGCCAGGAAAGGACGCCGATTTAGTCGTCTGGTCGGGAGATCCTCTGGACGTCAGAAGCCGACCGGTGCAGGTCTACATAGACGGACAGGAACAGCTTGAGCGGTAAAAAAGAACAATTGACGAATTTCGATAAAACAGATAGAGTACTGAGGGGTAGGAACGTATCCAAGATTGAATACCAGGAGGGAATAGAATGAAGTCGAAATGCTTCAAGGTTTTTGCGGCAATGTGTGTCGCGGCTTTAGCCGCCGGCATGATGGCGGGAGATCCGGCATCCGCCCGGGAGAAAAAGGACCCCGATACGCTGGTGGTGGCCAACGTATACGACGCTAAGACGCTCGATCCCTATGCGACCAACGACGTCGCGTCCTCTGGGGCCATGCTCCACATCTACAACCGTCTCGTTACCCTCAACGACAAGAACGAGGTCGTGGGCGACCTGGCTGAGTCCTTTGAACAGCTTGACGACCTGACCTATCGTTTCGTCCTCAGAAAGGGCGTCAAGTTCCACAACGGAGAGGAGCTCAAGGCCTCCGACGTGGTGTTCAGCCTTAAGAGGGCGTTGGCTCCCACCAGCGGTGCTGTGAAGCACATCGTCGGTGCCATCGACCCTGAGAGCATAGTGGCCGT
>CAYNAN010000150.1:0-4019 GCA_964395085.1 uncultured Synergistaceae bacterium
CCTGCTCCATGAGGGACTTAAATCGCTTATAGTTGGCCTCGGCCTCGGAGAACTGAGCCTGAGCGGCGTTGACCGCGGCCTGAGCGGAGGAGACGTCCTCGGCCCTGGCGCCGGACTTCATCTCCGACAGTTTGGCCTCAAGCTGTTTTAGCTGGCTGTTGGCGCTGTCCAGGTGGTTTTTGAAGTCCCTTGGGTCCACCTTGGCCAGAAGGTCGCCCGTCTTGACCTGTTGCCCCTTTCGAACCGGAAACTCCACGAGAGGGCCGGATACCCTAAAGGACAGGTCCACCCTCCTGGACGCCTGGGTCGTCCCCTGATATATGCCTTTAAATCCCTGGTCCCTGTGTCCCAACACCTCCGCCCTGACGGGACGGACTACCTCGGGCTCCTCTTCCTTTTCCCCAAGCCTGGACCTGAGGACCTCCATAGCTCCGTATCCTCCGACGACGAGGATAAGCACCACCAGGGCCACTTTTTTGCCTGCCCAGATCATTCGCTTCATAAGCAAACCTCCATCCTTTAAGTGCGATATGTACGCTACACCAGTAAGTATAAACTATACATGACCATTTGAGGCGAATATATGGTAGAGTCGTCGGGAGGGTTTTACCATAGGACGAAAGGGTGTGAGGGCCTTAGGGCCCGCGACATGGACGAGAGGGTTTACGACAGAAAAAAGATGATGCTCGGCGATCTGGGGATACTCACCTGCGCCATGCTCTGGGGGGTGTCATTCGCCGCGACAAAGGAGGTCCTTAAATATATGGGGCCCCTGTGGCTTCTGGCGTTTAGGTTCGCCTTCAGCTTTATGCTGATAGCCGCCATAACCCCCAAGAGGGTGAGGAACACGGGCAAGCGAGACCTGAAGGTCGGAGGGATCATAGGATTTCTGCTGTTGGTGGCTATGGCGCTACAGACCATAGGGATACAGTACACCACGACGGGAAAATCTGCCTTTATAACCGCCTGCTATGTGGTGATGGTCCCGTTTATCACCTGGGCTGCGTCCAGGAGAAACCCAGGCCTTAAGGCTTTCGTGGCGTCGGCCATATGTCTGGTTGGGATGGGGGCTATCACTTTAGACGGGACAGGGATGGGGTTTGGCCTTGGAGAGATGCTTACCCTGGGCTGTGCCTTGGCCTTTGCGGTGCAGATAGTGGTAATAGACAGGATGGCCCAGGACAGGGACGCCCTTACATTGACCATGATAGAGACTGCGCTTAGCGCTGTAGCCTGCGTCGTTGCGGCGCTGATATGGGAGCCTCTTCCGTCATTTGGGTCTCCGGCTGTGGTCGGATGGATGGCCTATCTGGTGGTGGGATGTACCTTAATACCCTACTCCCTCCAGATAAAGTCGCAACAACTGACATCGCCGACCCATGCCAGCGTGATCATGATAATGGAGTCTGTCTTCGCTCTGGTAGTGGGAATAGCGTTCCTCGGCGAGCCTATGACGTCTCGGCTGGTGTGGGGATGTGGGCTGATATTTTTGTCCATAATGATAACGGAGCTGGACGTGGCAGGATTTGCCAGAATGAAGAGACAGGAAGCCTGAGCTATCGGGCTTCCTGTCTCTTTAGAGACTCTATAAACTCAGGGACCAACTGCGGGTCCAGTGGACGGCTGTAGAAGAATCCCTGGATGACCAGATCATGCCTCTCCCTGCCAAGGCGTCCCATCTGCCCCTCGGTCTCGACCCCCTCTATAACCACGTCCTTGGCCAGGTTCCTGGCCATCTGGATTATGGAGTCGGCCACTGCGGCGTTTCTCGCCGATCTCTCCAGATCCAGGACGAAGGACCGGTCTATCTTGAGGGTATCGAAGGTGAAGTTCCTTATGAAGTCGAAGGAGGAGTAGCCTGTGCCGAAGTCGTCTATGGCTACTTTTACCCCAAGCTCTCTGAGACCACGGAATACCGAGGATAGCCTTCCTCTATCGTCCCTCAGGGTGTTTTCGGTTATCTCAAGCACCAGTCGGTCCGGCGGAAAACCCGATTGATCCAGGACGGACTGGACTGCCTGATACAGGTCGTCGCCGTAGATCTGGACGGGAGAGACGTTGACCGAGAGCTTGAGATCGTAGCCCGCCCTTCGCCATGCCTGCCCCTGATAGCAGGCCTCTTTAAGGATCCATCTGCCGAGCCGGGCCATCGTTCCGGTCTCCTCCGCGAGGGGTATGAACTCGCCAGGGGGGACTATCTCCCCTCCCTGTCTGCGCCAGCGGAGTAGGGCCTCTACACCAACGACCGAGTCGCCCTTCATCGTCACCTGAGGCTGGTATTGCAGGAAGAACTCGCCGTTTTCCATGGCCGACAGTATGTCCTGCTCCAGGGCCATCCTACGGCGAGCCTCGACGTCCATCTCGTCTGTGAACAGGGCGTAGCCCCCCCTGAGGGCCTCCCTCTTCACCCTGTGCAGGGCCAGCCCGGCGTTTCTTATGAGACCGTCACCGTCCGACGCGTCCTCCGGATAGAGGCTGATTCCCACGCTGGCGGACAGGTCCACCTTTATATCCCCAACCACGATGGGGTGTCTGAAAAGGTGACAGATAGACCGGACTATTCGGTCCACCCTGTCCGAGCCTATGTCGTGTGGGACCACGAAGGCGAACTCGTCGCTGCCGACCCGGGCCACAAGCTCCTGGTCCTGGGCCACAGCCTTGAGCTTTGCCGCGACGTCCCTGAGGATCCTGTCTCCAACTAGGTAACCGAGGCCGTCGTTGACGTCCTTGAATCGGTCCAGGTTGACCACCAGTAGCCCCACGGATCTGCCCGATCTCTTGGCCATGTCAACCGACAAGGCTATCCTCTCCATAAGGACGAACCGATCCGCCAGTCCCGTAAGGGGGTCCTGGCTTCTGTGGAAGGTTCGCCCCTCCATTATGGATTTCATCCTGGATAGGTCTGAGAATACGGCAAGGTAATAGTCCTTGCCGTCAGATCCCGGGACCTTCCTTATACAAAGCCACTCGGGGTATACCTCCCCGTCTTTTCTCCTGTTCCATATCTCCCCCGCCCACCGACCGGAGGCCTTTATCTCCCTCCACATGGACAGGTAAAAGTCGTCGTCGTGGTGGTGGGATTTGAGTATTCTGGGGTTTTGGCCTATCGCCTCGGAGGGAGAATAACCGGTTATGGCGGTAAAGGCGTCGTTTACCTCGAGGATGGTCCCCCTGTTGTCGGTCAAGGTGACCCCCTCGGTTATCTCCTGAACTATGGCAGAGGCGAGGTGATCTGGTTTAACCGGTGTCGACATCCTAATACCTCCTGTGAGAAAAGCTTCTGGATGAGTGGATTCTAACCTCATAGACGAAAAAGGTAAAGCGTCGGGCAAATCGGCAATTTTGGCCCTTGACAGCCCGTACAGGGGGCTGTAGAATAACCGAAATTTTTCAGACATTGAGAGGAAGGAGGAACCTGCCATGACCTACAGAATAGACGGTAACAGCTTCAACGCCATAGTCGTCCTAATTATGGGCTGCGGGTCTTCTCCCGGTGCCCTCACTTTGTCGTGACGGCTTTTTACGGGAGCGGGACCCTTTTTCGAGGGTCCCGCTCTTTTTTTATACCAAAAACTAAAAACAAAGAGAAGGAGTGTTTGACATGACGAGAGAAAATCGCTCAAATTTTTACCAGGCAGAGGAGTTCAGGGGACCATTCGTAGGCTATACCCTCTGCGACCCAATCCCACAGGAGCGACGGTTCGCGGCGAGCTTTGACGTAAATTCAGTGCGTTATAGAGGTCCTTTCGAGGGCGTACGCTGATCGAGCCTTCCTCACCCACTCGCGGAGCCTCCGGTAGGCAGACCGGAGGCGATATAAAAAAGGCCCGGCATATCTCTTTGTAGGATAAGGAGAGATGCCGGGCCTTTCGCTTTATCTCCTGGAAACCTCTGAAAACTCTCATTCTCCCTCGGAGAGATCGTTCCGACGAAGCCCCTTCGAGCCCGTATTTTCGACATGCCATCGTGCAGTAGAATGGGGCGACAGGACGTCGCCCCAAGCCGAGGGGGCACAGGAC
>CAYNAN010000151.1:0-1800 GCA_964395085.1 uncultured Synergistaceae bacterium
AATGGGCTTCGTCGGAACGGTCTCTCCGAGGATTGGCGCTTTTCGAGATGCCCTTAATACGAAGGGTCCGGGCCCTCCCGGACCCTTCGTCATACCTGGAATAAGGACGTGATTGTTTGAGAAAAAGCCTTAGAGAGCTGAGACTGCTCTGTCGAGATCCACTGGTGGCTTTTTTGGTGCTATCCGTGGCGGTGGCCCTGATACTGTTCGTGGTCTACCCTCTGGGGATGGTTTTGGTCAAGAGCTTTCAAAACGTCGAAGGAGCCTTCTCCGTCGAGAACTACAGCCGCTTTGCCCAGTTTAAGTATCTCAAAAGCGCGCTGCTGAACAGCCTATCGGTAGGTGTCCTCACCGGCGTCATAGGGGTCTTGGTCGGCTACACCGCCGCTCTGACCATGGTCAGGACCAACCTGCCGTATAAGAGATTTCTGCATCTGGTCTTCATACTGCCCATTATAGCCCCTCCCTTCACCAGCGCCCTCTCGGTGCTCATGCTCTTTGGCTCCAACGGTCTCATAACCAGAGGGCTTTTGGGCATCAGGAACTATTCGATTTACGGCTTCAAAGGGGTCTTAATCTCCCAGGTCTTCACCTTCGCCCCTGTGGCCTATCTGACCCTCAGGGGGGTTTTAGAGTCGCTGAACCCCACGCTGGAGGACGCCGCCATGAACGTCGGGGCATCTCGGTGGCAGACCTTCTGGAAGGTGACCTTCCCCTTGAGTCTTCCGGGGATAGCCAGCGCCTTTTTGGTGGTCTTCATAGAGTCCCTGGCGGACTTCGGAAACCCCCTTGTGTTGGCCGGGAGCCGCTTCCCTATGCTGGCCACTCAGGCCTATCTTGAGATAACCGGATCCTTCAACCTCCCGCTTGGTGCCGCTCTGGCGGTGGTGTTGCTCGTTCCATCTGTGACCGCCTTCGTCATCCAGAGATACTTTATCCAGAGGCGACAGTACACCACCGTCACGGGCAAGCCGGTGGATTCCACCTCCAAGCTAATAGGCCCTGGGGCCAAGGTGGTCCTCCACGGCTTTTTGGTCCTATTCGCCCTGTCGGTGGCGCTGTTCTACGGTGTTATAGCCGTAGGGGCCTTCACCAAGGTCTGGGGTTACGACTTCACCTTCACCGCCGCCCATCTGCTCTACGCCTTCAAGGTAGGAGGCCAGACCATAAAGGACACCCTTATCATAGCGGTGCTCGCTACACCCATCTCGGGAATAATGGGCATGCTCATAGCCTTCATGATAGTCCGGCTGTCCTTTCCTGGAAAGGACCTTTTGGAGTTTGGCTCCATACTTAACTTCGCCGTTCCCGGCACAGTGGTGGGAATCGGCTATATACTGGCTTTCAACCGACCTCCTGTGGTCTTGGTTGGAACCCTGACCATACTGGTGCTGAACTTCGTGTTTAGGTATATCCCCGTAGGGATTCAGTCCGGCGTAGCGGTACTAAGGCAGATAGACCCATCAATAGAGGAGGCGGCCCAGAACCTTGGGGCCGACGGGGTTACCACCTTCCGAAAGGTCACATTGCTCCTGATAGCTCCGGCCTTCTTCTCAGGGCTGGTGTTCGCCTTCGTCAGGGCCATGACCGCCATCAGCGCCGCCATATTCCTGGTCTCCGCCAACTGGAACCTCCTGACGGTCCAGATACTCAACCAGGTTGGGTCGGGCAGGCTGGGGGTCGCCGCGGCGTTCAGCGTCATACTGGTGTCCATAGTCCTGGTCGCCATAGGGGTCATAGGGAAGCTCGTTCCGGGAAGGACCGGAGGAGCGTCAGCCATTCAGGTTCGAGAGGGGTAGT
>CAYNAN010000151.1:1900-3993 GCA_964395085.1 uncultured Synergistaceae bacterium
TACGCCATATTCCCCCATCTGAACGTCTTCGAGAACATCGCCTTCGGCCTCAGGCTTAAGGGCCTGAAGGAGGGGGACATCCGGTCCAAGATGGAAAAGGTGGTCCATATGGTGGGCCTAGGTGGCATGGAGACCCGCCGTCCCTCACAGCTGTCCGGTGGGCAGCAGCAGAGGGTTGCTCTCGCAAGGGCTATAGTGATGGAGCCCGAGCTGCTGCTTTTTGACGAGCCTCTGTCGAACCTGGACGCCAAGCTCAGGGAGCAGATGAGGATAGATATCCGTCGCCTCCAGAAGGCTTTGGGCATAACATCGATCTACGTCACCCATGACCAGGCGGAGGCCATGAGCATCTCCGATAGGGTCGTGGTCATGAAGGACGGTCGAATAGAGCAGTCCGGTTCTCCTGTAGAGCTCTACGCCAGGCCAAGAAACCGTTTCGTCGCAGATTTTATAGGCAAGGCAAATTTTCTGGAGGGAACGGCCTCTGAGGGTGTGATTCTTCTGGGAGGAAAGTCCTACACTATGGAGACAGCCCCATCGGAGGTCGGAGAGGTCCAGGTCGTTGCCCGTCCCGAGGCTGTGGTCCTGTCCCGGGAGGAGGGGCATTTCCCCTGCAAGGTAATGAGGACCACCTTCCTGGGAAATCTGGTCGAGTACGAGGTGGAATGCCCAAACCTGGGAACCCTGACGGTACACCAGGTCAACCCCATGACAGGAGAGCTTTTCCATCCCGGAGAGTCCATCCAGGTCTCCCTGCGCCCCGAGACCCTGCATATACTGGAAAAAGAGTGATCTTTTAGGTTATCACATAAACATGATAGATGAGACTTAAACCCTTGATATGACTGAGTATATATGTTACATTTTTCGTGTCAAGGGAGGTGACGTAAATGCGAAAGTACATGACCTGTAAGTCTGGTCCCTTCTACTTCAGCGAACAATACAGCGAGGATAACCTGTCCCTTCCGTTGGTAATAGCCACCATACTTAACCAGACCGTCGCCGATCTCCCGATTCTGCCTCGGAAGGTGTCCCAGCTTGAGACCGAACTTATCCGACAATCCATCTTCGGTACCGCCGCCATAGAGGGCAACCCTCTCTCTCAGGAGGACGTAGTCGGCATAATAGAGGATGACCAAGTCGCCGACGTGATACCTAAAAGCGAGAGGGAAATTCGCAACTTGGTCAAAGCCTACGAGCTTCTGTCGAAGATCAAGCCGACAGGGGATCCCTTTATCCTGGAGGAGTCGCTGATAACAGAGCTCCATAGGATCGTCACGGCAGGAATACGCCACGATTTTAACGAACCCGGAAGATACCGAAACGAGACCGTGGGCTATACGGAGGTCGGAGATAAGGCCCACGTTGGGGTTTACAGGCCTCCTCGGATATTGAAGGACATAAAGGATCTGATGGGAGAATACGTGGAGTGGGTCAACGGCGAGGAGCTTATCTCGAAGGGGCCTTTCGTTCGGGCCATACTGGCCCATTATCATTTTGCGTTAATTCACCCGTTTTTCGACGGAAACGGCAGGACCGCCCGGCTGATAGAGGCGATATTGCTCCAGGCGGCGAACGTTCGTTATGTGCCTAAAATGCTGTCCAACTATTACTACCGAAATATCGACGGCTATTACTCCGCTTTTTCAGAGACCATAAAGCTTAAAGGAAAGGACGTAACCCCTTTTTTGAGGTTCTGCGTGGACGGAGTCACCGAGTCTTTGGTGGATATCAAGGACAGGATAACGGACCTGATAAAAAAGCTTGTCTTCAGGGAGCACCTCGCCCAGCTAAAGGCCCAGAGGGAAATTACGGTCAGGCAGTTCGACCTACTGTCCCTTCTCCTCGACGATATGCGTGTTTTCTCCCTAAATGACCTCATGGAGGAGAGGCCTTTCTCACTGCTTTACCGAAAGGTCACCAAGCAGACCGCTCGACGGGACGTAAAATGTCTTTTGGAGCTTGGCCTGATCGTTCAGGCAGGGGAGAGCCGGTATTCCCTGAACCTGGAGGCGGTAAGGTAGTTTTTTTAGGGTCTCCACACAGGACAAGGCGATTATTTACAAGTCATTATGGGAATCTATAAAAACGCT
>CAYNAN010000152.1:0-3915 GCA_964395085.1 uncultured Synergistaceae bacterium
CTGCTTTAAGGCGATGGCTAAAGACCCAGCGGTAAAGAGCGGCAACTATCGCCGTAGGAACCAGCTCAGGGGCTGTACGGTAGAGGAGAGTCGATCATACAATGGCTGATTTATCGTTTCGTCCTATATCCATGGAGGAGACCAGGGTAGAGACCTTCTTTCGGTTTCCTCAGGCTCTCATAAAAAGCCCGGCCTATGCGCCTATGTCCGCAGAGGCTAAGATCGCCTATGCCTTGATATGGGACAGGCGTGGATTGTCGGTTGCAAACGACTGGCAAGAGGATGGGGAGATATACGTCCTGTTCTCCCGGCGTGAGCTTGGATCTCTTCTCAACTGTACCGAGAAGACTGCATCTAAGGTCATGGCGGAGCTAAGGAGCTACGGTCTTATCAGGGAAAAGAAGATGGGCATGAACCGCCCTAACCTGATTTTTGTCGGTCGTCCAGACGCAGGGGAGAGTACAACAGACGGACCGGTAAAAATTACCGTACCGGAGGGGAAAGAATTACCTGCCCGGACCGGTAAAAAGTTCCGGTCTGGACCGGTAAAAGTTTCCCCCGAATCAGACTTACAAGAATCAGACTTACAGGAATCATATATCCCCCCTATATCCCCCCAGGGGGAGACGGTCGAACCGTCCCAGCCTATACTGCCGGAGATGGATATCCCCGATGACCCTAAGGCCTCCAAGGTGGACCCCTTCAAGGCGGAGTTCGAGGACTGGTGGAAGGGATACCCCAGGCCGGTGGGCAAGGTGAAGGCCCGGGACAGGTTCATCGAGCTCCGCAGGAAAGAGAAAGTTCCCCTGGAGACGCTTACACTTGCCAGGGATATATACGCCAAGGCCAGGGAGGGGAAGGACCCTCAGTTCACCTTACACGCCTCGACTTTCTTGGGGAAACAGCGGAGGTGGGAGGAGTATCTGGAGTTCGAACAGGCCGCCAGAGCACAGAGCTCGGACGACCCTGAGGAGATCCTCCGGAGGTTTTTTGACGACGAAGAAAGGGGATCTGCGGAATGGATAAAGCCGATTTTGCCAAGTTCAGCAAGCTAATGAACGCCATTTTGAGCATGTATAACCGTCAGTGGAGCGAGGAGGCTATATCCATGGCCTTCGTCAACCTCCAGGACTTGAGCCTAAAGCAGGTCAACGACGGTCTCCAGAGGCATGTTCGGGTGTGTCGCTATGCCCCCACCGTGGCGGACATCCGAGAGGCCACCTATGGCACCGAAGACGACAGGTCGCTGGAGGCCTGGATGGCGGTCCAGAAGACCATGCGAAGACATGGCTCTATGGCGTCGGTCCGGTTTTGGGAGCCAGCTGTACACTATGCCATCGAGGGGCTAGGTGGCTGGTCGTCCTTTTGCCGAAGCTCAGACTACCAGCTGGAGCAGAAGTTTCGGCAGTATTACCTGTCTGGGCTCAGGCGTCATATCTCCTGGGAGGACGTTAGGCGGTATCTCCCCGGAGAAGAGGAAGTCCGAAACTTTAGTTGGGCCGATCGTCTGCCTGTGGTGAGGGAGATCGGACCCAGTGGGGATCAGACCAACGCCCTAAAACGTCTATCGCCTAGCGAGATCTTGAGCCAGGTAGGAGACGGGAAAGAGACAAGGATGGAGGTATCCTCAAACGAAACTGCCAAACTGGGAATAGCGGCTATATAGAGAAGGGGGCTTCGGTGTGGATCAGGTGGAACGACTAGCCAGGGCGATAGATGTCCTGGTGGAATACTATCCTTATGCTTTTGGCGTACTGCTTGGCGAGGCCGAGCCCCCCACCGACGACGACTGGATAGAGATCCTGACAAGAGAGAGGCTATATCGTTGTGGTGCTCAGGAGGACCTTGGGGTCTCAATTAGCAAGGACCCTGACCACGACGGTGTGTTAAGCCAGGTGATCGCTCTTGATGAGGTTAGGGGTGTGATTGAGGAGGTTGGTTGGGCGGCAATAATCGAGTCAACAAAGGCTATAAAGGCCTTTTTCGCCGAGGACTGGGAGATCTTCTGCACTCACGTCCGCTTTGTGACGGGGGAGTCCCGAATGGGAGACGATAGATCCCCATTACAGAAGGTGGCCGATGCTCTTGGGGTATCAGCCAATACCGTGACCAGGAAGAGGCAGAAAGTCCCGCTGATGATCGCCCGAGACGCCCTGAAGGGGTTTCAGTTTGCCCTGAAATGGTGACGTTATTGTGATGTTATTGGGACGATATTGGGATGATAACGTTGATGATAAATTTGAAAAAGGCCTTATACTGATAGTGTGCCACAACAAGATAACAGCCCGGGAGTGCAGGCCCGGAATCCCGATATAGCCCCGACGCCCCAGCGCCGGGGCATCTTTATATTTGGGGAGGAGTGCAAGAACAACTACAACGAGATAATCCAAGGGAACAGCCTGGAGCGATTGAAAGAAATCCCCTCCGAGACCATTGACGCGGTTATAACCGACCCACCGTACTGTAGTGGTGGCAGCTCCAGCGCATCAAGGCAGGTAGACCCAGCCCATAAATACGTCCAGAGCGGAACGAAAATAGTCCGCCCCTCCTTCGGGGGTGATTTGAGGGATCAAAGATCATGGGGATACTGGTGTACTCTGTGGATAGGGGAATGTCTACGAGCCATGAAAGAGGGGGGATATTTCCTCATGTTCACCGATTGGCGACAGCTTCCTCAGGCGACAGATGCTATACAGGCCGGTGGCGTTGTCTGGCGAGGTATCATCGCATGGGACAAAACCAGGTCGGCTCGTCCCCCTCACAAGGGCTATTTCCGCCACCAGTGCGAGTATATCGTTTGGGGATCTAAGGGAGTTCTCCCCAAAAACGAGCGAGGTCCCTTCGACGGGTGTTTCAGCTTCCCGGTGTTACAAAGGGATAAACACCACATGACAGGCAAGCCGACGGGGCTCATGAGAGAGCTGGTCAAGGTGGCTCCTCCTGACGGTGTTATCCTAGACCCCTTTGCTGGATCCGGCACCACCTGTTTGGCTGCCGCTCTGGAGGGGCGACGATTTATCGGCATCGAGATGGAGCCAGCCTATGCGGAAATTGCACAGCGGAGGATTGACGAGATAAAGACCGCATAAAGAAGACCGCTCCTGACGGGGCGGCCTTCTTTTTGTGCATCTTTCCTATTGATCATAGTTGGGCTATGCCGTGACTTTCAGGTGTAAGTTCAAAGCTGTTAGGACGGCGAGAAGGGTCTGCAATGTGGGGTTGCCTTTATCGCTTAGGCTTCGATAGAGCTGTTCTCTGGACAGCCCGGTCTTTTTGGCTATTTCGCCCATGCCCTTGGATCTGGCGACCACGCCGAGAGCTTGGGCTATATAGCTCGGGTCGTTCGTATCGAAAGCATCTTCAAGGAAGATCTCTATTGACTCTATGTCGTCGAGTTCTGCGGCGAAATCGTATTCGTAAAGTTTTTCAGTCATATTGGTTCACCTCCAAAAGTTTGGCTATTTCTTTAGCCTGTTTTATGTCCTGTTTCTGGCTGGATTTGTCTCCGCCGCATAAGAGGATAACCAGGGTCTCTTCTCTTTGCTTGAAGTAGACTCGATAACCTGGCCCGTAGTGGATTCGTAGTTCAGAGATCCCTTCCCCCACCGGATGGCAATCTCCTAATAGGCCGTTTGCCACCCGGAAGAGTCTGGCCGTTATCGTCTTTTTAGCCCTTCTGTCTTTCAGGTTAGCTTCCCACTTTTTGTATGTCTCGGTCTGGGTTATCTTTATCATACCTGTATTGTAATTTATAAACTACAAAAGCGCAAGCCTCGGTCCTCATGACCGGGGCATTTTTCATGCCTTGGAACAGGAGGGGTTGGATATGTACGTTATCTGGTGTCGCAGGGAAGGACGGAGAGGTCTTCGTGTCGGTGTCTCCGACGCCAGATACCCCATTCCCTACATGGCGGA
>CAYNAN010000153.1:0-3683 GCA_964395085.1 uncultured Synergistaceae bacterium
TAGGATGGAGACTGCTGGAGCTGGAGGTCCTTCTGCCGATCCTAAGGGCCAGCCTAGCCTCCTTGCAGGATCTGGCCAACCCCTCTATTCCGCGCCCCAGTGTCCCTATCCCGACCGTACCCACCATCCCCATGGAGGCAAACTGATTTTCAAGCCAACGGCATTTTTCCTCCAGAGACAGGTAGAAATCCCTCTCCATGTTCGCCCTCGCCGTGCAGGGGACGAAAGCAACGTATAGATCCAGCTTCATGGCTCCGACTATGGATCTAGCCCCTCCAAAGCATTCCTTCAGCCTGAGAAGAAGTCGGTCCCTGCCCACAGTGTCCCTGTATCCGGGAACTCGCCTTATCTCGAAAGCCAGTGCGGAATACGAAAGGGACGAGTCGTAGCCGAACTGTTCGGCCCTGTTGGAGACCAGATCTGGGTCGTTGATCCTGGGCTTGAACAGGTATATGTCCGATATGAGGGTCTGGAGGTTTCTCTCCCTTTCCAGCACCTCCTTCATGACGGTCCTCTCCCTGATGTATAGCTCCGCTTGGCGTTTTACCACCAGGGCGAAGGGCTTTACCTTATCAGGATCTCCTGTGATGGCCACAGTGCCTATAACCCTGTTCTCCAGGTCCACCACTGGATAGGTCACACCGGGCCTGGTCCCCTTGAGAAGTTTTGCCACGTCCTCGGTGTCGACGCTTCCTCTGCCGGTCCTTGCCGCTATCCGAGACGACTCGTTAAGGGTGCCCAACCCCCTGTCAGGGTCGCTGCATCCTATGATAATCCCGTCCACATCGGTTATCAGGACGTCATACCCTATAACCTCAGCTATGGATAGAGCGAGCTCTTGAGCTATCGGTTCGAGCATGCATAGGCCTTCTTTCGTCTTTCTATAGTAACTTTCAGTCATAAAAACCGTTTACTTCATTCACAGTGACGGAGATTCTATCGGGATCATGTCGTAGAATATAGATAAGGTAACGATAACTCAGGTTCCTAAGGAGGAACAAATCGTGAGAAGCGGTGTTATGATTTCCGTGTTGGCTGGCGCTCTGTGCCCTGCTCTTATGTTAATGGGGCCGATGAACGCCCTCTTTGGAGCGACCTTGTTCGGTATGGTGGTCGCGGTAGGAAGCAGGAGGCTGGAGTGTGCTCTGGCCGGGAACGTGGTTCTTTCCCTGGCCGGACTTCTCACAGTATACAGCCCCGTGTTCGTGGAAGGCCTGTCCCATCAGGCGTCTTCCCTGTTTTTAGGCGGTCTGGCCCTCTGTGCCACCGGAGCTTTCGGTGCAATGAGGAACTTCGTCGCCATCAGGGAGAACGACTTAAACAGCCCTGCCCACGTTACGTCCCTGGGAGGCCTCCAGAAGGTCGCCTAGGTATATGGCACCCCTCGCCATAGATACTGTCTCAACATTTCTCTGCCGCAAGAAGCCCTGTGCCCCCGCACAGGGCTTCTTGCGTTTCTGTGTTCTCCGTCCTACATCAGCTACAGATTATATTCCTTCCTCCGTCTTTAGCCCTGTAGAGAGCCTGATCCGCGGTAGAGATAAGGTCGTCCATGGTGAGTGAAGGGATATATTGGGCCATTCCTATCGAGACTGTCACAGATATTGAGCCGTCTTTGACCTTGACCGATTTTCCCGCGATACCTTCCCTGACCCTGTCCATTATCTGAAATCCCTCGTCCAGAGAGGCTCCAGGCAGGACGACCATGAACTCCTCCCCACCGTAACGACCGACTAGATCGTAGGGCCGTAGGTGCCTGTGTATCTCCTTGGCTATGGAGCGTAGTACGTCGTCGCCCACCATGTGTCCATAGGTGTCGTTTACCATCTTGAAATGATCCAGATCTAAAAGAGCCAGCACCAGAGGACTTTGATCCCTGTGGGATCTGGCTATCTCCGCCGATAGACGATCGAAAAGGGCGTGACGGTTCATGAGTTTTGTCAGATGGTCGTGGCTTGCGCTGAAGGCAAGCTTGGCCTGTAGGTCCAGTATCCTCTTACCGACCGAGAGCCTCATCTGAAGCTCCTGGGAGTCGAAGGGTTTTATTATATAGTCGTCCGCCCCTGCCTCCAGCCCACTAACCACGTCCTCTTTATCTCCCTGGATAGTCAGTAGGATTATGTACTGATACTCGCCTCTTTTTAGGTTTCTCTCCCTGACCTTTCGGCATATATCGGTCCCCTCCATGCCAGGCATAAGCCAGTCGATTATGGCAAGGGATGGAGCTCCCTCTTCGGAGAGGATACTCCATGCGGCGCTTCCGTCGGACACCACCACCGTATCGTAGCCCCATTTTTTTATCAGCGAGTCCAGCATCACCTGGGTAGTCCTATCATCCTCGGCTATAAGTACCTTCATTTATAGACCTCCCGCTATCAAGTGATTTTTTAGTTCCGATATTTCATATCGAAGATCCTCGAGAAGCCCCATCATGGCCGAAATATCCCCCTTTTCCGCGGCCCACTGTAGCCTGTGTCCCACGATCTTTAGGCCATGTGCTCCTACCCCAGCGGAGGCCCCTTTTAGAGAGTGGCCAAAAAGCCGTACCACCGCCATTTCACCGGAGGATATTCCATCCTCTATGGAGGAGACTATTCCTGGGAGATCCTCCATGAACGTCCCCAAGACACGGTCGGCCAAACTCACGTCTCCACCCATCCGAGATAGCAACCCTGCACTGTCGAGGACGAAATCCCGTCCCTCGATAGGTCTCTCTCTAGGAGCAAACTCGGACAGCAGTCTACCTAAGTCCTCCGGCATTATGGGCTTGGGAAGATATCCCTGCATTCCATCGGCGAGGTACCTTTCCCTGTCCCCGTTCATGACGTTAGCGGTCAAAGCAACCACCGGGACACCTCGGTCCAAAACCGAACTGGACCTGTCCCTTATGAGCTGGGTCGTCTCCATGCCATCCATGCCTGGCATCTGAATATCCATAAAGACCAGGTCAAAATGCCTCTCCGTCAGGGATTTCAGAGCCTCCCTGCCGGAAGGGACCGACGTCACTCTGTGCCCCCACTTGGATATCATGGCCTCTGCGACTGTCCTGTTAGTCTGATTATCCTCCACCAAGAGAATTTCCAACGGTTCCCCACATCCTACCACAGGGGGCTGAGCAGAGTGGGGCAGAGTCTCACATCTGGGAAAAACCAGGGAGAAGCGAAAGGACGTGCCCAGCCCTACATCGCTTTTAACCTCTATGAGCCCTCCCATGGACTGAACTATCCTCTGGGATATTGCCAGTCCAAGGCCGGTCCCGCCGTATTTTCTGCTGGTGGAGCTGTCCGCCTGGGAGAAGGAATTAAACAACCTGGACTGAGCCTCGTCGGAAATACCTATTCCGGTGTCGGATACACAGAAGTCTATTCGCCTGAACCCGTCCTCTGAATCTACACAGGAGACTTCCAGTCGGACCTGTCCATCGTGGGTGAACTTTATGCCGTTGTCCAGCAGGTTCACCATGACCTGCCTTATCCTCACCGGATCACCGGTGATCCAGATAGGCCCATCAGGATCGACCGACACCACCAGATCTATGGATTTGGCCTTCACCGCCGATCGGTAGACCTCCTCCAGATCATAGACTATCTCGGAGAGGTCGAAGGGGACCGCCTCGAGGTCCATATGCCCCGACTCTATCTTTGACAGGTCCAGAAGGTCGTTTATCAGCCTTAAGAGGGCCG
>CAYNAN010000154.1:0-3654 GCA_964395085.1 uncultured Synergistaceae bacterium
GGCGATGGACGGTATGAGGATGAGGTTGAGCGGCATCATAGCCACCGACGACAGGGTGTATCTGCCTCTGTGGGTCGACCAGGAAACTAAAAAACCGTTGAAGATGGTCGCGACTCCCCAGGGAAGGAGCAACAGCAACATATTAGCCCCTGTCTGAAGCCTCTCTTGGTCGAAGTTCATGGCAAAGATCCTGATGTAGGGGAGGGCGAAAAAGCACAGGCCGATGACGACCGGCAAGGCTCCAAGGGCTGTTATCCAAAACACCGTGGACATGAGGTCCCGGTCACGGCCCTCTTTTTCCGCCCCAGCCAGAAGGGGAAGGACCGCCGATTCAAGGGTGTTTTGGACGGTCCCAAAGAGAAGCCCCAGGCTTCCCATAGCCACGTAATACGAGTCCATTCCGGCGGAGGCCCCGAACATGACCGCAACCAAAACCATTCGGCCATACCCAAGGACCTTGCTCAGGACGCTCATGACAGTCATTATGGCGGAACTTCCCAGAGCGGAGCGCTCCCTGGTCAGGGATTTAAAGACGGATCGGACGTTCAAAGTGATTCCTCCACAGATAGAGATTGCCCTAAAAGCCAGAAGAGCCGTCGGCAGTATCCGGCAAGACATCGTATGAGTCAAAATACTACTCATTAGGGAGTTGGTCAAGGGATATGCGGATTATTTACCCGAGGCAAACCGGCGACCTCACCCTAACGGGTTGGGTCGCCGGTTTCGTGGTTCTGTCTGTGCCAGGTAGGACCCACCGAGTGGAGTGCCTCGACAACCTTGGGGTCGTATAGGGTTCCACTGCCCTGGTCGAAGAGCTCCAGGATATTCTCCAGGGGCCAGCCCTCTTTGTAAGTCCTCCTGCTTGAGAGGGCATCAAAGGCGTCGGCCACTGCGACGATCCTTCCCGCCAGGCTGACCTGGTCTCCCGAGAGGCCCTCGGGATAGCCGCTTCCGTCCAGCTTTTCGTGGTGCTCCAGAAGGGCCTGTCTTGCGGTGGAGCTCAGCTTAACGGTTTTGAGTATGTCCCTGCCAAGGGAGGGATGTTCCTTTATCCTGGCGAACTCCTCGTCGGTTAATTTAGCGGGCTTTTGCAGTATGGCGTCGGGTATGCCTATTTTCCCCACGTCGTGAAGTGTGGCTCCCAGAACCAGCTCCTCCACGAAGTCGGAGGGACAGCCTAGGGCGACGGCCAGGTCCCTAGATAGGGATGCGACCCTCTCCGAGTGTCCCCTCGTCTCTGGGTCCTTGGCGTCCACCGCGGCGACCACGGCTTTTATGGCTCCTTCCACCGCCAGGAGCCTCTCTTGTTCCCTCTTCAGAGCCACTGAAAACCAGGATACCGACAGTATCATCGCCATGGCGCTCCGGAGGTCATCCCTGGACACGTTTTTAAACCAGCCAAGCACGACAAGTCCCTCCCAGCCCTGAGCGGGCTTTACCAGCAACCTGTATGGGGGGTCCCATCCGGGAATCTTTAAAAGCGACGACGAGTCGTCCAACGCCACGACCGCCCCCTTGTGGGACAGCTCCTGAGCGTCCTCCTCGGAGAGGTTTTTCTCCAGAAGCCTTATGGATGTCAGCTTCTCTATCTCAGGCCATACCCGGTCCAATATACCCTCAGGAGAGCTCTCCGCCCCGCCGTTCCATGATTCGGAGGTGATTGACGACAGAACGTCGGTGTAGATGGAGCCCATTCTTACAGAGCGAGACATGGAGACCGCCCGAATCGACGCCAACAACACGTAGGCAAGAAACAGCCCCCAGAGCGCTCCCGCTGTGGGAAGCCACATATACAGGAGATCGAGGGTAAGGTATGGCAGTACCAACACCACCGCCATCACCGCGAGGGCGGCCATCCAGCTCCAGGAGAAGGCCATAAGTCCCAAAAGTCCACCGACCAAGGAACTCAGAGAGGCCCATATACCACCGATCGAGAGAGGCAGGACCGCTATGGTCCTGTCCTGAAGGAGGTTGTGAATGGATAGGGCCACGAACAGGGCGCCGGGAACAGGCCTGATCCCTCCGTCTCGGTACATGGACAGGGTGTCCTGAACCCCAAGCCCTGCGGCGTTTATCCCCACGACCACCAACGCCCCACGGAACTTCTCCTCCGGAACCCGGCCCCTCAGGACGTCCACGTACTCGTAAACCGGTATATCCTTCAGGTTGAAGGGAGAGAGGAGCACCCCTCCATCGGGAGTCAGGGGGAAAGCCCTGTTCCCTAGGGTCAGGTAGCTGTAAAGAGGTCCGTCCTTTAGTCCGACCGAATCCCCCGTATAGGCCATGGCTCCCGCCAAGGTTATGGAGGGCAAGGACCGACCTCCTACGTTCCACAGGGGATATGAAAACCGGTAGAGTCCGTCCACGTCTGGGGCCACGTTGGCGACCCCTACGTGTCTAACGGAACTATAGAGACTCTCGTAGGGGGGTATAGGCTTCGTTCCCTCTCCGGTGTCCGAGAGGTGTATCGCCAACACGCAGTTGCCGTGTTCCCTAGCTTTACCTGCAAAGGCAAGATCCTCCGACAGGAAGGAGCTTTCGGGAAAAAGAAGGTCAAGGACGATGGTTTTGGCCTGAGATAGCTTGGCCAGAAGATCTCCATGGGTCGATCTCCTCCAGGGCCAGGCCCCTAGTTCCTGAAAAGAGGGCTCCTGGGCCAATACCGCAACCAAGGAGGTTGACGAACAGGACGGGCTCAGGCTGTCTATGTACCGATCCATCATGGATCGATCCGATTTCATCAGAGGGGCAGGGTTCCACCAGGTCAGGCCTCCTCCGATCGCCGCAACGGCGAGCAGGGCAATCGCCCAAGGCAAAGAGAGGAAACCTGGTTTTCTCATAGATCGACGGGGACCTTAAGATAACAGATAAAAGCCTCTCTATTTCCTCTAACCGCAGCGGTCTTGGCTATGATCGTGACCTTACAGGGAACGCGGAAGTCGAATCCGTTTTCCTCTATGAGGGACGCTGCCCTGTCCGGTATAACTATGGCTCCCTCAGGACCCAGGTGTACCCCTTCCTTCAGCATAAGCGCCCTGTCGGAGGTCGCCCAGGCTCGGGAGGCCCCAAAAATGCCGAAAAACGTCGACTGAGCGTCTAGAAGATCCTCTCTGAGCTTGAACATCCCCTCCTGGACGAAAGAGTTCCGGTCCACGTGGGATATGCCGTAGACCTCCTTACCTGAGGCAGATCGGACCGATATGACCATAGAGGGGTCGAAAGGTTGAGCACCAAGATCTATGACCAACGAGTCAAACCCTTTACCATCGTAGGAAACGGTCTTTTTAGGGGTAATGTTCGGGAGCTCCTGAACCACCGCCCCCCTCACAGCCCTCATGGGGATAGCACCCCATAGCGAATAGATTTCGCCGTCCCAGTTGGAGCTGAGTATCTGGACTCCTTTTATTGCCCCCTGCACGGAGGAAACCACTCTGTCTTCGACCATAAAATCCACCATGGTGGTGGTGGACTGGATTCGGACACCCTGGACGAACTCCAGGAGGTTTCTCTGGAGGTCCACCATAGCCGCCCTTTTAGCCAACAGCTGCCCTCCGGCGGTTCCTTTAGAGGGATCTGGGACCACCCCCTGCCCCATGGCTATAACCCGGTCCTGTTCCCACAGGACACCGGTTGGAAGCTCGCCTGACAGACCGG
>CAYNAN010000155.1:0-3545 GCA_964395085.1 uncultured Synergistaceae bacterium
GCCTACTCGGTGGCGGCGGTGTCCGGGACGATTCTGGCGGTGTGCTCCTGCACGGTTCTTCCTCTCTTCGCCGGTATCTACAAAAGGGGAGCCGGCCTCGGACCTGCCACGGCGTTTCTCTACTCCGGCCCTGCGATAAACGTCCTCTCCATCGTCCTCACCGCCAGGGTTCTCGGCTTCAAACTCGGCCTAGCCAGGGCGGTCGGAGCCATACTGTTCTCGGTGCTAATAGGGATATGTATGGCGTTTATCTTCCGCGGCGAGGAGGAGGAGCGCCAGAAGGGCTTCGCCCAGCTTCCCGACGACGGGTCCGAGAGACCTCTCTGGAAGACCGTGTGGCACATGGCAAGCATGGTGGTCTTTTTGGTCTTCGCCAACTGGGCCGCTCCCAAGGTTCAAGGAGGGGTATGGGAAAGCATATATTCGATAAAATGGTACGTGGCGACGGCGGCGTTACTGTCCACACTAGGATCTACCCTCCTGTGGTTCCAAAAGGAAGAGAGGCAGGAGTGGATGGACTCAACCTTCGGCTACTCACTTCAGGTGTTGCCTCTGCTGTTTGGAGGGGTGTTGGTCGCTGGATTCCTGCTTGGACGGCCAGGACACGAGGCCCTTATACCGAGCCAGTGGGTCGCGTCCTTGGTGGGAGGTAACTCCTTCGGCGCAAACTTCTTCGCCGCCATATCGGGAGCCTTTATGTACTTCGCCACCCTCACGGAGGTACCAATACTTCAGGGGCTTATAGGATCTGGAATGGGACAGGGCCCCGCCCTTGCCCTTCTCCTGGCGGGACCGGCCCTCTCTCTGCCCAACATGCTGGTAATAAGGAGCGTCATAGGGACAAAAAAGACCGTCGTCTACGTCAGCTTGGTGGTTGTGATGTCCACAGTAATAGGGATTATATTCGGCTACGTAGCCTAAAAACACCGATAACGGAGGGAGAAAGAGGAGTTAGGATTCTACCGAAAGGTCATAGACGAGATAAAGGCCTTCGTTGAAGGGCTGCCTGGGATAATAGACCAAGGATAAGGTGGTGAAAGTAAAATGGCAAAAGGTATATCAATTTTCGAGAGGTACCTAACCCTATGGGTTGGACTGTGCATCCTGGGAGGGATAGCCCTGGGGAAGGTCGCCCCGAACCTGGCGTCGACGTTGGACGGAATGGCTATCACCGTAAGCGGCGCACCGGTGGTTTCCATCCCTATAGCTATATGCCTGTTCGCCATGATGTACCCCATCATGGTCAAAATAGACTTTAACGAGGTTATAAAGGCAGGAAAGAGCGCCAAGCCAGTGGGGCTGACCCTGTTCATAAACTGGGCCATAAAACCCTTCACCATGTACGGCATAGCCCTGTTCTTTTTGGGTTTTGCCTTTAAGGGCTTTATCGGCCCTGACGCCATGGACCTGGTGAAGATGCCCTTCGGCCTTGACCTGGCCGTGGGCTCCTCCCACGGGGCGGGGACGGTCGTCATGTCGGAGGGTGCAAAAATGCTCCAGATTCCTCTGTGGAGGAGCTACCTGGCGGGAACCATACTCCTGGGCATAGCCCCCTGCACAGCTATGGTTCTGGTGTGGGGCTTCCTATCAAAAGGCAACGACGGCCTAACACTGGTTATGGTGGCCATAAACTCCCTGACCATGCTGGTGCTATACGGAGTTCTTGGGGGCTTCCTCCTGGGAGTTGGAAGGCTTCCGGCTCCCTGGCAGGCACTGCTCCTCTCCATAGGGATTTACGTCGCCCTGCCCCTTCTGGCTGGATATTTCTCCAGAAAGTGTATATTGGCGACTAAGGGCAAGAGGTGGTTTGAGGAAAAGTTCCTCCATGTCCTGACACCGATAACCATAGTGGCACTGCTTGCGACCCTGGTCCTGCTGTTCTCCTTCAAGGGAGAGGTCATCGTCCAAAACCCTATGACCATACTGTGGATCGCTATTCCCCTGTTCGTCCAGACTGTGCTCATCTTCGCCTTGGGATACGCCGCAGCCAAGTTTATGGGGCTGTCCTACAGAGATGCCGCTCCTGCGGCGATGATAGGGGCCTCCAACCACTTTGAGGTAGCAATCGCCACTGCGACCATGCTCTTCGGCCTGTCCTCCGGGGCAGCCCTCGCCACTGTAGTAGGGGTTCTAATAGAGGTCCCGGTCATGCTCATGTTGGTCCGGTTCTGCCTCAGAACTCAACAATGGTTTCAGAGATAACGGCAGCATCTCAGTTGAGACACACCCCTGCGAAATATAACGCGAGGAGCAACCAAAAACACAAAAAAGGATGATTAAATAAAATGAATCAAAACACCACTTCTTCTAGGCTATTGATCAAAGTAATAGTGATACTCCTCATATCCTTAGCTGTAGGCGGCATTTGGTTTATAAAGAGCAACAAGAAAGAGGAGCTTCAGGAAACATACTCTAGCTCCGGTCAAAATCCCGATTTTGCTCTCCACGTAACCGAAGCGCTTGACATCGAAAAGCTCAAATCCTATGGACTACCGATCATCATAGATTTTGGCGCTGACTCCTGCATTCCGTGTAAGGAGATGGCCCCTGTCCTCAAAGAATTGAACGAAAACCTTCAAGGAAAGGCTATCGTCAGGTTTGTGGACGTGTGGAAATATCGAAGCCTAGCGGAGGGATACCCACTCAGGGTTATTCCAACTCAATTTTTTTTCGACAAAGAAGGCAAAGCTTTTACTCCTTCCAACTCAACAGGGATTCCTTTGCAAACGTATTCCAACAAGGAGACGAACGCTCACATCTTTACCCTCCACGAGGGAGGCTTGACCAAAGAGCAGCTCCTTGGTTTGCTTAGAGAGATGGGAATGGAATGATAGACGGCTGGCTTGAGATCATCTCGGAATCCATAAAAAACGGCACTGTCCTCGCTCCGATCCTAGCCCTTTTCGCCGGAATAGCCACATCTGTAACTCCATGCGCTCTGACGAGCGTCCCTCTCGTTATCGCCTACGTGGGGGGAACTAGCTCCAACGATCCGCGAAGATGCTTCGCCCTCTCCGCGGTATTCTCCCTCGGTATGGCGCTGACCTTCACCTCTCTAGGGATCGCCGCGTCCATGCTGGGAAAGCTGATGGGAACGTCATCCCCTTGGTGGTACATCGCTCTCGGTATCCTTATGTTGCTAATGGGCCTACAGATAATGGGCATTCTCGATTTTCTTCCGTCAACGCACCTTCTCTCTAAGAACACAAAAAGAGGGTACGTTGGAGCCTTCATAGCGGGAGTTTTAGGGGGGCTCTTCTCATCTCCATGCGCCACGCCAGTCCTCGTCGTGCTGTTGAGCATAGTCGCCGGGGGCAGTAATATCGGACACGGTTTTCTGCTTCTGCTTCTTTACTCACTTGGACACAGCGTCCTTGTGATGGCCGCGGGAACCTCGGTGGGTTTTGCGGCTAAACTTATCGCAAACAAAAAATATGGCGTCTTCAGTTCTGCCCTGAAATACTGCTTAGGCGTTGGAGCCATATCGATATCTTTTGTGATGTTTTATATGGGATTTTAAAGTTCATTACCCTATTTCTTTTTAA
>CAYNAN010000156.1:0-3391 GCA_964395085.1 uncultured Synergistaceae bacterium
AAGCAGGTATAGCAGTGTCGCCCCGTTCAGAGCAAGTATCACCCCGATGACCGTCCCGGGGAGAAGACCCGACACCAACATGGAGGTCCCGAACAGGATCGAGAAAAGGTTCACCGCCACCTGCACAGCCCTGAGCTTTTTCAAAATGGGAATATGGGGCCCCTCCCCCCTGCTCTTCCACAGTCGGGCCATGCCGATAGCTCCTCCGAGGAGGTTCAAAACTCCGACTGTGGGAACCAAAAAGACCACTAGTAGGTCGGGAACCATGCAGGACGCCGTTCCAAGCACCGCACATATAAGCCCCAGCGTCACCATCGCAGGAGAACGGGTATAGGCCCCTACGGGAGTGTTGCCGAAGGCCAGAATCTGGACCGCGAAGATGGACATCAGGAGCCCCAACTGAGCTCCAGCAGAAAAGGGCAGTAGTCCCAGGCTGACCGGAATCAAAAGCAGCCCAAGCAGGACCATAAACACACCGACCAGTAGCATCATGGCCTTAGGTGGGTCCAGGGGATACTCGGCCTCCAAAATTGGAGGATGTTCACGGTAAACTCGGACCAGAGCCGACGACAGAGCGATGAGGGAAAGTCCATACCCTCCCAGTAGAGCCACGTAGAGCCCGGAGGATACGGCCTTCCCTGACAAAACCGAGAAACCCAAAAGCATCGAAATCGAGTAGACCGATCCACAGAAGAGCGGAAGGCGACGAAAAACCCCTCCCAGATCGCTCCATAGCTTCAGCCTCTCCCGATCGATACAGAGCCTAAACAGCATGACCGCCCCACCGCCCCCAAGGCAGACGGATATGGCTCCTTTTGGAAGAGGTCCAAGCAGACCAGGAATAAAGCACGTAACTATGCCCAAAGCCCCTATGAAAACCCCTGTGGCAATGGACCTTCCGTTACGCCTGACATCTCCAAAGGGTCCCTTACCAAGGATCATCATCTGAACGGCGATGAAGAATAGTATCAGCCCCAGTAGACCGTTTTCGTAGTAGTCAAGCGATCCCCCCGAGATGGGCAGCATCAGAGCCGACGCGGTTATCGAAGCGACTCCTGCCATGGCCAGCATCACAGGCTCGACAGGAGCCCTTATTTCGTCGAAAAAAAATACCCTCATGGCCGTCATTTCATCTATCTACCCTAGAAATAGGTGCCCTTGGTCCTGTAATTTTCCCTGCGCACCGATGCCAGTTCCCTGGCGAGCCTGTCGAACTCCTCCCTGTTCTCCCTGTAAAGGCGGTCGCCGTCCCTCGCCGTCTGTGGAAATACGGCAACCAAGGATCTCTTCTCGACCTCCTGAAGAACGTAGTCCACCGCCTCCTCCACGGACACCGAATCAGCAGGGGGATCAAGCTCGCCAAATATCGGGGTCCTGACGTTGCCCGGACAGAACACGGTGAAGTTCAACCCCTCGCTCTCCAGCTCGTACTGAAGGCTCTCGGTCATGGAGATGACGGCGCTCTTGGTGGCGACGTATACCGCCTGGTAGGGAATGGGGATCCTCCCAGCTATGGACCCTGCGTTAATTATGTGACCGCTACCCTGGGCCCTCATTATGGGAATGGCGGTGTAGGTTCCGTATATAACCCCCATGAGGTTGAGGTCTATGACCGATCGCCACATCTCGAAGGTTATCTTCTCCACCGGCAGAGTCAGTCCAACCCCTGCGTTGTTGAACATAAAGTCCAGATGACCGTCAAAATCGGTGGCTTCTTTTATGACAGACTGAACCTGGTCAAGGACGGTTACGTCGGTCAGTACGGGGAAGACCTGACCGGGATAGGAGCTACTGAGCTTGACGGACTCTTCGGTCAGACTCTTCTCGTTAAAGTCGGCCATAAAAACCGCCTTAGCCCCTCTTTTAAGCATATCCTCGCAAAAGCCCAACCCTATCCCCGAAGCCCCACCTGTGACCACTGCGACCTTGCCGTCAAAATATCCGCCCATAATATTCCCACCTATCCCTTCCCCCAAAAAACTCTATAACATCACAGGTCCCTGTTTCACCCATCTAAACGTCTGTTTTATCACAGTAATCTTTTTTCACCCTTCCTGTCAAGAGAGGTCATCATAAGGCCTAGTCTAAGATCAGGGCCATCAAGATAAGGCACAAATATAGGTTCTCCACTTGAGTAAAAAGCCTCTCTGAATTATACTACCACGATAAATCGCTAAACAGAGAAAGAAAACAGGAGGTTGACTATGTACTCACTGAAAAAACCGATGGAAAAGCGACCGGAGGAGGACCTATCGCTGTCCGCCACCGTGTCGGAGATAGTTCGGTCCGTCAAGGAATCAGGGGACGATGCGCTGATGGACTACTGTCGTCGCTTCGACCGCTCCACAAGGGAGTCCCTTAGAGTATCCCGTTCGGAGATAGAGGAGGCCCTGTCCTTAACCGATAAAGAGCTTCTGAGCCACATAAAAACCGCAGCTAAGAACATCAGGGCCTTCGCCAAGAGACAGAGGGAAACGATAAAGGATATGCCGGAAGAGGAGATATCCCCTGGGGTGTTTCTGGGACACAGGGTCATACCGATAGAGTCCTGCTGTTGCTACGTTCCAGGGGGAGGGTATCCCCTCTTCTCCACCGCCCTCATGCTGGCCATACCGGCGTCGGAAGCGGGGGTTAAGAGGATCGTCGCCTGTGCTCCGGTGATGAAGGGAACCGACAGGATCCACCCTGCGACCCTCTCTGCCCTGTCCATCGCCGGGGTGAGCGAGATATACGCCCTAGGGGGGTCCCAGGCCATAGCGGCCTGCGCCTACGGAACCGAGACGATAAGTCCGGTGGACATAATAGTCGGGCCTGGAAACCGCTACGTCACAGAGGCCAAGAGACAGTGTTACGGCCAGGTGGGAATAGACTTCGTGGCAGGGCCAAGCGAGGTGCTTATCCTCGCCGACGGATCCGCTAACCCGGACATACTGGCAGCCGACCTTCTGGCTCAGTCGGAACACGATATGAACGCCAGAGGAATCCTGCTATCCATCGACGAAAAGGTAGCAAAGGAGACCATGGATGCGGTGGAACGACGGCTTGAGGATCTGTCCACCGCCAACGTGGCGAGGCCAGCCTGGATCGAGAACGGCGAGGTAATCGTCGCAAAGTCTCTGGAGGAGGCCTGTTCCATATCTAACCGCTACGCGCCGGAGCACCTTGAGTTGGCGGTGGAGGACCCAGATAGGTTGATACCTCTACTGACAAACTACGGATCGCTTTTTATAGGGGAGATGTCGGCGGAGGTGTTCGGCGACTACGTATCGGGGACAAACCATACCCTTCCGACCATGGGGGCCTCCCGATACACCGGCGGGGTGTGGGTCGGCACATTCCTCAAGACCTGCACCTTTCAGAGGATGACAGTGGAGGGAGCCCAGCGTCTCGC
>CAYNAN010000157.1:0-3378 GCA_964395085.1 uncultured Synergistaceae bacterium
GATTTGGAACAGATGGTGAATACAAAGAGATAAGAGTAGTCTGGGAAGTTGGGATGAATCTATGGCAGTTTTAGAGATATCTAGCTTATGTGTGAGGTATAGACAGGACGCCTCTATCAACGCCGTACACGATGTGAGCCTCCGGCTGGAGAGCGGTGAGAGCATCGGGATTGTCGGTGAGTCAGGTAGTGGAAAGTCATCCTTGGCTATGGCTATTATGGGGCTTCTGGATGCCCGTGCCCATACTTACGGTAGCGTTCGTCTGGATGGCACGGAGCTTTTATCCTTATCCGAGCCCCAGCGGGATCTGTATCGCTGGAGCAAAATAGCTGTTGCCTTCCAGAACAGTCTGGACGTACTAAATCCGGTTATGACGGTCTGGGATCAGGTTGTAGAGTGCATCGTAAAGCATACAGATCGTGGCAAAGACGAAGCGGAGGAAAAGATAAAAGGGCTCTTTTTGGCGGTAGGGCTGGAGGCAAAATGGCATAAATCGTATCCTCACCAGCTTTCAGGGGGCATGCGACAGAAGGTTTTGATTGCCATGGCGCTTTCCTGTGACCCCGAGATATTGATTATAGATGAGCCTACTATGGCCCTTGATTCGATTTCAAAACAAGAGATTATTCGTCTTTTGATACGATTGAGGGCTCAAATCGGTTTTTCTATGATCGTGATATCCCATGATCTTCCTGTGATTGCCGCACTTGCCTCCAGGGTGTTAGTGATGTACACAGGTAACATCGTCGAGGTGGGGTCCTCCGATGATATCCTTGGCGATCCCCGTCATCCCTACACAAGAGGGTTGATTTACTCCTCCCCTGCTGTCCATCCCTTTAGAGACATGTGGGGTATTCCAGGAGAAATCCACATCAACAAGGAAGATCAGTGTCCCTTTTATAGCCGTTGTAATCAGCGGATTGGCGAATGTCTCTGTCAGCATCCAGCCTTAAAGGATCTCTCAAAGGGTAGGCAGGTCGCATGTCTTAGGGGAGGGATCGTTACCCTCCTTTCCGGCAAAGGACTTTATAAAACCTACCCATCCAAGAGCGGCGATACCTACGCCTGTATTGGATGTGATATCGAGGTCAAGGCGGGAGAGACGGTGGCTCTGATCGGCCAGTCGGGCTCGGGAAAGACGACTCTCGCAGGGATGCTCTGCGGGATAGTGTCTGTCAATAAGGGCGAGGTTTACTTTGAGGGCAGAAAAATATCCGGCAACAGCGAAACCGCGAGGACCGAAGGGATCCAGATGGTTTTTCAGGATCCCCTGTCCGCCACAAACGAAAATCTCTCGATCGAGGAAATTGTCCGAGAGCCGCTGGATATCCTACGACAGGGCACCGATACCGAGAGGCTTGCCAAGGCTAAAATAGCTCTGGAGCAGGTACAGCTTCCCTATGACGAACTGTTCTTGAGGCGCAAGGGATATTCCTTGAGCGGTGGTCAGAGACAGAGGGTCGCCATAGCCCGAGCTTTGGTGATGAACCCCAAACTGATGATTGCCGATGAGATCAGTTCTATGCTTGATCCCTCCAGCGCCGCTAATTTGCTGCGCTTGCTCAAGGGATTACAAAATATCAGAGGTTTTTCTATGCTTTATATCACCCATGACATTGCCCTGGCTCGCAAGATAGCGGACACGGCGTATGTTATGAGCGGTGGGGAAATAGTGGAATACGGTGGAGCAAGCAAGGTTTTGCACAGGCCGGATTCGCCCTACGCCAAAAGACTTCTGGCGGACACTTTGCTATGTTACCAAGAGCCATCGAATATACCGTCTCTGACGGTAGTGACGTCAAAAACGAGGGACGTTGTTTCGATGTAGAGTGGATACCTTTTGATCGAGATCCTATTTTAAGGACAGGAGGGAATCAACTATGAACTTTCAGGTTATAGACGGCTCCTTCTACTACGACTCAAGCCGTAAACTGCTGGATCGGGTGGGTTTTTCCGTGGGCGAGGGGGACGTATTGGCCATACTGGGGCCTAACGGAGCGGGAAAGACTACCCTCTTAAAGTGCATGATGGGCCTTCTTCCGTGGAAGGAGGGCTCCACCTTTCTGGATGGATCGGACATAAAGGCCATCCCCTTCAGGGATCTGTGGAAAACCGTGGCCTACGTCCCACAGGCCAAGGGATCGGTCTTTTCCTACTCCGCCGAGGAGATGGTCCTGCTCGGTCGAAGCGCCCACATCGGTATGGTCTCTCAGCCCTCTAAAGAGGACAGGGAAAGGGCCCTGAGGGCCATGGACTCGATAGGCATAGCCTATCTGGCCGGAAAATCCTGCAACAAAATGAGCGGAGGGGAGCTTCAGATGGTCCTCATAGCCAGGGCTCTGGCGGCGGAGCCTAGGATACTGGTCCTGGACGAGCCCGAGTCCAACCTGGACTATAAAAATCAGCTGGTGGTTTTGGACGTCATAGAGAGGCTGGCCAAGGATAAGGGGATCTGCTCCATCTTCAACACCCACTACCCGGCTCACGCCCTCAGGGTCGCCACCAAATCCCTGGTCCTGGACGGTAGGGGGACCTGTCGCTTCGGGGACAGCAAATCGGTCATAAACAGCGAAAACCTGAGGTCCTGCTTCTCGGTGAACGTCCACATAGACAAAATAGACCTAGGGAACAACATCTACGACCTGGTTATCCCCCTAAACGTGGTTTAGAAGGGGCCATTTTCGCTCGTAGGCTGTATAATGGCCCGAAATCCTGGAAAAGAGGTGTTACCATGCCAGAGTTTGCGGGCCGTATGGCCCAGATGGCTAAATCTGCGGCGATAATAAGGAATCTCTTCGGGGCCATGAACGACCCGGAGATAATCTCCTTCGGAGGCGGGGCCCCGGCTAAGGAAGCCCTTCCGGTTGAGCTGGTTCGGGAAATAGTGAACGACGTCATGACCAGGGAAAAAAGGGGCATAGAGGCGTTGCAGTACGGCCCTGTGCCAGGACTGGGGGACCTCAGAGAGGTCGTCGTCGAACACCTGCTGACCCCTAAAGGAGTCTCGGCCAACCCCGATGAGGTGGTCATAACCACCGGAGGGCTGGAAGGCATGAACCTCCTCTGCCAGCTCTACATCGAGCCAGGGGACGTCATACTGGTGGAGTCGCCAACTTTCGTCCAGTCGGTGGAGATATTCGAGATGTTCCAGGCCCGGTGCGTCAGCGTCGCCATGGACGACGACGGAATGGTGACCGACGACCTGGAGGCCAAAATACTTAAATATCGCCCCAAAATGATATACGTCATTCCCACTTTCCAAAACCCCACGGGAAGAACCCTCTCCCTGGAGAGACGGAAAAAGATAGCCCAGCTGGGGAGCGAGCACGACGTCATAATCCTGGAGGACGATCCCTACCGGGACATCCGCTACAGCGG
>CAYNAN010000158.1:0-3357 GCA_964395085.1 uncultured Synergistaceae bacterium
AGAACCCGGACCTGCTGAGGGCCCTGAACGGCTTCTGCGGAGGCATAGGAGGGACCGGTGGGCTGTGCGGGGCTTTTTCTGGGGGTGTGGCTTTTTTAGGGCTCCACTGCGGCAAGGGATCGGAGCAGGAGGAGAGGGACCAGGAGCTTTATCCGATGGTACAGGAGCTCAAGGACTGGTTCGAGGACAAGTGGGGATCTCTCAACTGCTCCGACTTGGTGGGACAGGGCAGGGACGAGAGGCTGGCGTTCTGTCCCGGAGTAATGGCGGAGACGGTGGGGAAGTGCCTGTCCCTGCTGGAGAGCCGAGGGATAGACCCGGAACATGGCCGTTAGAGACCTGGGGCAAACCGAGAGCCTCTGCCCCGTCTGTCTGGAGCGAATCGACGCCTGTCGGGTCGAGAGAAACGGCCAGGTGTTTCTCGAGAAGACCTGTCCAAGGCACGGACGCTTCTCCACCCCTATATGGAGGGGCGACCCTCCGTTGTCCTCCTGGTACAGAAAGGTCAAAAGGCCCCAAAGGCCAAACAGCCAGACCGAGGCCATGGAGGGCTGTCCCTACGACTGTGGCCTCTGCCCGGACCATCGTCAGGGAACCTGCACCGCGGTGCTTGAGGTGACCTCCCGATGCGACCTCCGCTGTCGTTTCTGCTTCGCAGGGGCAGGGAAGGGGGAGCATGTCCCGATAAAGGAACTCTCCGCCAGGCTGGAGGCCCTGTCGAAGAGGGAGAACTGCACGCTACAGCTGTCCGGCGGGGAGCCCACCACCAGGGACGACCTAGCCGACGTGGTGTCCATGGCAAGGTCAATGGGCTTCGACTTTATCCAGCTGAACACCAACGGAATAAGGATATCCCAGGACCGACCCTACCTGGAGAAACTGGCGAAGGCAGGGCTCAGATCGGTGTACCTACAGTTCGACGGCGACGACGGAGCCAACCTTAAGCTAAGGGGAAAGCCCCTGTTTAAGGGCAAGGACCAAGCCATTTCCAACTGCGCAAGGGAGGGGATCGGGGTGGTCCTGGTCACGACCTTGGTCCCGGGCTGCAACCTGGACCAGGTTGGGTCGGTGATATCCTACGGAATGGGCCGGTCTCCGGCGGTCAGGGGGGTCCATTTTCAGCCGGTGAGCCATTTCGGGAGGGTCCCTAAGGTCCCCGACTGGGAAAACAGGATAACCCTGCCGGAGGTCATGGCCATGGTGGAGGACCAGACCGGTGGGCTGTTCCAGGCCAGGGACCTGATACCACCTGGGTGAGAGCATTCCCTGTGCTCCTGGCATGGAGACTTCATATTGAACCCCTCGGACAGGCCCACACCGTCTAAAAAGGCCCGGTGTTCAGGGGCGGGCGAGGCGGAGGCCAATCGCCGCAGGACCGTGGCGTCGGTGAAGGGAAAGTGGGGGGCTACGGTGGAATCGGTCCAGAGCGGCGCTTTCGCCCTGTGGGACCAGTTTCTGGCGAAAAAATCCAGAAGGACCTTCACCCTGTCCTGCATGGCCTTTCAGGACTGTTTCAACATAGACCTGGAACGGCTCAAAAACTGCTGTATCCATGTGGTGGGGCCCGGAGGACAGCTAATACCCTTCTGCGCCAGATACTGCACCTCCCTGGACGGCAAGCCACTCTACCCCGAACGATGAGCGGCTTAGACGCGATCCAGGGCATAAACCGGATGTTGGTACGCTTGAGGGAGTCCAAGTTCTGGCGAGATAGGCTGAGAGGCTGTCCCAAGGCCATAGGGGACCTGGAGGACCTGTCGCTCTTTCCCGTCCTGACAGAGGAGGACCTGATGAATCATGGCAGGGAGATGGTCCTTATACCGCCGGGGGAGGTGGGGAGGATCGTCACGACCACCTCAGGCACCACCGGGCCGCCTAAGAGGGTGTACCTGTCCAGGCTGGACCTGGCCTCCACGATAGACTATTTCGAGGCAGGGCTCAGGTCCTTTTGCCGTGAGGGTCAGAGGATTTTGGTGCTCTATCCCGGCGAGACCGACTGGTCAGTAGGTTCCATGCTGGTGGAAGCGGCGGAGAGGATGGGGCTGCTGGCTGATCCCATGGGATCGATGGACCTGGAGGATATCCTGTGCGGCCTGGAGCGACACCGGTGGGACGTCCTGGCTGGGACCCCGGCCCAGATGGCGGCGCTGGCGTTGAAGTTGCCCCCCCTTTCCCCTGGCGACAGGAGGCTAGTAGCAGCCCTGTCCTCAGGTGCGATCCTCACCAAAGGCCTTCGGGAGAGGTTCGAACAGGCCACAGGGGCCGATGTTTACGACCACTGGGGTTGCAGAGAGGGAGGTTACGGAGGAGCGCTGGAGTGCTCCTTTCACGTAGGGCTCCACCTGAGGCAAGGGATCTGGGCGGAGGTCACTAAAAGCGGAGATCTGCTTATAACCACCTACGGAGCCCACTGTATGCCCCTTCTGAGGTACAAAACCGGCGACAGGGCCAGGATAGAGACCGACCCATGCAGCTGCTCCGATCCTAGCCCCAGGATCTTTCCCATGGGGCGGATCGGCGATGGGGACTGGGATCCCCTTCGCTGGGAGCCCTCAATAGAGGGATGGGGAAAGGCCCCACCCCGCAGGGTATGACACAAAAGGCCCCGGGTGGCTGGATAGCTCCAGTCCCGGGGCCTTTTTTTATGGCTCTACTTTACTATCTGGGTTCCCTCTGTGCCCTCAAGGGCCTCAAGAGCCTGGTCCAGGCTGGCTATGATCGCCCGGGATCCGCCGTTCTCGACGAAGGCCATGGCAGCAGCCACCTTTGGGCCCATGGAGCCGGCTTTGAAGTGACCCTCGGCCTGGTAGCCCTTCATCTCCTCCATGCCGACCTTGCCCAGCCACTTCTCCTCGGGCTTGCCGTAGTTCAGGGCGACCTTAGGCACGTCGGTAAGGATCATGAAAAGGTCGGCCTTCACCTGCTGGGCCAGAAGCTCCCCGGCCAGGTCTTTGTCTATTACCGCCTCGACCCCTCTGTAGCTTCCGTCGGCCTCTTTGACCACAGGGATGCCGCCGCCGCCGGAGGCCACCACCACGTAGCCACGGTCAGCGAGCTCCTGGATCGCCTGACGCTCCACTATGTTGATGGGCTTAGGAGAGGGGACAACACGTCTCCAGCCCCTGCCCGAGTCCTCGACCCAGCTCTCGCCGGAGGACTCCATCCTGGCCTTGGCGGTCGCCTCGTCGTAGAAGGGGCCTACTGGCTTGGTGGGATTGGCGAAGGCGGGATCCTCTGAGGAGACCTCGACCTGGGTCACAAGGCAGAGGGGCTCTTTGGCGATGCCCTGGGCTATGAGGGCCTTTTTAAACTCCTGAACGAAAAGATATCCTATGAATCCCTGGCTCTCGGCGCCAC
>CAYNAN010000159.1:0-3282 GCA_964395085.1 uncultured Synergistaceae bacterium
TGTCGCCCCATTCGACTACACGACGGCATGTCGAGTATACGGGCTCAAATGGGCTTCGTCGGAACGATCTCTCCGAGGATTAGAGTTTTTAGAGGTGCTCTACAGTGAACTCCAGAGTAGCCTGCCTCGGTCCTCCAGTGGCTCCACCTCGCCCCTCTCCACCAGGTAGGTGAGGTGGGCCGAAAGGGCTCCCAGATTCAACACATACCGAACAGGGTCCATCCTCTTGCCAAGCCACTCCATGAGCCCACCTAGGATATCGTCCCTTGTGGAGGGAGTGTGACAAAGGGTCTTTACCCTGTCCGATATGTCCAGCAGGTGACGCCGGGTCACCTGTATTAGCTCGGAGGGGTCCTCCACCGTCGCGCTGTGACATGGCACAAACCACCGGGCCTCGAGGTCCTCCAGGTAGTCCAGGGTGACTAGCCAGTCCGCCACGTCGGCGACGAAGAGGAGGCCGTGTCTTTCTATCATATCCTGCCCGAAGAGGGCATCCCCAACGTAGGCTACCTGGTCCGGCGTGACGTACCCCACCATCCCCGGCGAATGGCCGCCCAGATGGATCACCTTCAGCCCCGTATCCTCCCAAAGGCCAGACCGTGGAAGGCCGAGGTCCACCGAACAGGACGGAGCCATGAGAAATTTGTTCTTGAGAGCGGAAAAGGGCGACGCCCCCCACAGGAAGGCTGGTTCATAGAGGGTCTCCTCCAGAAAAGGCCTCTCCATATCCGGTATCGCCACGGAACATCCTGTGGCCTTTTTAAGGTAGCTGCACCCTCCCACGTGGTCGGCGTGAAAGTGAGTACAGGCGATCCAGCGTAAGGTTCTCCCTGAGCTCTCCAGCAGCCTCCTGAGGGCCCTGCCGGAAGACTCGTCCCCTCCGGCGTCGAAGAGGATTGTGCTGCCCACCGGTCCCCAAAGCCCTAAGGAGACGACCCCAGGGATAACGTAACTATCTCCCACCAGGTGTCTCATCTCCAGAGCGGCCATATCAGATCTACCTCCTGAAGAACTCCGCCAGGTCAGCCTTGAGCTCGGCCTTGGCCTGAGGGTTTGAGTACATCATGTGCCCCCCGTCGTAGACCTTCACGGTGACGTTTTCCGATAGCCTCTTAGAGGGCACGTCCAACCGTCCAAGGGTATAGAGGATGGAGTCGTAGGTACAGGTCAGGTCGTAGGACCCTATGGCCACGAACACCTTCAGGAAATCGCTCCTCCTCATCGCGCTGGCCAGCAGATCCACCGTGTTGGGATATCCCACGAAGCTCTCGCTGCCGGACTGGAAGTTCCAGTTGTATATGACCTCCGAGCTTGAGCTGAAATACTCCCTGTCCGATAAGAACTCCAGATCGTTTATGAGGTAGTGCATAAAGGCGGTCTGGTAGGGAGCCCCTCCCACGGTGAACATGGGATCCTCCCCGTAGTCGTACCAACCGCCAGGACCGGTAAGCCTACCGTCGTAGCGGCTTATCATCTCCCGCCTGTCCTGTAGGAGACCGGACAGGAACACCGAGGTGGGGATGCGTAGGTTCAGGCTTCTTATATCCCGCTCCGGCAGGGAGGTTAACCGAGACAGCTGGGAGACCACCTGAGATCTCTCCTCCTCGCTCAGGCCGTTGCCCTTCCACAGGGCCGCCAGATAGGGGCCGTTGGCCCAATCCCTGGCCTTGGAGACCACCTCCGAAAGAGATAGAGACTGGAGGTCCTCGGGGAGCCTACGGTGATACCAGGCGACCGCTGCCATGGACGGAAGATCGTGGATAAAGGGGCGATCGTTGCTGCTGTCCGGGACCAGGTCACCGTAGCTTGCCACAGGGGAGACCAGGACAACCCCAGAGGGCATTACACCTATATCCATGAGAGCCGACGCCAACCCAGTGCCTCTGACGCCACCGTAGCTCTCGCCGGCCAGATAGACCGGCGACCCCCAACGGTTCTCCCTGGTTAAGTACATCCTTATGAACTGAGCCACCCAGTGAATATCCTCAGCGACCCCCAAAAACCTGACGTCCTCGCTGTCGGACGGACGGCTGTATCCCGTGCCAACAGGGTCGATGAACACCAAGTCGGTGACGTCCAGAAGGGTATAGGGGTTGTCCTCCAAAACATAGGGAGGCTTAGGCAGTCCTATACCGGATGGGGCCGTCTTCACCGACTTAGGCCCAAACGCCCCGAGGTGCAAAAACAGCGCCGACGAGCCTGGCCCACCGTTGAAGGCGAAGGTCACAGGCCGCTCCACCGGGTCCCGATCGGAGAGGGAGTAGGCGACGTAGAAGACCCTGGCTATCTCCTCCCCTGAATCGTCGAATATGGGCATCAGCTCCGTCCTCGCCTGATAGGTCAGTGGCTCTCCGTCCACCATCACGGTTTGCTCCGTTATGGAGGCCTCCTGTGGGACGTTGGCCTTCTCCGTAGCCCCCTCCTGGGAAGGAGCTTCGACCTGAGCCTGAGCCTCGCTCGGCTGTTCCTCCTTCTCCGGCTCGGAGAAACCGGGACAGGAGAGGTTAAAGGCTAAAAAAACTCCGAGAAAAAGGGTCAAAAGAAACTTTCTCATACGTATTATCTCCTCTTAGTCGAGGCCACCAGAGCGGGGGCCTTGATATGGTCGCCTTCGCAGCGATTTGCCATGTCCATCAAAACCGAAGCCAGTCTTGAGCTTACCGACCTAGCCTCCGATGCGGCACTCATAGCCTGATCCTGCCGCCCTTCCCTGAGCCCCTCCTCGACCCGATGCCCCAGGCCGTGAAGCTTGTCGTGTAGGGATACCACCTCACGCCACCGATCCACCAGATGGGCAGGAGGGGTGGCGGTGGACAAAAACAGCCCGAAACGGCATTTTGACGGGTCCGTCTCCAGATCCCAAGGGCGACCGTCCAGGGACGCCTCAAGCCGGTCCATCCAGGCAATGTGGGCGTCGACGGCCTTGGAAACCACCGTCCTCATGTCCGAGCAGGTTCCGAGGTTCATTTTGGAGAGCTCCTCCAACAGATCCTCTCCCTGCCTGGACCCCTGACCGACCCTATGGGACAGGTCATCGACCATCACGGTGAGGGATCTGACCGAACCTCCAGCCTCGTCTATAACCTGGTTAACCTCCGAGGCAAACCGGGACACCGACTCGGCACCGGAGGCCATCTCCTGAGACGAGGCCGATAGCTCCTGAGCGCTGGCAGCTACGGTCTGGGAGACCTCGTTGGTGCTGTCCATTCCCTCCAGGATCAGGACTATCGCCTGTACCACCCCGGCGATACGGTCCGCCACGTCCTCCATCTCCTTGGACAT
>CAYNAN010000160.1:0-3279 GCA_964395085.1 uncultured Synergistaceae bacterium
TTCGTACGGAACAGGCAGGTCGAGTATACGCTCGGGCGAGACAGGGCGCAGACGGGACGATCTCTCCGAGGGACTCAAGTGTGGTTTTTCAGAGATTCCCTTTTCGATCCTACTGTCCCAGTACCTCTGTGACCCAGCGATCGACGATCCGTTTTTTGTCCGCTGCGGCCTTTTCCCTGTCGTAATCCACCAGTTTTATCTCCGACAGAGATGGAACGCCCTCACCGGCGGAGATGTCGGACCGGACGGGGAAGAAGTAGGTCTTGGCCTGGCTCAGTACCTCCTGGCCCCTTCTGGAGACCATCCAGTCCACCAGGGCCTTGGCCTCGTCCAGGTTTTTGCTGCCCTTTATGATGGACATGGCGGCTGCCTCGTAGCCCACTCCCTCTTTGGGGAAGACCACCTTGGCGGGGAATCCCTGGTCCACCAGCTTGAGGAAGGCGGGGGTGAACTGTATGGCAATTAAGGTCTCCCCTATGGCCAGGCTCTGGCTGGGTCCTGTTCCGCTCTGGGTGTAGGTCTGGACGTTGGAGTTAAGGTCCTTCATGTAGGAGAAAGCCTGATCCTCGCCGAATATAGCTATCAATGTCTGTATGAGGGCGTAGGAGGTGCCGGAGGACTGAGGGGAGGGCATCTGGATAAGTCCTTTATACTCGGCCTTGGCGAGATCCGCCCAGGAGAGTGGCTCGACTACTCCATCTTTCTCCAGATCTTTATATAGGATCCCAAATCCCAGAGGGTTCATGTAAAAAGCGTGCCAGAAGCCCTCCGAGTCCTTGAAGTTATCCGCCAGGTCCGACGCCTCAGGGGATACGTAGGGCTCGGTGAGCCCTCTGGTCTTGGCGACTATGTGGTTCTCGTTTGGAGCTCCGAACCACAGGTCCGCCTGAGGGTTCGCCTTTTCCGCCTCGATACGGCTCATGGCAGGGCCGGAGGAGAGAAAAACCATGTTGACCTTTATGCCTGTGTCCTCGGTGAAGGCCTTGAGGATAGCCGAGGCGTTTTCCTCGTCCACGCTGGAGTAGACCACCAGCGACCTCTCCGACGCGAAAGCGCCTGTACACATACAGACGAGAATCAATAAAGCTAGAGACCTTATCCTAGATAACATAACCTAAACTCCTCCTCTTAAGATGCTTTAGAGCGTCACAAGGTGACGGTAAAACTATACCATAAAGGGGTGTTTCCATGGACATGCTATCCATCGGCGAGATGGCAAAGATCAACCAGGTATCGGTTCAGACCCTCCGGCTCTACGACAGGATGGGACTCTTAACGCCCCAGTTCATCGACTCCAACAGATACAGGTATTACGACGTCAAACAGTCCGCAAGGCTGGACATGATCCAAAACCTCCAGACACTGGGCATGTCGTTAAAGGAGATCAAAGAGCAGCTGGAAAGGCAGGACATCTCGGCCATGGAGGATTTGCTTTTCATCCAGAAGGATAGGTTGGATCAGCAGATAGACCACATGAACAGCATCAGGAGATCGATCGAGCGAGCTATAGCCAACTACGGACGCTACAGCTCCACCCCAAGAGACGGAACCATATTCACCGAGCTAATGGGGCGGAGAAAGATCTATCGGTACGACAGCGGAATAAACTTCTACGACTTCGGGCTGGAGACCTACGAGTACATCCTTAGAGAGCTAAAAAAACATATATCCCTGAACCGCCTGCCCATGGTCTATTTCTGCAACGTTGGGACAATCATGAGGAAGGAGAGGCTTCTCCGCAGGGATTTCGTGTCCACGGAGGTTTTCATCTTCGTGGACGAGGATTTCCAATGTAGCCACGGAGACCCTCTATGCCTGTCGAACCTGGAGATACTTCCATCTCAAAGCTATATCTGCATATCATGCGATAATTTTCACAAAGAGAAACCCTACGCCGAGAGGCTTCTGGACCACGTGGAGGAGATGGGATACTCTATATGCGGCGACTACGTATGCGAGGTCATAACCGATCTACCGGTTTTCGTGGACAACGAGAGAGGGATGTCCATAAAAATTCAGATACCGGTACGGTTTTAGGGGTTGACTCTATACCTACTATAGGGGATAAAGTGATGTTAGATAATAAATTCACATAACCTCAGGAGGTGTAAGAGTTGGAAAGGAAGCTTAGAGTCGCTCAGTACGGTTGTGGAAAGATGTCCGCCTACACTATGAGATACGTCTACGAAAAGGGCGCGGAGATCGTGGCGGCCTTCGACCAGAACCCCGCCGTGGTTGGAAAGGATATCGGCGACATCATAGGCACTGGCCCCAAGGGCGTGATAATCCACCATTCTGACGAGGCGGACAGGGTACTATCGTCCACAAAACCCGACGCCTGTATCATCACCACCATGAGTCTTATCAAAGACACCATATCGGCCTTTATGGTCTGCGCCAAAAACGGCATAAACGCCATCAGCACCTGCGAGGAAGCGTTCTTCCCGTGGAACTCGTCCCCCTCTATCACCAAGGAGATAGACGATCTGGCAAAGGCCAAAGGCTGCACAATCTGCGGAGCAGGCTATCAGGACGTGTTCTGGGGGAATCTCATAGCTACGTTGGCAGGGTCCACCCACACGATAAAGAAGATAACGGGCAAGTCGAGTTATAACGTCGAGGACTACGGAATAGCTTTGGCGAAGTGCCATGGAGCAGGGCTGGGCCTTAAGGCCTTCGAGAAGGAGATAGCCTCTGCTGACGACATATCCGAGAAAGAGCGTAAAGCCCTCATCGAGAAGGGGGAGTTCCTCCCCTCCTACATGTGGAACGTCAACGGCTGGCTCTGCTCCAAGCTGGGGCTAACCGTTATATCCCAGACCCAAAAGTGCGTTCCCCACACTTATCCAACCGACCTGCACTCCAAGACATTGGGGATGACTATAAAGGCCGGAGACGCTACGGGTATGTCAGCGGTGGTCACCACCGAGACCGAAGAGGGGATCACCATAGAGACCGAGTGTATCGGCAAGGTGTACGCCCCCGAGGAGTTCGACTGCAACGATTGGATCATTCAGGGGGAGCCCGACACTCAGGTTACCATCAACCGTCCAGCCACGGTAGAACTGACCTGTGCGACTATAGTCAACAGGCTCCCGGATATAGTCAACGCCCCATCGGGCTACGTAACCACCGATAAGATGCCCACCAACGCCTACAGGGTAAAACCACTTAACTGCTACGTATGTAAATAGAGAGAAGAGGGCACGCCACCCGAAGGCGGCCGTCGCACATTTCTCGGGTGGTGGGGGCGAGCGGGGAGGTGAAAAAAAAGCCGGG
>CAYNAN010000161.1:0-3197 GCA_964395085.1 uncultured Synergistaceae bacterium
CCTCATCACCAACCCAGAGGTGGAGGCGGCCTACCTGGGAACGGGCAAACACTGATCACGATATAGTTCAAAAAGCTGAGATCTCCAATGTGGAGATCTCAGCTTTTTTTTGCAAAAACCTACATCCCTCCGACGTATACTGTCGCACTCTCGCTGTAGACTATACCTAAAAGACACTCTAAGAAAAACGCTAGAAAAGGAGGAATCCCAAATGGCTTTAATTTCACCGACTCCAACTCGGTTACAGTTGGAAAAAGAGGTTATAGAGGATCTTGCCACACTCGTCCACGACCTAGATTCCCTCGACGAACCGTTAGGTGACGTTATCCGCTCCAGAATCAACACCAAGATAAACCATCTACAAAAATGGATTGAATCGCCAGAGAACGCCAGCGATATCAAGATATCCATAGAAATAGATACTTTGGAACTTCTTATGGAGGTGGTCCTTCAAAATAGACCTAGAGACCCCGAGAGATGTTCCATCAAGAAAATTATGGATAAAAGCCAGAGAATAGGCCGATCGATTAGGTTATTAAACGTCTATATTTAATATAGGGAGGAGAGGCGGACATGAGCTCAAGCACTCCCTCTGCTAAAATAACTCGCCTAAATTGTATCATGAGACAATTATTTTTCAATGAAGAGGTGGACAGCAAAACGCTTTGGGAACTGTCCGGTGCTTGTTGCAAAAGAACGTTTGAAAGGGACATGGAGTACCTTCGAGATAAACACTGCGCCGAAATAGTTTACGACCCAGCGAAGAAGTCATATTCGCTGACAAACAAAGGCACTTTTTTGCCGACCATTCCTCTTACCGAGTCCGAGATACTGGGCATGGCGGCGGGAATTAAATTTGCAGAATACCTTCTTCCCTATCTGAAAAACGACATGATGTCCCTGTGGAGCAGGATCAAGGCCGTAATGCCAGACGACATAACAAAAAAAGGGGAGGCCTTCAGGCGTCATTCCATAATAGCGATGCCTAAGACCAAGATAAATTCCAGGATATGGGACATCCTCGTGGACTCCATCCAAAAGGAGCCTCCCATAAGGATAAGCTATAGGCCCGCCTCAGGGAAAAAGGCATCTCAAACCGTCTTATCCCCATGGTGGCTGATATTCAAATATCATTCGTGGCATCTCGTAGGAGGGAGGGAGGACCATAGCGATATACATATCTGTCCAATCGCGTCTATAGAGTCCGCCATGATCTGGGACGAAGAGCCCTACAAGAACCCGCCGAAAATTGTGAGCCAGTCATGGATCGCTTCAAATTGGACCGGAAAACCAGGAGATAAGGAGATACCGATAAAGGTGACGATACTTCCTCCCCTCTCAAAGATGGCCTCCTTTACGATTTGGCATCCATCTCAAAAAATCCTGCCCATGCCGGACGAGACGTCGATCCTAGAGGCGATAATCCCGGAGAGCGCGCTGGAGGACGTCGCCAGATGGATACTGGCAAGAGCGCCTCTGGCCATTCCAGTCTATCCAGAGGAGTTGATCCTCATGATAGAGAGGTTTTCAGCGGAGCTATCGGAAAATATGAAGGGATCCATGCTGTCGCCCGTGCAGACTAGAAACGCTGGATCTTGATCTCATAAGCCCAGCACAGATGATACAATAGCATACAATACTACATCATATACAGCGACACAGAAAGGACTTCGGTCATGCCCAAAGAGATCTCCTCGTCCAGGATAAGCCGTCTAAACACTATAATGGAAAAACTTTGCTCCAGACATACTATACCAGGGAGAAAACTTAGGGATACAGGTGGAAACGGGTGCAGTAGGACCTTTCAGAGGGATTTACGCTACCTCCGAGAGGAGTTTGGAGCTGAAATCCTATACGATAAGACCTCCGACACCTATTCTTTATTTAACAGGGGAACTTTCGTCCTCTTTATTTCTATGAAAGAATCACAGGTACAGGGACTAGTGGCTGGGCTGTTGATGGCTTCCCACTTCCTTCCCCATTTAAAGCAAGACCTTTCGGAGCTTTGGGGTAAAATTTCCACAACTCTACCGTCAAAGCTCATTCGACAAGGAGAAGCTCTCGGATGCGCCGCTGTAGTGGCTACCCCTGTTTCATCGATAAAGCCACAGATCTTTCATCTGCTTATAGATGCCATAAACCAAAAGACTTCCGTAAGATTTTTCTATACGTCTCCGTATGATCAACATCCAGAGCCCAAGGAAAGGATTACATCTCCCTGGGGTGTTTTCTTCCAGGCCCACGCCTGGTATCTTTGGGCAAGCCATCCCGAAATACCAGATGGAGTCACCTACCGAATCTCCAGAATAGACAAGCCACTGATATGGCCCAACGGAGACTACCAGGAAAAACCTCATGGGCAGGACATCTCCGACTACGCATCGTCCTGCTGGTACGCCTACCGGGGAGGCTCGGAGGTTGAAATAGAGCTGAACATATCCCCTCCCCTTTCCCTGGTAGTACCGGAGACCACATGGCACCCCACCCAGACCATAGAGACCAAAGAAGACGGATCGGCGGTCCTCAGGGCCACCGTCTCGGAGAACGCCTTGGGGTCCGTGGCAAGGTGGGTCCTTGCCAGCGCGCCTTTCGTGACGGTGGAAAGCCCGGGAAGCCTGGCTTCTGAGGTAAATCTTTTGGTGGAGAGGCTTAGCAAAAAGCTAAACAACTAACTTTGTATTGTCAAACTAACGTTATCGGAGTACAATCGAGGCATCTCACAGAAAGTCGGTGATTCATATGGGAAAAGAGCTGTTGTTGAGCTCTTTAGCCTTCGGCCTTTTCGTGGTATGCCCGAGGATGGCTGGGATGATGCACGTTATCGCCGGACAGGAGAGCCTTTCCATGATGAAGACGGTCCTGGTCGGGACGGCATTTTCCGTGCCACTGTTGATGCTAATGGTTATGGTCTTCGGACGTTTTGGGGTATGGGGAGCCCTGACGGTGTGCGTCCTGACCGATTTCGGGGCGGCCCTGATAATGGGCTCGGTCAGCGCGAAAGCAGGAGTGGAAACCGCGGTCATAGCTCTTTTCGTCATAATGGGGGTCAAGGTGGCCCCGTTCATATCCAGAGCACTGTTGTGAACTACCCCCGCTTATAGAAGTGGGGGCTTCCTGGCCAATATCTCTAACGAGACAAGTCTCCCCAGGCTCGGAAGGTCGTCCCGACCTCGTGAGTACCAAAGCTACACTGCCGT
>CAYNAN010000162.1:0-3170 GCA_964395085.1 uncultured Synergistaceae bacterium
CGAGGGCCTCCGGCGTGGGGAGGGATCGGTATTCCGTTCCGTTGAAGGTCCTGGTCCTGATCTGCTGAAGCCACTCCACCAGCTCGACCCGGCGTTCCAGGCCGTCTATCCTCTTACGGTCGTCCAATATCTCGTTTCTCAGCCTGAAGAACACGGTGGAGAGGCTTTTGTATAGGTCGAGGACGTCCTCCGTCCCTTTTTCCCTGAGTTCGTCCACCTGGCTGAAAAGGGCGTTTATCTTGGTGTTGGCCGCGACGGTCAGATCCAGGGAGAGCAGGCCCTTTCTTTGGACCGCCTGGATCATGGAGAAGGCGGCGTACTGGGCTTTTGCCAGGTCCTGCTGGTTCTCGGCGACGATTCGACCGTTTTTGCCCGACAGCCTACCGATCAGTCCGGCGAAGAATCCCTGTTCGGCTACGGCTTTAGACCTCGAATCCACCGGGGAGATCAGGGCTATGGCCTCGAACAGGGTTTGGGACAGGATACGGTCCTCGCCGCCGTGGGCCTGGATGAAGCTCTCTACGTCCAAGTTCAGCCTGTCCCTGTCGCACTGGCGAAGCAGGGCCCTGGTGCTCTCCTTGAGGGCCCTTTCCTCGGTGAACTCCGGCACTGGTATTGGGGCGGAGAAGGAGTCGTTTCTGACCGCTCGGTTAAACTGGATCATGGCTGTTTTCACGTCATGGGAGGGGATGCTTTCTCTTTTATCCGTGAAGGCTTGCTCGTTTTCCTTCATTTTTCCCAGGATCTCCATAGCCCTTCGGCTGATGTCCTCCTGAGAGCCTATTTCCGCCAGGGCCTTCATGGTGTCGGAGTATCCAAGGTCGATCCTCCTCAGCGCCCCATCTACGGAGCAGTCCAGAAGTCCGTCGACGGTCGCTCCCAGGTCCTCGGAGGGCGCGATGGGGAGAATGGTGGCCCCGGGATAACGGTCCCTTTTTATCTCGATTTCCCTGTCCAGGGCTACCACAACGATGGTCGAACAGCCCTGTCCGTAGACCGGGGCGATGGGGGTGTTGTCCAGATTCCTGTCGGGAAGGTAGTGCCAGCCTCCGTCTGAGAGCTCCATGTCGTTCAGCTCAACCGGAGGGAATAGTCCTGGAAGGGACGCGGACGCTATTATGGCGTCGCCTCGCTCCTTGGGCGATAGCTGATGTACCGGCAGATAGACGATCCTGTTTCTTCCCCTATCGTGGGCTCCCACGAAAAAGGGGATGTCAGACGATGTAAGATTGTCCAGATCGACCTTTTCCTCCAAAAGGGACCTTATCCCCTTTGGGTCAAGTATTCCCATGTTAAATTTGAGCATGAAGGCGGTCAAGTAGGGCTGTATGACCGAGAATCCGGCGAATGTCGCCATGGTCGCGGCGTTGGGCACTATGAGTTTCCACGCGTCCAGGTTTTGCCACATATCCAGGGCCGTCTCCAGGCTCCCCTGTAGATAGAGGGCTCCGTTGATGGCCCCTATGGACGTGCCGGAAACGGCTCTGGGTCGGATTTTCAGCTCCTCCAGTGCCTTCCATACGCCTATCTCGTAGGCGCCCTTTCCCCCTCCGCCGGAGAGAACCAGTCCTATGTCTTTCATGTCTTCTTATTCGCTCCTTATATATGGTGTGATCTATCGAGGTGTCATCCCCGTTTTGTCGACCAAGTCTGCCAGCAGTTTTTCCACCTGATCCGCCAGTCTTGTGGGGCTCTTCACCGTCACAAAAGGCGCGCTGGCCAGGACCCACCTCGCCACCGACCCCAGGGCGTTCTCCGAGACCGTGGCCCTGAGGGTCGCCGAGCGGTCATCTTGCGTCTCTATGGTCTGAGTGGGATGCCAGGTGGTCTCCGGTATCACCAGGGAAAGGGGTGGGGATATGTTCAGCTCTATCTCCACGTCCTCTCCGCCTCGATAGGCGTACCAGCAGGACGACGCGTAGTCGGAGATCTCCTGCCCTTGGGGTCTTTCCAGGTAGACTCCATTGGGCCATACGAGAGGCGTGTCTATTCGGGAGATCCGGTAGGTAACCCCGTCTGGGACGTCGGGATGGCTGGCCCAGAGGTACCAGGCGTGGGCCTGGAAGAACACCCCCCAGGGAGACGTCACCCTCTCTTTGGGTTCCGGCGACGATTCGTAGGGAGAGGTGTAGGAGAACCTGACGGGGGTCTTTTTGTTTATGGCGTCTATGAGGAGGTGGAATGTCCTGGGGTTTACGGCGGATACCGGCGTGGCCACCACCGTGGAGCGACCGAGGGCCTCCCCCTGATTGGTAAGTCTGGGGGGAATGACGGCTGAGACCTTGCCCCATAGGTCGGAGAGGTCGTCTTTTAGGTGGGGCAGGAAGTGGGAGGCTATCTTTATGCCAGCGGCCAGGCCCTGTATCTGCGCTTCGCTCATGGATAGGAGCATAACGAATGTCCCACGGTTTATGAGGCGGTATTCGTCGAAGGACGTGTCGTATTCGATCTCGGTCCCAAACTCCTCCCTGAGGTAGCGGAGGTCACGCTGAAAGGTCCTGGATGACACGCCATCCCTGAGCCTTCTGAGCTCCGATCCAGATACCTTTGACCTGGAACACAGCTTTTCCATAAGTGAGTTCAACCTTCTTATCCTGCTGGACGAAATCTCCTTCGGCATGGTTTTACCTCCTCGTAGGTGTCTATATCGTGTCCCACGGATTTTCCGAGATAAGCCTTATGGACCGACTTATGACCCTGCTGCGGTCCAGCATGGACTTGAGGGTTTTGCGTGGAACCTGCTCGGATTTTCGCTGAAGTGTCACCTCCAGGATAAGCTCCAGCGTCTCGGCCTCCATTATAGCCTGAGATTGATCGCCAAGATCGCCCTGGTTCAGCCAAGACATTATAGAGGATATTTTGCACTCGACTCTGCCGGAGATGGTTGGACCTATCTCGTCCGAAAGGGATCGAACCTCTTTACTCAAGGCCGTCAGCTCCAGTGAGACTTCCTTTTTGATCCTGCTCGAGTTGGTGTAGGAAAAAGAGAGCGTCATCGGTATCTCCTCCTCATATCGTCCTATCTGAGTGTAAGGTTACACCCTGGATGCGACATGATATGTCGGAGAGAGTGCAAAAAAAATCTCGACTTCCAGGAGAAGTCGAGATTTTTTCGTCAGTGTTTGCCCGTTCCCAGGTAGGCCGCCTCCACCTCTGGGTTGGTGATGAGG
>CAYNAN010000163.1:0-3097 GCA_964395085.1 uncultured Synergistaceae bacterium
GTGTAGATCCCGCTTCGACCGGCTTTTTACCATAGTTCAGCCTCTTTGACCAAGACCCTGTTTATGTCCAGGGCGATGCCGCTTTGGTCGTCGAGGTCCACGACGACCCCGTTCAGCCTGACGTCCTCCTCCGCCACCTCGAACTTGGAGGGAAGGCCGGTCAGAAACTTAGGCAACACGCTCTCGACCTTCATTCCTATGGCGCTTGCGAAGGACCCAGTCATACCCACGTCGGATATGTAGGCGGTTCCACCTGGAAGGACCTCCTCGTCGGCTGTCTGGACGTGGGTATGGGTTCCGACCAGAGCAGAGACCCTCCCGTCCAGATATGCCCCCAGGACTCTCTTCTCGGAGGTGGCCTCGGCGTGAAAATCTATAAATACCGGCACGTCGCCTAGCCCGTCCAGTATTCCGTCTATACACCGGAACGGACAGTCTATCTCCGGCATAAAAACCCTGCCCTGAAGGCTTATAACCGCCAGGGAGAGGTCGCCCTTTTTTATCAACGACAGGCCTTGGCCTGGGCAGGCCGGGGGATAGTTGGCGGGCCTCAGGATCCTGGTTTCCTGGTCAAGGATAGGATAGATCTCCTTTTTGTCCCATATATGGTTGCCAGAGGTAAGACAGTCTATGCCAAAGGAAAAAAGCTCCTCCGCGACCTTGGCCGTCAGTCCCTTGCCGGCGGCGGAGTTCTCGCCGTTGGCTATAACGAAGTCAAAAGGCCCCCTGGTCTCCCTCAGGTAGGGCAGAGCCTGGGCAGTTATGGAGCGACCGGGCTTGCCCACCATATCGCCTATGAACAGTATTCTCATCCTACTTGGCGTACTCCACCGCTCTGAACTCCTTTATGGCGGTGACCTTTATCTGTCCCGGGTACTTCATCTCTTCCTCTATCTTCTTGGCGACGTCGAAGGCCAGCTTGTTGATCACACCCTCGTCGGAGACGTTGGGAGCGACCATCACGCGAACCTCTCTGCCAGCCTGGATAGCGTAGGCTTTGGAGACCTCTTTAAAGGACTTGGCCAGCGTTTCAAGCTTCTCAAGCCTCTTTACGTAGGCATCGAGGCTCTCCCGTCTCGCGCCGGGCCTGGCGGCGCTTATGGCGTCGGCTGAGGCCACTATAACGTCGTAGACCGACTGGATCTCCATATCCTCGTGGTGAGACCCTATGGCGTTTATTATCTCCGGTGGCTCGTTGTATCTCTTGGCCAGGTCCGCCCCTATAAGAGCATGGGGCCCCTCGATCTTGTGGTCCACTGCCTTGCCTATATCGTGAAGAAGTCCCGCCCTCTTGGCGACCTCCTCGTCGGCTCCGAGCTCCGCCGCTATTATGCCCGAGATGTGGGCAACCTCCATGCTGTGCTGAAGGCCATTTTGACCGTAGCTGTAGCGGTATTTGAGAGATCCCACCAGCCTGATCAGGTCCACGTGCATATGTTTGATCCCTAGGTCCAGAAGACACTGTTCCCCTGCCTCCATGATGGATTCCTCAACCTCTTCGGTGGCCTTTTGAATAAGCTCCTCGATCCTGGCTGGGTGTATCCTGCCGTCGTTGACCAGCCTTTCAAGAGCGATCCTGGCTATTTCCCGTCTCACAGGATCAAAGCAGCTCAGCGTCACCGCCTCTGGGGTATCGTCGACTATGAGGTCGACCCCCGTCTCTGTCTCGAAGGCCCTTATGTTACGACCCTCTCTGCCTATGATACGGCCCTTCATCTCGTCCGATGGCAGGTTAACCACGCTGACCGCCACGTCGGACGAATGCTCCACCGCACAGCGCTGAACCGCTGTGACGATGATCTCTCTGGCCTTCCTGGCCGCCTCCCACCTAGCCTTCTCCTCCAGATCCTTTATGAGCATGCCGAGAGAGTGCTGAGCTTTATCCTCGACCTCCCTCATAAGGATATCCTTGGCCTGATCCCTGGACAGCTGGGCTATCTCCTCAAGCTTCTCGACCTGCTCCTGCTTGAGCCTGTCAGCATCCTGAAGCCTCTTCTCGACCCCGTCCAGCTTTACCTTCAGGTCCTCTTCTCTCTTGGAGATCCGGTCTAGCTTCTTGTCCAGGTTCTCCTCCTTCTGCTCCAGACGCCTCTCAGCCCTCTGAAGCTCGGATCTCCTGTCCTTAGCCTCTTTCTCCGCTTCCTGCCTCATCTGAAAGACTTCTTCCCTGACCTCCGAGAGAAACTCCCTCTTTCGGTGCTCCCCGTCCTTGACAGCCTTTTTCATAAGCTGGTCCGCCTGCTTCTGGGCGTTGACGAGATGCTTTCCCCCGAGAGATCTGGAAATCAGGAGACCTCCAGCGATGCCGAAAGCCAGCCCCGCTACGACTCCCAATATAACAGTAGATTCCATAGACAGATCTCAACTCCTTCATTTAACGACACTCATAGGGCCTATTGTACAGGTTCCGTAAAAAGCCAACAAGTCCCGATAACATAAATTAAAAAAGAGGAACCCTAGGGCTCCTCTTTCTCTCTGCATTTCGCGTTGTACTCGTCTATCAGGGCCTTAAGGGACGTCCTAGAGGTCGACGACTTTATAGCGACAGACACCTTCTCCCACAAAAACCTGGCAGGGCAGCACCCTCCCCTGTCACAGGTCCCGTAGTCAACGCAATCGGATATGCTGATAGGCCCCTCCAGGGCCTCAATTATCTGGTCAGCGAAGATCTCAGAGGGGTCCCTCCCCAGAAGGTATCCTCCCTGAGCCCCTCTGACGCTGCTAACCAACCCAGCCCTCCGAAGCTTGGCAAATAGCTGCTCCAGGTAGCTCTCCGACAGGGATTGTTCCCTGGCGACCTCGCTTATGGATATGGGCTTTCCCGTTCCGTACCCCTTAGCAAGGTCTATCATGGCCCTGAGGCCGTATCTGGTCTTAGTGGAAAGTTTCAAGGTTGACCACCTCTTCCATAAATAGGCCTAATCCAGACCTTTAGAAGAGGATATAATACCCCACCTTATTTGTCAAGAATTGTTCAACTCTAACGATCCTGGAAAACCGCTCCTTTATCGCCGGAGGTGACGAAACTGCGATATCTCCTCATGTAGGACATCTCCGTCTCCTGACAGGAGGGAACCCAGCCCTTTTTCCTGGTCTC
>CAYNAN010000164.1:0-3057 GCA_964395085.1 uncultured Synergistaceae bacterium
GCGGTTAGGTTCATAGGTTCAGGCAGTAAGAGCCCCACTTAAGAAGGTCGTCGAGGTGGTTTATCCTGTCGATACACCACCGCATCCTAGCTTCCTTGGCCAACAAAAAGTCGTCTCTGTCTATCATTTTGTCTTTACCCTCAGCGCTAGGATCTTGTCCGTGGCCTTAAGGCCCGATCCGCTGAGAAACACCGCCGTCGTCTCTCCTCTGGAGATAGAGCCGGACTCGATCAGCTTTGAGACCCCTGGAACCACCACAGCGCTGGTAGGTTCGACGTAGACCCCACAGGAGGACAGTCGAAAAAGGCCCCCCACTATGGAATCCTCGTCCACCGCCACAGCGGATCCCTTAGACCCCCTGATGGCCTCAAGGACCTCCTCACCCCTCAGAGGCTGAGAGGAGCTGATTCCCTCCGCCACTGTCTCTATCTTGTCTATGCCAACAGGACTGTCCAGGCTCCTTTCGTAGGCCCTTACGATGGGAGCGCAGTTTTCAGCCTGTACACCGTGTAACTTGGGCATGTGGTCTATTAAGCCTGCCTCCAACAGCTCGGAGAAGGCCCTGTAGGCGCCCAAAACCAGGCTCCCCTGACCCAGTGGGACCACCAGGTTATCGGGCACGGACCATCCCATCTGTTCCCATATCTCGTAGGCGAAGGTCTTGACTCCCTCGACAAACCAGGGGCTCCAGTTGTGACTGCCGTAGAAAGTCGACGTCGCCCCCTCCAGAGCGGCGACGGAGGTGTCCTCCCTGGTCCCTAAAACCTTCACCAACTCCGCCCCGGCGCTCTCTATCTGGACGCATTTTCCAGCTGAGGTGTAGTGAGGGACGAAGATACGGCAATTCAGCCCTCCTCTGGCGCAGTAGGAGGCCATAGAGGCCCCGGCGTTTCCCGAGGAGTCCTCTATCAGGGAGGTTACGCCGTTCTCCCTGAGTTTTGTGGTCAATACCGATATACCTCGGTCCTTGTAGGAACCTGTAGGACAGAGGTAATCCATTTTCAAGAACAACTCTCCCGTTCCAAGGTCGGCCCTCACCAGAGGTGTTAACCCCTCCCCCATGGATATAACCTCCGGGCCCACCGGTATAACGGAACGATATCGCCACATGGATAGGGGGCCTGACTTAATCGATTCCTTAGAGACCTCTACAGCCTTCTCCCTGAAGTAGGTGAGATATCCTCCGCAGTTACACCGCCATAGAGAGCAGTCGTCCTTATAGGTTCTATCGCAGTCTTTGCACTTCAACATGTTTCAGTTCGCCTCCTTGGGTCTGTAGAATCCCTGTATCAGGTAGATACACCCCAGCATTATGGCCAGGTCCGCCACGTTTATGTACAGTCCCCCGGGCCAGAAAGGGATCGGTATGTAGTCCATCACAGAACCGTACAGAAGTCTGTCCATGAGGTTGCCTAAAGCCCCTCCCCAGAGCATTATTATCCCCGATCTGGTGTAGGCCGATTTTTCATATACCATAACCGAAAGGATCGACAGGGAGACAAACCCAATGCCCACAGCCAGACTCGATCGGTCTCCGAAGGAGAAAAATGCGACACCCTGGTTCCACACCGCCGGAAGTCCCAGCCTGCGGACCACGGCGGAACAGCCATATGTGCCGATGGCTATAAATGACGCTAAAGAAGCTGGTCTCAAACGCTAATACCTCCAAGCAAAAGGATAAAAAAAGCGGCCCTAAGGCCGCCTCAATCTACTGTTACACCGGACTTTCTGAGTCCTGCGATAACGGCGTATCCTATGATACACCCTGGAATAGCGCTTGTCAGGAAGGCCGACTGTAAGGCCCAAAAGCCCACGGATTTTCCCATCGCGGGAGCTATAAGGAGGGCCGACAGGGTCGCTCCGACGGGACCTGTCCCTAGGGGCTCCGCCAGGGCACACCAGTCCTTCCGCAAAAATCGGTACGCCAGACCGACCGCCAGTGCACCGGGGATGCTGCCGGGAAAGGCGAACAGGGTTCCTGTCCCCATAGCCACCCTTAAGACGCTGGTCACCAGAGCTGTCCCGGCGGCCCACCAAGGCCCTAGGAGTATTCCAGCTACGGCGTTGACGGTGTGCTGAAAGGGGAAGCACTTAGTCGGACCGAAAGGTATGGACACGCCGGAGAGAAGAAGGGCTGTGGCAGTAAGCAATCCCGCCACGGTCAGCCTGCGTAAGGTGACCGACGATATGGCCTCGGTCCTCATCTCGTCAGTATTGCCGAGGGATCTACCTCGGTCTCGATCAGGCCGGACTTGAGGGCGAAAGCGGCGAAGTCCTGCCATCTTTTCAGGTCACTCTCCTGAGAGTCGGCGAAGTAGGGAAGGGTCGCGAAAAAGGCGTCCCTCTCCACGTTCTTATCCGCCTCTGGCAGGGCGTTGAGATATAGGGCTAAAGCTCCTTCCCGATCGGCCCTAGACCTGTCTATTGCCCTCTGAACCGCGTTGCAGAAGGCGGTCACAGCCTCTTTTTTCTCCTCCCAGATCTGGGGAGACGCCAGGAAGATAAGTTCATCGTAGGAAGGGATACCGTGCTTCTCCAGCTCGAAGTAGCCGGCCTTCAGCCCCTCATGGGCCATCGTCACCACCTCGTAGGTCTTGAAAGGCCCCATAACGGCGTCGACCTGCCCTGAAACCAGCGAAGGAACTATGGTAAATCCCACGTTGATAGCCTCGTATTTATCTATGCCGTTCTCCTTTGCGAAGGCCTCCATTATGAGGTCCATCATTCCTGGCACTGTGTAGCCTATCTTTTTCCCCTCAAGGTCCTTGGGACTTTTGAAGCCTCGGTCCTCCAGGAAGAGCAAGGTGGTGAGGGGGTGTCCCACGAGACGTCCTACGGCCTTGAGGTTAAGGCCTTCCGCTGCGGCCATTATGGTCTGAGGCTGATACCCTACAGCTATGTCCACCTTACCGGCCATCGCCAACTTCAGAGAGTCGGAGGTCTCCGACGGGGTTATTATCTCCACCTCAAGCCCAGCTTCCTCAAAATAGCCCTCTTCCTGGGCCACGTAGATAGGCAGATGGTCCACGTTGGGGAACCAGTCCAGCATCACCGATA
>CAYNAN010000165.1:0-3031 GCA_964395085.1 uncultured Synergistaceae bacterium
CTGTATGACCCTGTTCTGCTGCTCTTCGGTCATGGCGGTTCCTGAGGGGAGGCATAGGCCGTTCTGGAAGAGCCCGTCGCTGACGCTGTCCCCTTCTCCGTGGGAGGCGTAGCCACAGCCCTCGAAGACCGGCTGTAGGTGCATGGGCTTCCATACAGGGCGGCTCTCGATGTTCTCCTCCGCCAGGGCCTTCAGGACATCCATGGCCGATACGCCCGCTTTCTCTGGGTCTATGGTCAGGGAGGTGAGCCACATGGTGGACCGGCATCCCTCGGTCTCGGGCATGAACTTAAATCCAGGAAGGTCCCCTAGAGCCTCTCTGTATCGGTCGTATATGGCCCTTTTTGCCTCGACCCGCTCCTCCAGGTGGAGCATCTGTCCCCTGCCTATGGCGGCCAGGACGTTGCTCATTCTGTAGTTGTATCCTATATCGCTGTGCTGATACCATGGGGCCTGATCCCTGGCCTGGGTCGCCCAGAAGAAAGCTTTGTCCCTGGACTCCTGGTCGTCCATGAGGAGCATCCCTCCGCCGGAGGTGGTTATTATCTTGTTGCCGTTGTAGGATAACACCGAGTAACGGCCGAAGTTGCCGCATTTTTTGCCTCGGTAATCCGCTCCCAGTGCCTCCGCCGAGTCCTCAAGGACCGGTATATCATGGCGATCGAAAATGGGCATGAGCTCGTCCCACTTTGGTGCTTGGCCGTAGAGCTCCGCCACGATGGCCGCTTTGGCGGTCTTGCCCTGGGAGGCCAGGTCCTCTATGGCTCTGCTCAGGGCCTTAGGGGACATGTTCCAGGTGTCCTCGTCGGAGTCGACGAAGTATGGCTCAGCGCCTAAGAACTTGACCGGAGTCACCGAGGCTATGAAGGTCAGAGAGGAGCATAGTACTATATCTCCAGGTCCTACTCCCAGGAGCCTGAGCCCCAGGTGAAGGGCGGCGGTCCCGGAGCTGAGGGCCAGGGCCTTGGGCCTTCCTATGTAGCGGCTGGTCTCATCCTCGAAATGGTCCACCTGAGGGCCTAGAGGGGCTATCCAGCCCGAGTCGAAGGCCTCATGTACGAACTTAAGCTCATCGCCGCTCATGTGGGGGGGCGAGAGTATTATTCTTTCCTTGTCTGCCATTAGCTCACCTTCTTAAAGAAGAATGTTAGTCCTCGATTATTCTATCACGCTTTTACGTCCAGGTGGTTGTGGATGACTATAGGCTTGCTGGGAGGAGGAGCGACTTTTTTCTCGTCCTTTTCCTCCGGTTTCTGTTCGTCTTTTTCCTGCTCCTGGGACTCTTCTTCGTGCCCTTTTTGCATCTGCTGTTCCAGCTCTTCCTGCCAGTCCCTGTTTCCCTCTCTTCCGTCCTTATCCCGTCTCTCGACCTTTCTCATCTTGATCTGGGAGACCGATCCTACCGGCGCAAGTTTTCCGAAGTCGCTCATCTTCATTCCTCCTCTTTGTGGGCCTTTTTTATTTCATCGTCTGCTTTGAGCCTGAACTGTAGTTGCCCAACTTAGTTTATCTCGGTTCACTGATTTTGAGATTTTGTATCTCGGTATATGTTTGGTTGCCCGTTTCTACTGGTCTTTTTGAGGATCGATGTTTTTATTGTCTTTTGTGTCAATAAACCTATTGACATGTAGAGTTTATAAGGTAGACTTTTTGTATAAAACTAGGCTAGGAGGTTTTTTGATGAGACAGTCACCGCTGAAGGTAACTTCCGAGATAGGCCGACTCCGTTCGGTTTTGCTCCACAGACCTGGTAGAGAGATTGAGAACCTCACCCCCGACCTCATGTCCCGGCTGCTTTTCGACGATATACCCTATCTGGAGGTGGCTAGACAGGAGCACGACGCCTTCGCCAAAATCCTCACCGATAAGGGCGTTGAGGTGCTTTACCTTGAAAACCTCATAGCCGAGGCCATCGTGGACGACGAGATCAAGAAGCATTTCGTAGACGAGTTCCTGTCCGAGGCGGGAATACCGGGCAAGGGAACCAGGGATAACCTGAAGGATTTCTTTTTGAGTCTGGATCCTCGCTCCATGGTGGACTGGATGATGTCCGGCGTCCGCCGGTCTGAGCTTAAAGGCGACCATCCCCTTTCCCTTGCGGACAGGCTGGACAGCCATAACCTTTTCGCCGTCGATCCTCTGCCTAATCTCTACTTTACCAGGGATCCCTTCGCGACCATCGGGACAGGAATAACCCTAAACCACATGAGGACAGACACCAGAAACCGCGAGACCCTCTTTGCCAAGTACATCTTTGAGTATCACCCCAGGTTCAAGGACTGTGCCATTCCCTTCTGGTTCGACCGGGACGAAAAGACCTCTCTGGAGGGAGGGGACGAGCTTATCCTGAGCCCCGAGGTTCTCGCCATTGGGGTATCCCAGAGGACCGACGCGGCTTCGGTTGAGACCTTGGCAAACAGGATACTCCGGGAGGACGAAAGTTTTAAGACCGTTTTGGCCTTCAACATCCCTAAAAAGAGGGCCTTTATGCACTTGGACACTGTGTTCACCATGGTGGACCGGGATAAGTTCACCATCCATCCCGAGATAGAGGGGCCGTTACAGGTTTTCTCCATCACCAGAGGTGCTAAGGGGCTGGAGATAGAGGAGATGACCGCCACCCTTGAGGAGATCCTTAAGTCCACCTTGGGCCTGGACGACGTTACTTTGATTCGCTGTGCCGGAGGGGATCCCATAGACGCCCCCAGGGAGCAGTGGAACGACGGGTCCAACACGCTGGCCATAGCCCCCGGCGAGGTTGTGGTCTATTCCAGAAATCACTCCACCAATCGGCTGTTGCAGGAGTACGGTATAGTGACCCACACCATGCCCAGTTCGGAGCTCTCCAGAGGCCGTGGGGGCCCTCGTTGTATGAGCATGCCTTTGGTGAGGGACGAACTTTAGTTTTTATTTTGATGGTCTGCGTTTTTTTAGTATAATTCGTCCAGATGGAAGGATTTCCGAAGGAGGTTTTCCTGATGGACGTAGCAGATCGAGCTAGGGAGTTGTTGTTGGATCTTTGCGCCATAAA
>CAYNAN010000166.1:0-3011 GCA_964395085.1 uncultured Synergistaceae bacterium
GGGAGCCGGAGATGAAGGGCTTTCTGACGAGGCTAGGGGGGCCCGAGGCAGAGGAAGCGAGGCGGTGGTTCGTGGGATGCACCTTCTACGACAAGACCGAGGAACCACTGCAAGGGGAGATAATGGACATGATGATGTCCGCTGAGAGCTACGTCGCCTACAGCTCTATGGCCGCCTTCATAAGGCCGGAGGAGTGGAAGGTCACCTCTTTCAGCGTGCCGGCCCTGGCGATCTACTCGGATCACCAGTACATACCCGAGGACAACGAGGAGGACCTAAGAAAGTACTTCCCCGAAATGGTCTACGAGCTATGGGACGACACCGGGCACTTCCTCATGATGCAGAGGCCCGAGCGGTTCAACGACAGTCTCAGGAGATTTATAGACGACCTTTAGACGAAAGGGACGCCTCGAATTGAGAGGCGTCCCCTGTTATCAGTACCTGCCGTAGGCCGAGGGGCCGTTGTAGCAGAACCGTTCGTTAAGCAAAAAGCGAACCTTGTCGGTGCAGAGGTCCCAGCCGTCGGGCTGGGTGTTCAGCAAGGTCACCATCTCGTTGAGAGCCCCGTCGATTGCTCCCGGTGCCGCCTTGGGATCCGCCGCTATGGCCTCTATCTTCTCCACCAGCTTCTGCGTTTCAGACATGTTACTCACCTCCCTATCCTGCTGCATTTTAGCAGGATAGGGGATTTTTGCTATGGGAGAGAATAGTCTATATTGATATTTTTTATGTCATTTTTTAGTTATGCTATCTATTCCTCTTGAGAATTTTTACGCCCTAAAGTATAATCACTGACAGTGATGTATCAGGCCTTTGTCCAGGAGAAAGGGGGTGTCTTGGCGTTGTTTCCTCTGGCTATATCGGTTATATCCCTGTCCCTGACGGTTGCGACCCTCGTCGGGCCGATCTTTTTTAGCCTGCCTAGGTTCGTTAACATGAGTATATCCGGGACAGCCCTGTTTTCCATGGCCTTAGGTCCTTTGGCCGGTGGTCTGTGGGCGATCTCCTTTAACTTCATCTCAAGCACCGTTGGAATGGGAAGCGGTATTATCGGTTACCTCATAGCCTCTCGAGCCATCGAGGCGGTTATTATCGGCTGGGTTGCCAGGAGTGGAAGGTCCTGGAGGTCCCCTTTAGTCTGTGCGACTGTCCTGACGGCGGTACAAAAGCCTATAAGCCTTACCTTGGCCTACTTTTTCGGTGCCTTTACCCCTTCCTCTGGATACTGGAGCTTTCTATTGGGGGAGATGGACCGATATATCTCAGATCAGATCGCTACGTCTTTTTTGAGCTACACGTTCTCATGCTTTTTAGCTTATTTGATTTTAAGGGGTTTAGGATTTTACTCTAAAGAAAAAGAGGTGCTTTAGATGTTGAGATGTTTTTTATCGTTAGTTGCGATTTGTTTAGCGACTACAGGAGCTATGGCTGGATCGATACCTGTTATATCGGTGGAGGATGGGGCTAGGGCCCGATCTGTTCAGTTTATCGACGTTCGTCCTGTCCATCAGTTTATAGGCTGGGGTACGGATGAAGGCAGAGGTGGTCATATCGAGGGAGCTAGGGATTTCCCTTTAAGCTGGTTTTCTCTGGTGGAAAACTCTCTGGATCTCGATAACGAGCTGGCCCGTCGTGATCTTGATAAATCGGTCACTACCGTGATTTACGGAAACGGTACCCTCGGATCGGACGCCTACGACCTATTTGTTGACGCTGGGTTTAAGGATGTGAAGGTGCTCGACGGTGGTTTGGGCAAGTGGATCGACTCAGGTCTGCCGGTTAAGAAGATGCCCCGATACGAGATATTGGTCTACCCTGGCTGGGTTAAGGCTCTCTTGGAGGGTGGATCTCCGGCGACGTTCAAGGGAGGAGATTTTCAGATAGTCGAGGTTAACCTGCCCTTTGAGAAGGATGATTTTATCAGAGGACATATACCAGGGGCCATAACCGTGGATGACACCATTAATCAGGTCAGAGGTGTCAGGGTTTTAGCCGATTATGAGTCTATCCCAATGGAGGAACAGCTTAAATTCTGGAACCGTCCCACCGACGAATACATAAAGGAGAAGCTCGAAGCTATGGGCATAACCTCCGATACAACGGTGATTCTCTACGGTTCTGTTGCGGCTACCACCGCTGCCTATAGGGCTGGAATGATAATGCACTACGCCGGGGTGAAGGATGTCCGCTTTTTAAACGGCGGTAAGCCTCTCTGGGAGCTTGAGGGCTTTCCTCTTGAGGAGGGCGAGAGTGAGTGGGGCGCCGTCGATGATTTCGGGGTGTCGGTCCCTCAAAACCCCTCGGTTCTGATCGATTACGAGGAGGAGCTTGCTCTGGTAAACAACCCTGACGCCGTTATCGCATCCATAAGGAGCTGGCCTGAGTATCTCTGTGAGATAAGCGGCTATACCTATATCGGTGAGGCCGGGGATATCGCTAGATCTCGCTTTGGCTATGCCGGTTCCGATCCCTACGCTATGGAGGACTACAGAAATCTCGATAATACAGCCTTTAACTACGAGATGATGGCGGATAGATGGGCCAGGTGGGGGATCACCCCCGATAGGGCGGTGTCCTTTCACTGTGGAACGGGATGGAGGGCCAGCGAGACCTATTTCTACGCCTACGCTATGGGCTGGGAGGATATAAGGGTCTACGACGGAGGGTGGTACGAATGGCACAAGATAAAGGGAAGCCCTAGAAAGGACGGTGGCCTTCCTGACGACGCACCGGAGAGTGAGCCTCGGTCCTTCTTTAAGATAAAATCTAAATGATGTAGTATTGATAGAGCTAAAGGTGTCCCCTGAAGCAGGGGGCCCTTTTAGCTCTATCCTAAGTTTATTCCTGGTTTAAATTAAAAATCAACATGTAGTTGAGTCCTAGATCTTCGTATTTTATTTTATTAAATTTATTTGCGTGTCGCTCAAGCTCCTCAGGGGAGATCCTCAACTCTATAGGAGGTCCAAAAGAGCTCTTTTCTTTTTTGCATTCAACGATAGCGAGTTTACCCC
>CAYNAN010000167.1:0-2986 GCA_964395085.1 uncultured Synergistaceae bacterium
CTCCAATCGACACCGGCAGTGCAACCCCTCCATGGATGAGGGTATAGCACCATGGAGATCCCAAAAGGACCCTCCATAGCCGAGTTGATCGACAAGCACCACGAGGATATCCAAGAAGGACCACGCCCCCATCTGGGGGCGTCCCTCCTGGGCCATCCCTGTGATCGGTTCCTCTGGCTCTCGTTCCGATGGGCGGTTATAGAGAAGTTCCCTGGCCGTATCCTCCGTCTCTTCCGGCGGGGCCAGATGGAGGAAGCCACCATAGTGAAAGACCTGGAAGCCATCGGATTGGAGATCCATTCGACCGGAGGAGAACAAAGCCGAGTCGACTTCGGCTCTCACGTCTCCGGCTCAGTAGACGGAATCATCGAATCCGGTGTTCCGGAAGCCCCTAAGAGCCGCCATATCCTGGAGTGCAAGACCCACGGGTCCAAGAGCTTCAATGGACTCCAGTCAAAAGGACTCAAGTCAGCAAAGCCTATGCACTGGTGTCAGATGCAGCTCTACATGCACGGGACCAAGATCGACAGAGGGCTGTATTACGCCGTATGCAAGGACACCGACGAGATCTACACCGAGCGGGTCCACTACGACAAGCAAGCGGCCCAGATGTTGGTAGACAGGGGCCACCGTATAGCCCTGGCGGAGCGAATGCCGGAGCCTGTAATGGCAGATCCCTCATGGTATCAGTGTAGGTGGTGCCCATGTCATGACCTTTGCTTTGGGACCAAGACCACGAAGGAGGTCAATTGCCGGACCTGTGCCCATGTCACCCCTACGCCAGAGGGTACGTGGACCTGCGCAAGGGGTGGTAACTGTGAGATCCCCCTGGAGATCCAGCGGACAGGATGTCCCTGTCACGTGATCCATCCTGATCTAGTCCCCTGGGAATGGCAAGGAGGAACAGAGGATGGAATGGCAGCCTACTACGTTATCAACGGCAGTAGATACGCCGTAGGTGAGCCAGATGCCAACGTCTACAGCTCAAAGGAGCTCCTCGGCATAGCGGAAGCCGGGGTGAGTCCCATGGACCTCCAGGTTGAAGAGGAGGAGATCCCATTCTAAGAGATTACCAACAGCGAGCTCTTGATCTGCTGTACGACTGGATGAGAGCGAACGACGGTAATCCCTGTTTGGTCATGCCAACAGGCTCAGGCAAAAGTCACGTCATAGCCGGTCTTTGCCTCGATGCTTTGAGGGGCTGGCCTGACACTCGAATCCTCATACTCAGCCACGTCAAAGAGCTCCTACAGCAGGATGCGGACAAGATATTCAACGCCTGGCCGGAAGCCCCTTTAGGGGTCTACTCGGCCGGGCTCGGAAAAAGAGACCTGGGACGGTCCATCACCGTCGCTGGGATACAGTCGGTCAGGAATAAAGCGGAGCAGCTTGGGCATATCGACATGGTTATCGTCGATGAGTGCCACCTTATCTCCCACAAGAAGGAAGGAGGATACCGCCACCTCGTAGAGGACCTGACCCAGATCAACCAAAGCCTACGAGTGATTGGCCTTACTGCGACGCCTTACCGGCTGGGACACGGCCTGATCACCGACGAACCGGCCCTTTTCTCGGGCCTAATTGAACCGGTCAAGATCGAGGATCTGATCGAACGAGGACACCTTGCCCCTCTCAGGTCAAAGCTGACTCAGACCCTCTTATCGACCGAGGGAGTCGCCACAAGAGGCGGCGAATACGTGGAGTCGGAGCTACAAAAGGCGGTGAACAACGAAACGGACAACGGCTACATCGTCCAAGAGGTCCTCAGATGGGGACGGGACAGGAAGTCATGGCTTTTTTTCTGCACCGGCGTGGACCACGCCATAGCGATGAGGGATGAGCTCAGAGCCGCTGGAGTCTCCGCTGAGACGGTCCTAGGCAACACGCCAAAGGACGAGCGAGCACTCATTTTGGAGAGGTTCAAGGCCGGAGAGATCAGGGCTTTGACGAACAACTCGGTACTGACCACCGGTTTCGACCATCCGGGCGTCGACCTCCTGGCCATGTGCCGTCCGACCAAAAGCCCAAGCCTATACCTACAGATGGCAGGGAGAGGCATGAGGGTAAAACCTCAAGGCGGTGACTGTCTGGTACTGGACTTCGCCGGAGTCGTTTCCTCCCACGGGCCGATAACGAGCGTCGCTCCGCCGAGACGGAAGGGCGACGGGACAGGGGAGGCTCCGGTAAAGGTATGTGAGCAATGCCAGGAGTTCTGCCACCTGTCGGCGAAAGTATGCCCTGCCTGTGGGAACCCTTTCCCTGAGCCGGAGAAACAGCCCATCAGTCTACACGAAGAGGACATCATGGGGATAGAGCCGCAAGAGCTCCCCATTGAAGCCTGGGAGTGGTCGGTCCACATGGCCAAGTCGGGGATAGAGACCTTGAAGGCAAGGTACTACGGACCGCTCTACATAAGCAAGGTAGATGAATACCTGACCGTCCTCCATGAGGGGTACGCCGGCAGGAGAGCCAACAAGATGTTGCATGAGATAGCAGTGCAGGCGGGAGCAGACCTATCCCAAGCCTGGGATATCCAACAATTAGCGGAGGTGATGGGGAATGCCACCCCGCCAAGGTTTATACGCTACAAAAAAGACGGCAAGTTCGACCGGGTCGTTGACCGAATCTGGAGTGATCCCCTCGGAGCATGATGAACAGCGTTACTTCGTTCAGTGGTTCAGAAGGCGGTTCCCGGAGGTAAGGATCTTTGCCATACCGAACGGAGGCGAGCGAGGACGGGCCACAGCGGGCCGACTTAAGGCGGAAGGGGTAAGTAGAGGGGTCCCCGATCTTTGCGTGCCTGAGTGGGCTCTGTGGATTGAGATGAAGCGAAGAAAAGGGGGGACAGTCAGTCCAGAGCAAAAAAGCTGGCTCTCCTACCTCAACGAAGTTGGACACAAGGCGGTTGTCTGCAAAGGGATGGATGAAGCTATCCAAGAAGCGGAGATCCGAGCGAGGGAGGTGGCAGCGTGGCCGTTATCCCGTT
>CAYNAN010000168.1:0-2862 GCA_964395085.1 uncultured Synergistaceae bacterium
CTCCACCCCTCAAGGGTCGAGGAGAGGCTCGTTAGGAGGGTTTTGGAGAGTCCAAGGATAGTTCCATGGCTTGACGTTCCGGTTCAGCATGTTGACGACGATATATTAAGGGCCATGAACCGCCATCCTGTGGAGGCCCACATAAGGGAGCTGTTCCGCAAAGCAAGGGATCTCTATCCCGACTTTGCCTTCAGGACGACCTTGATGGTCGGTTTCCCAGGCGAGACGGAGGAAAAGTTTCAGTCTCTTCTGGACTTCGTGGAGGACGTCCGGTTCGACCGAATGGGTGCTTTCACCTACTGTGCCGAGGAAGGAACCCCCGCGGCCTCCATGGACGGTCAGGTCCCACAGGAGGTAAAGGACGCGAGATATGCCGAGCTGATGGAGCTTCAACAGAGCATCTCCCTGGATAGACAGAGGAGTTTTGTGGGCAAGGATATCCAGGTGTTAATCGAGGACGTAGACCAGGAGGACGGTATGAGATGGGGACGGTCCTTCAGGGACGCCCCTGAGATAGACGGCCTCGTGGCAGTCTCGGGTGCCGACGGTGTTTCGCCTGGGGAGATGATAAAAGTCAGGGTGTCAGACGGCTCTGAGTACGACCTCTTTGGGGAGATGGTCAGGTGAAAAGGGCCGTAGCCACCATGCTGGGGCTCGGCAGGATCTCATCCATGCCAGGAACTCTGGCCTCAGCCGTAGCCTGCTTTGCCATATTGCCTTTTTGCTCCACCTCAACCCTGGCCCTGGCGATATGTTTGGTCCTGCCCCTTGGGGTATGGGCCTGTGGTGGTTTATCCAGCGACAAAGAGGTCGAGCCAGACGTGGTTATAGATCACGCCGTGGGAGTCTGGGTGGCGATGATCGGGCATGTAACGTCCTCCGCTACTCTGGGTTTCGCGGTTCCCGCCCTGTTTTTGTTCAGGGTGTTCGGTCTGTTGCGGCCTTTTCCTGTTTCGTCCTTTGCAAGAATGCCGGGCGGACTGGGAGTTATGGGTGACGACGTCGCGGCAGGAATAGTCACGAACCTAGTTATGTGGGGCGTCAGATGGATCTTCATGGGACAGGTTCCATTCGTCCTATAGATAGTTTGGGGATGATTCTATGTTCGACAGATCTGTGATCGACTTGGTTGAAAGGATAAAGGACCTGTTCGACTGTAAAGGGCTTTCCCTGGCCTTGGCCGAGTCCTGCACCGGGGGGCTAATCGGCGGAGCTGTGACGGAGGTGCCTGGGGTTTCCTCGTTTTTTTTGGGCAGCGCTGGGACATACTCTAACAGAGCCAAGGAGTCCATACTGTCGGTCCCTTCCCAGGTATTGAGATTCTACGGCGCGGTCAGCTCCCAGTGTGCTCAAGCTATGGCATCCGGTGCTATGGGGCTTTACGGATCCGATGTCGCGCTCTCCGTCACAGGTATTGCCGGTCCCGACGGGGGGTCGGACGAAAAGCCCGTCGGACTGGTCTGGTTTGGTCTGGCTGCGAGGGGGAAATCCCCTAGATCATTCAGCAGGATCTTTCCAGGGGACAGAGACGATATAAGAAGGTCCACCGTATTGGAGGCACTGGAGTCCATTTTGAGGGAAGTTTCTTAGATCAGGAGGTATGGGATATGGCTACCGTAAAAAAGAAGGCCATGACCAGGGACGACATCCTAGGTCTGGCGATAGACGACATCAGGAGCAAGTTCGGGGATGGCTCCATCATGCGCTTAGGGGAGGGGACCATGAGCGCTGTGGAGGTAATACCGACAGGGATTCTGCCTCTGGACGTCGCTTTAGGTATAGGCGGATTTCCCAGAGGCCGGATCGTCGAGGTCTTCGGGCCTGAAGGGTCAGGAAAAACCACCTTGGCCCTCCACGCCTTGGCTGAGGCTCAGAAAGCTGGCGGCGTGGCAGCCTTCATAGACGCCGAGCACGCTCTTGATCCACGACTGGCTCAGTCTTTGGGGGTCAACGTAGCGGAGCTTTATATCTCTCAGCCCGATAGCGGAGAGCAGGCCCTGTATATACTGGAGACGCTTGTAAGAAGCGGTGCGGTCGATATAGTGGTCGTCGACTCTGTTGCGGCCCTTACCCCTCAGGCAGAGATAGACGGGAAAATAGGGGATACCCAGGTGGGGCTTCAGGCAAGGCTGATGTCCTACGGCCTGAGACGTCTGACGTCGGCCATATCCAAGAGCAACTGTGTCGTCATATTCATAAACCAGCTGAGGGCAACCATCTCAACAGGATACAGCAGGGGACCCTCCGAGACCACCACCGGTGGAAGAGCCCTGAAGTTCTACACCTCCGTTAGGGTCGAGGTAAAAAGAGGAAAGGCCCTAACCAAAGGCGATGATACCATAGGGCATGAGCTCTGGATAAAGGTGGTCAAGAACAAGCAGGCCCCTCCTTTCAGGACCGCTCACGCTACCTTGATTTACGGTAAGGGGATCCCCAGGCTCATGTCCACTGTCGATATGGCCATAGACGCTGGGGTAATAAAGAGAAAGGGCTCCTGGCTGGCCTACAAGGGGGAGACCTTAGGGCAGGGCAAGGATAAGGTTGCGGCTTACCTTGAGGAACACCCTGATCTTCACGACGAGGTGGTAAAGGCGGTTCTCGACGAGGCTGCCAAGGGATTGGGCTTTGTCCTAGGGGAAGACGAAGACCAGCCTGAGGGAGAAGAAATTCCGAACGTTATAGACGTTGACGAGGAGGTAATGGACCTCGCCATGGACGATGAAGATAGAGATATGGGCGGTGCAGAGGAAAAAGATCAGGAAGAGGATTTTTAGCCATAAAAAAGGCTTGACCGAACCGGATGGCCTGTGGTATTATTCCTCCTGCGCCGCTGAGAGCGGAGGCCGCAAGGCAACTGTAACG
>CAYNAN010000169.1:0-1421 GCA_964395085.1 uncultured Synergistaceae bacterium
TCCTCTGCCTCGGGCCCCCCTAGCCTCGTCAGAAAGCCCTTCATCTCCGGCTCCCACCCATCGGGATCCTGGCCTTCCGCCAGGGGCCTGAGATAGGCCCCGTCAACGTTGACTATGGCTTCGACCAAGTCGGGACGCCTACACAACAACCTTACGGCGACGCTGTAGCCCATGCTGTGCCCTACCACTACGGGCATAGAGGCTTTAGAGTCGTCCATCACCGCAGCCACGGCGTCGGCCATCAGGTCCAGGGAGTAGACCACGTCCTTGGGCTTGTCGCTCCTGCCCAACCCCGGGAGATCCACCACCAGGAGGTGAAAATCCCCTGAAAGATCAGCAACCTGACGGCTCCACGCCGAGCTGTCACAGCACCAGCCAGGGATAAAGACCACAGTCCTGTCTCCCTCTCCGTATTCGTCGTAAACCACCGAGAGACCGTCCACCGACACGGACCTTTCCTCCCCGTGGGTGACCACGGGAAACGCCATCGCCAGGGCAAGGACGAGGACCAGCAGGAGGCCTCTAAGTTTCAACTTGAACACACAATCATCTCCTTTGATTCATAGTGAGAACACCACTTTGGCATACTACCATGTCGGATGGAGTTGAACAACGGGAACGAGGTGCTACTGTTTTGTAAACATGTGCTATAATTGCGTCCTAAAAAATCGACCAGACACAGGAGGAACGACTATGAAAAGAACGAGGCTTATCTCCATCTTCTTCGCGCTGCTTATCGCCCTACAGGCCTGCTCGCCTTCAACGGCCAGCACACTATCCGTCTCGGACATCACAGGACGAGAGGTAACCGTAAAGCAGCCTGTGGAGAGGGTAGTGCTCACCTTCAATTTTGAGGAGTACATCGCCACAACAGGGGAGGAGGGCATATCGAAAATAGCCGGATGGTCCACCCAATATTGGAAAGGGCGCAGACAGTCGACCTGGGACGCCTTTTCCAAAAGGTTTCCCATAGGGGACATTCCGGACGTGAGATACGTCCAAAAAAACAGCTTCAACGTCGAGGCGGTCATGGCACTGAGGCCTGATGTTGTATTCATGCCACAAAACGACCTCAAGCTGGTCCAGGACGAGCTTAAGAGGCTTGAGGGAGCTGGCATCCCTGTGGTGTTCGTGGATTATCACGCCCAGACCCTGGAAAACCACGTAAAGAGTACCTTGTTGTTCGGCAAGATCATGGGAGCAGAGGGAAGGGCTCAGGAGCTCGTCGAATACTACACCCGCAATTTTAAGACAGTTCAGGACAGGGTGGCGGATATCTCCGGCCCAAGGCCCAGGGTATACATGGAGTTCAGCGGAAATCAGGCAGGGCCGGAGGTATACGGACCGACCTGGGGCAAAAAGATGTGGGGTGGGATAATAGAGAACTGCCGAGGGGACAACATAGCCAGGGACCTGGTCCC
>CAYNAN010000169.1:1521-2811 GCA_964395085.1 uncultured Synergistaceae bacterium
CCCTATACTCTTGGCGTCGGAGCCGGGGCGGGATTCGGGGCATCCTTAGCAATAGTTCTGAGCGGCGCGGTTTTGCCCTCGATCGGCTCACTCCTGATTCCCACAAGTGCTTTCATATTCGCCATGGTCGTATGTATGTCCATCTACGCCATGGGCCGTATCGGCGGGATGAGCACCGAGAGCATGATCCTGTCCGGCATAGCCATGCTGTTTCTATTCCAGGCCCTTCAGGCCCTGCTTCAGTACTACGCCACCGAGGGCGACGTCCAGGCCATAGTATTTTGGACCTTCGGCAACCTACAAAAGACCACCTGGGGAAAGTTTTCTCTTATCGTGGCGGTCCTGGTGGCGGTGACGCCCTTCATAATGGCCGACTCATGGAGATACACCGCCCTGATGCTCGGCGATGAGAAGGCGGAAAGCCTGGGGATATCCGTCGAGCCCCTCAAGGTAAAGGCCTTCGTCCTGATCTCCCTTCTCTCCGCCTCGGCGGTGTGTTTTGTGGGGACCATAGGGTTTATAGGCCTGGCTGGACCCCATATAGCCAGAATGCTGTCGGGGGACGATCAGAGGTTTTTTCTCCCCATGTCGTCCCTCTGCGGAGCAATGATAATGGCCCTGTCCTCGGTGATAAGCAAATCGGTGATACCTGGAAGCGTCTTTCCAATAGGGATAATCACGTCGATTATCGGGGTTCCCTTCTTCTTCGTCCTGATAGTCTACAGACAAAGGTCGTGGCGATAGATGGGGCTCTCAGTGGAAGGACTCAGCTTCTCCTACAGGAATTTTGACGTGTTAAAAGATGTCTCTTTCTCCGCACCAAAAGGCGAGATAACCACCGTGATAGGGCCCAACGGAGCGGGCAAAACCACCCTGCTGAAGTCTATCGCCGGAATTCTAGAGGCCCGTGGAACGGTCAAGATCGACGGCAGAGACAGGGAATCCTATCCTAAGCATCAGTTCAGGAGGATGCTCAGCTACATGACCCAGGGCAATTCCTCCACATCGTCACTCTCGGTTTTCGAGGTGGTTCTTCTGGGAAGGGTCCAGACCCTATCCCTGAGGGTCCAGAAGGAAGACATTTCAAAGACCTGGGCCATCCTGAGGGAGATGTCCATATCTGACCTGGCTGAGAGGCCCTTCAAAAAGCTCAGCGGAGGTCAGCAGAGGTTGGTGTCAATAGCCCAGACCTTGGTATGCGATCCGAAGGTACTCATACTGGACGAGCCGACGGCAAACCTGGACCTCCAAAACGAGCTCGAGGTCCTTGAACTGATAGGCAGATACACC
>CAYNAN010000170.1:0-2610 GCA_964395085.1 uncultured Synergistaceae bacterium
AGGGGCGTCATCTTTATGGAGGACCTTGGGAGTGGGGTTATGGCCGATCTCTCCGGCTCCGGTCTGGGGGGAGAGATAACCGTCAAGGAATGTCTTCAGGCCGGAGTCGACCTGGTGACCTTCTCGGGTGATAAACTTTTGGGCGGTCCCCAGATCGGTGGCATAGTTGGAAAGAGGGACCTAGTGGACAGGATAAGGACCTATCCTCTTCTCAGGGCCCTCAGGTGCGACAAGATGACCTTAGCCGCTATGGAGGCTACTCTGAGGCTATACGTCAGAGGTCTTTCGGCCAAAGTCCCGACCGTGGCAATGTTGTCCATGGGGCAAATGGATATCAAAAATAGGTGCGAGCTTTTAGCCTCTTCTCTCAGATCAGGGATCCCATCCGCCTCGATCGACGTGGTGGAGGTTCCTGATGCCGTCGGAGGGGGGGCATACCCAGGAACAGATCTTCCCGGTTTTGCCGTGTCGATCCGGGCTGACTCCATGAGTTCCGGCTCGCTTCAGGACCGTCTCAGGGCCTGTCGAACGCCTATAATCGCTGGGGCCAGGGATGGAGCTTTATTGATCCACGGCAGGACCTTGTTGGATGGCGACGATAGTATAGTTTTAGAGGCCCTTGTGGAGATATTGGGGGGACACCTTAAATGAAGAGGGAAATATCGCTGGTCATAGGGACCGCAGGGCACATAGATCACGGCAAAACCAGCCTGGTAAAGGCTCTTACCGGGGTTGACTGTGATAGGTTGTCGGAGGAGCGTAAAAGAGGCATCACTATAGAGCTGGGGTTTGCCCCTCTCACACTTCCCAGTGAGAGGGTTATCAGCGTCATAGACGTCCCGGGGCATGAGAGGTTTATAAGACAGATGGTGGCTGGGGCCTCCGGGCTTGACGGGGTTGTCCTCGTCGTCGCGGCGGACGAGGGTGTGATGCCACAGACCAGGGAGCATCTGGATATACTGGAGCTTCTAGGCATAAATGACGGTTTTGTCGTCCTGTCCAAGGCGGATATGGTCGACGACGAGATGATCGACCTTGCTACCGAGGACGTAATGGAGCTGGTGAAAGGAACCTTTCTCGACGGGAAACCCATAATCCCAGCCTCGTCCGTGACCGGTATGAACCTGGATAAGGTCCTAGCCGAGATGGAACACTTGGTGGACGTGGTCCACCCCAGAGAGAGGGATGGAGCCTTTTTCATGCCCATAGACCGCACATTCCCCGTGGCAGGCTTTGGAACTGTCGTAACGGGAACGGCCTATAGAGGGACCATCTCCCAAGGGGACGAGGTTGAGATACTTCCAGCGGAGTTGGAAAGCCGGGTCCGAAGCGTCCAGGTCCATCGCGCGACGGTGGAGTCGGCTCAGGCCGGTCAGAGGGTTGCTATAAGCCTTGCAGGCCTTTCGGTGGACCAGCTTAACAGGGGAGACGTTGTATGTGCTTCAGGAGTTTTCCGTTCCTCCAGCTGCTTTGACGTGTCTTTAAGGGCTCTTCCGGGGATATCGGATGGGATATCCCACTGGCAGAGGGTCAGGGTCCATATGGGGACATCCGATGTCCTCGGCAGGGTGGCGTTTTTGGACAGGAAGGAGCTCCTACCAGGGGAGGAGACTGTGGCGCAGTTGGTGCTGGAGGAGCCGGTGGTGGCCTCCCTTTGCCAGAAGTACGTCATCCGGTTTTACAGCCCTCTCAGGACCATAGGCGGAGGCGATATACTTTCCCCCTACGGTAGAAAGGCTCATGGCAGGCGATCCAGGGAGACATCCGTAGAGAGACTGACGAAGCTTGCTTCGGTGACTACGAGAGAGGACAGGATAGCGTCCCTGGTGGATTTTTACGGCAGGATCTTGTTTGACGATCTTATAGTCCAGACTCAGGAGACAAGAAAAGGCCTTCTCGATATCCTGGTGTCACTGGAGCCAAAGGGTATAGCTCTTTTCAAGGTCGGCAACGGCGTGGTTCTCTCCTCCGGTGAGTTGAGGGATATCGCAGGGCAGATCTCGAGTCAGGTGAAGTTATTCCACGATGAAAATCCCCATCAGGAGGGGATCCCTATGGATAAATTGGTCAACAGCCTGTTCAAGGACGGAGATAGAAAGCTCGGAAAGGCCCTTGTGGACGACATGATCTCCAGAGGGCTTATCGTCAACAAAGACGGATTTATCTCCGCCAAGGGGTTTAAAAAGGAGGATAACGAGGCCTTTAACAGGTCTTTGGCGAAGATCCAATCCCTCTGTGATGAAGCTGGTTTTCAGCCTCCTACCCTCGAGCAGTGTCAGGAAAGCCTCGGAATGGACAAAAAAAACTTCTCCAAGTTTATCGACGATCTAAAGAGGATGGGGCTTTTTGTAGTGGTGGACGGGACCTTTCTTTTCTCGTCTGAGGTCGAAAAGAGGCTCCTGTCCGTCCTTAAAGAGGTGGAGGGAGGAATTACTATCGCCTCCGTGAGGGACATAACCGGCAGCAGCAGGAAGTTTATACTGCCTCTTTTAGAGTATTTTGACGGAAAAGGCGTTACCAGAAGGGTCGGGGATAAAAGGATAGTCTTAGGGGACCTCTAAAAACGCTGATCCTCGGAGAGATCGCTCCGACGAAGCCCATTTGAGCCCG
>CAYNAN010000171.1:0-2560 GCA_964395085.1 uncultured Synergistaceae bacterium
CCGCAGTGATCCCTGACCATCTGAGCCAGTTCCTTCGCCATAAGGGACAGGTCCTCGACGGAGACTGGAGGCATCCCCTCGACGTTTATGGCGACGTCCTCGGTTTCCTCGATTATCTTGCTCCTGTCACCGTTCTTCCAGCACCAGCCACGGCAGAACACGTCTCCGTTACCGTCGTCGAAGTAGATCACCTCTCCAGGCTCTGGGTGTTCTACGACGTCGGACTTTCCAAGAGGAACGTAGGATTCGTCCCCTGTGGCAAAGTCGAGTTTAAGGTCTCCTTTGACCACCGATAGGTCGTCCCCACCGCAGGGAACTTTGTGTCTCAGGCTGATCACGTTGAAGATGCAGACCAGCTTGTTGACGAAGGGCAGGTCGGTCCCCTTTACTGTGCGTTTTATAAGGTTGGCCACCGAGGGGGGGTATTTGTTGGGGTTTATACCCAGAGACCTGAACACCTCCACCCAGGAGGCTATCGTGGGGATCTCCCTGTGGTCCGAGGATCCCACCTCGAGACGGACCGCCGATTCGGCCTCGCGGAGCTTGGAAAGGAGGGAGGGGTCCTCGCCTCGGTTGTTCGCACCTCTGACCAAGACCACCGCCCTGTGATATCCCTTAAACCTGTCAAAAACGCCGTCGCATATATTTATCTTCATGGCTACCTCCAAGTCTTTAATTAGGAGCATCTCTAAAATATATTTTAAATCTTTTAAGAAATAACTTTTTAAGGATTTTATTTAAAGCAATCCAGCTACCTGAGCCGCCGTGAACAGCAGCATGAGGGCAAAACCGTAGTTCAGCGCCCTTCTCTTCGAGGGGCTGCCCATAAAGCGGTCGATCCCCGCCCCGAAGGAGGCCCAGAGGATCAGGGAGAACAGGCACGCCACCGCTATGATCAGAGCTGTGAGAAGGACCGGTCCAAGCCTGGACAGTATGGAGCTGAAGAACACGGTGTAGAGGGTAAGGCTGAACACCACCGCCTTACCGTTGACGCACTGGAGGATCATTCCCTTGACGAACCCCCTGGCGACGTCTCCCTTGGTGGTCGAGTCTCCCCCTGGCTTCTCCTTGACCAGACCCCATGCCAACCAGAGTATGTAGGCCGCACCGACCCACTTGACGATCCCCTCAAGCTGAGGAACAGCGCTCATCAGACCTCCGGAGAAAAGCCCGCTGAGGGTCAGCAGGATGAAAAATCCGGTGGCTATTCCGTACATATAGCTCCACGTCCGTCTCATGCCGAACTTGGCGGCCATGGCCGCACTGCTGACGTTGTTGGGACCGGGGGTATAAAGGGTTATCACCACAAAAGGGACCAACGCCGCAAAATCTATCTCGCTCAAGACAGCCCCTCCTTTCACCGAAAGTTCTAAACTGACGAAGTCCTGCAATTCTACACTAAAAATCACGACAGGAGTAGCCATCTACCTATCGTTCACAAAAAAGCAGACGCAAAAAGGGCCCGTCGGGGATCAAATCCTGACGGGGCCCTAGACCTTTCGGCCAAACCCAGGAGAGGTTACCGGCCCGATCCTGGAAGGGGGGAATACGAGAATAATTATAAGACTAAATATTCGGTTCAGGAATCACAAAAGGCCTGATTTATCTCTCACGGAAAGGATTACTTGTCCGGCCTCATCATCGCCTGAGCCCTCATGTCCTTCGGCATCTTCTCTATGGCGTACCTGAGGGATGTTCGGGGCATGGCGTCCCTGTGTTCCATGACGTAGTCGAAAACCTCGTCCTGGTGCTTTTCGCAGGTGACCTTCAAGAGCCATCCGTAGCCCTTTCGGACCATGTCGTCGCCGTCAGTCATCAGTATATCGGCGATCTGGAAGACCTCGCCCTTGAAGAGGCCCTTCTTGGCAGGGACTATCAGAGAAACCGCCGAGGCCCTCCTCACCCAACGGTTTGGAGAGCCAGTCCAGACCTTGAGCCTCTCAACCAGAGCGGGGTAGGACTCCACCATGAAACCCACCGAGTGGTTACAGAAGGTGTCGCAGGTGGCCCAGTTGTCGACGTAAGTCTCAACCCATCGCTCCATCACGGAAAAATCTCCCTCGTCGTAACTGTCCCTGTTGGCGTAGACCCAGTTGCAGGCTATGAAGCATTCCTCCAACATGCCGGAACGCCAGAGCTCCTCGCAGAGGGAGAACATCTCGGTTTTGGGAAGGGATTTTATAGCCCCTGTATATTTTTTCGCTATACCGTTGACCGAGGGGGTCCTAACGCCGTAAAGGCGGACCTCCTCTTTGAAGAACCTCTTGCCGCTTTCCCTGAACTCCTCGCTGGAGCTATCTCGGAGCTCGCCACGTATTCTATCTATTAAATCGCTCATCTTCATCCTCCTGCCGTAAGGCTTATATCGACTATTTTACAGGGAATCTCTAAAAACTCATGCTCAGATTCCCTCGGAGAGATCGTTCCGCCTACGCCCTGTCTCGCCCGGGCGTATACTCGACCTGCCTGTTCCGTACGAACCGCCTCGGAGGGCACGTCCTGTGCCCCCTCGGCTTGGGGCGACGTCCTGTCGCCCCATTCGTACTCAAAGGCGGCATGT
>CAYNAN010000172.1:0-2541 GCA_964395085.1 uncultured Synergistaceae bacterium
TCCTCAAGACCTGCACCTTTCAGAGGATGACAGTGGAGGGAGCCCAGCGTCTCGCCCCGATAGCGGAGGCCATGGCTAATGCGGAGGGGCTGGACGGCCACGGCAAGGCCGCCTCAGCGAGGCTGGGATAGCAAAAGCCCCTGTATCGGCGAACGCCATCGATACAGGGGCTTTTGCTCTAGCTTAAATCAAAGGGTTATTGGCCCTTCAGAAGCTGTAAAACACCCTCAGGAGACTGGTTGGCCTGGGCGAGAATGGAGTTTCCACTCTGGAGAAGTATATTGATCTTAGTGAAGTTCATCATCTCTTTGGCCATGTCCAGATCCCTAATACGGCTCTCCGATTCAACGAGGTTCTGGGATGCCGTCGTCACGTTTGAAATAGAGTGTTCTAAGCGGTTTTGATAGGACCCTAATCTGTTTCTCTGAGACGACAAAATATCTATGCCTTTATCCACCCTTGATAGAGTTCGACAAGCTGAATCTCTGTCAAGAACGGAAGGAGATGGAGGCAAAAGCCCCAGACCTCTTGATGAGACATCACCAAAAAGCAGCCCAAAATCATCCCCCTCATTGGCCCCAGTCTGCAAAACAGTCCGGTTGTCACAGATATGAACAAAAAAAGAATGATCCGTCCCAGACATGGAAAATCCCTTGTTGTTATCGTTCCAGGAAACTCCAACAGCCATAGAGGGGTCTATTGATAGATCTAAGCTGGAGTTAATGGAGCTAACTAGATGACTTCCAGAGAATAACATGCCTGACGTGACTGTCTTTTCGGTGTGAGCGTCGGTAACAAGAACCTGCCTCAAAGGATCGATAGCTTCCTGGACCACGGAAAAGCCCAGAGCGTTGAGGAGATCGTCGTCACCGGATATACTTATCCTGCCATCGCCACCTGGCACAGCAGACCTAAGTATCAGAGGGGCGGATAGAGAGTAATCACTGGAATATTCGGTCTGTTTTTTTATCTCCGTCCAGGTCCCGGTAATATCAAAAACTCCACTTCCTGTGACAAAGACCAGTAGGTCCTCGGGAGAGTCTTTTATGAAAAAGTACTCGTTCAGGTCACCACTGCCAGGGTTATCAGAGCCAGAATAGGCCATCTCGGTACCTTTGTATAGAACCTGATTGTAGGGAGAAACGTTGTTATAAGCTGGATTTACCAGCGGCCCTGTGGGCTGGTATGTAGCACCTGGCAGAAAACCGTTAGCTTCAGTCAATGGAACAGGGACCTCCGGTGGATCCACTCCGACCAGGAGAACTCCATCCCTTGTAAAAACCTGTATTGAGTCGGGAGCACCGTTATCATTGATGTGCAAAAGCACATCGGTGGATCCTTTAGTTATAGCAGCAAAGGCGATCGCACCGGAGGTAAAGTTCGCAGTCACACCGTCGGTCAAAACCTCATCTATAGGCTTTACCGGCAGAGAAACCGTTCCCTCTTCAGTCCTTATGGATTCAACCGTTCCAGACTTGCCCGACGATATGGACGAGAAGAAACCGTCTAAGCCCTGCCCCGAATAGCTCTGTCCCAATCCCTTACCGACCGCATCATCCAGTTTTTTTCTCAGATCTTCAACTGTATCGTTGCTGTAGACGACGACCTCAACCTTCTTACCGTTCCCCTGATCCAGATAAAGTGACTTAGAGGGGTCTAAAATCGGCCTTCCGTTATCGTAGAAAGAGGGGATATCGGATAAAGATAACTCTTTCCCGTCTTTTATGATCGGGAAGATATGGCTTTTTTTTACCTCTGCCTGGCCCGGGTCTTTTGTCGTAAGTGTAACCATAAAGTTACCCTCAGGCACGTCAAGACCTCCACGTACCACCACTCCTACGGAGGGATCACTCACGGACCACAGAGCGGATGCACTCCCGTCTAGAAGTCTTTTTTTGTTAAATTTGGTGTTTTTTGCGATATTGTCCAGTTCGTCCACCATCTGGTCCATCTCTCTCTGGATGTGCTGGCGATCATGTGATGTCAAGGTATCGTTAGCGGCCTGAATCGAAAGCTCCCTCATCCTCTGGAGAACCGAATGGGATTCGTTCAAAGCCCCCTCGGCGGTCTGTATCATAGAAATTCCGTCCTGGGAGTTCCGTCGGGCCTGATCCAGACCTGCGATTTGAGACCTCATCTTCTCCGAAATACTCAAACCTGCGGCATCATCGGAGGCGGAGTTGATCCTGAGACCGGAGGACAGCTTACCGATGCTCTTAGCACCAACCCTCTGGTTTTTGTCCAAAGCGTTGCCAGCCAGCATAGCGGATATGTTATGGAATATTTTCATGTTTTATCGAAAAAGAAGGCTCACCCTCTCCTTCAACCTCCCTTAAAAAGGAAATCTCTCACTCTGCGATCGTCGTTTAAGTCTACATATATTAGACAGTATTTGCAACTAAAAGCCTCAATTCCGCAGTATGGAATCACTAAAAAGCCCCCGGCAGATTTATCTCCTCGCCAGGGGCTTTCCAATATATCCCTATATATCCGTCGCGATCATGGCCTCCATGTCGCCCTTTCTGGGAAGCATCTCGTTCT
>CAYNAN010000173.1:0-2533 GCA_964395085.1 uncultured Synergistaceae bacterium
GCGAACTTGGGCATTACCACCGTTATCAGCAGATACAGGACGAACATCGAGAAGGCCATGACCACCGCTGGGTAGGTTATGGCGGAGACTATCTTTTTTTGGAGGGCGTCCTGTCTCTCAAGGAAGTCCGCGACCCTCTCGAGGCTTCCGTCTAAGGTTCCCCCTTCCTCTCCCGCCTGTATTATGGATATGGACATAGGGGGAAAGAGCGAATGAACCGCCATCGCCGAGCTGAGGGAGTTTCCACCGTCAACGCTTTTTTTGACCCTGGAGATTGCGTCGGAGAGCTTTAGGTTTTTTGTCTGTTCCGAAAGGATGTTCAAGGAGGCCCCTATATTGACCCCTGCTTTTATCATTGTGGCCAGCTGACGGAAGAACACCGCCTTGTCCTTCAGTGGGACAGTTCCTATGAGTTTCATCCTACGGATAATTCCCTGGGAGGATCCAGTCGTCTTAGCCTGTGTTTTGGCCGTTGTCTTGGCCTCCTCTACCTTATCTATGGAGATAGGGAGCATCCCTTTTTTCCTGATCTGGTCCACCACCGACTGAACGGTGGTCCCTTCCATTACGCCCGACTCTATTTTGCCGCCCTGGGCTCTGGCTTTATATCTGTACTTCAAGATAAATCCTCCTCAGGGCTAGTTATCGTTGCCCTCGAACACAAGTCGTTCGAAGTCCTTGCGGTCGTAGGCATAGTGGGCCGCCTGATCGAAGGTCAGGATTCCCCTCAGGACAAGCCTGGCGAGGTCCTGTTCCATTGTGTGCATACCAACGTCCGATCCGGTCTGCATGACGGTCTTTATCTGGTTCGTCTTGCCCTCTCTGATGCAGTTTCTGACCGCTGGGTTCACCCTCAAAAGCTCGGTGGCAACGGTCCGCCCTCCTCCTGGCATGGGGATAAGCTGTTGGGAACAGATACCCACCAAAGACGAGGCCAGCTGAAGCCTTATCTGCTGTTGTTGATGTGGAGGGAAGACGTCTATTATCCTGTCTATAGATTGGGATGCGTCCCTGGTGTGAAGGGTTGCAAACACCAAGTGCCCCGTCTCGGCTGCGGTTATGGCCGCCCCGATGGTCTCTAGGTCCCTCATCTCACCGATGAGAATTACGTCTGGATCCTGTCTGAGCGCCCTTTTAAGGGCCTCGGAGAAGGACTTTGTGTCGCTGCCTATCTCCCTTTGATGGACAATGGAATTTTCCGACCTGTATAGATATTCTATAGGATCCTCTATGGTAATGATATGTTCCTTTCGGGTCAAATTTATGTGCTGTAGGCACGCAGCCAATGTGGTGCTTTTCCCGTGCCCCGTGGGCCCAGTGACCAAAAAGAGGCCCCTTTTCTGGTCGCATATATCCGCTAGTGCCGGGGGCAACATGAGCTGCTCTATGGTCCTTATGTCCGTCGGGATCAATCTCAGAGCCATGGCGAGCTGGCCAAGCTCGTAAAAGCAGTTTCCCCTGAACCTTGCGTTGTAGTCCTGTCCCTGAAATGAGAAGCTGAAGTCCATCTCTTTTGTGGACTCGAGTATCTCCATCTGTTCCTCTGAGAGGAGGCCCGATATTATAGTCCGCATATCCTCCTTCTCGACGATCCCGGTGTTGGACATTTTTATAAGATGTCCGTCAAGCCTCATCGCGGGAGGGTTGCCCACGCTTAAATGTAGATCGCTGGACTTTTTCTTTATGACATCCCTCAAAAGGTCCTGCATCCCAACTGTAAGGGCCATTTTCGTCTCACTCCCCTATAGGGTTGTCACGTTTAGCATCTCTTCCACCGTGGTGGTTCCGTCCAGGACCCTCGCGAGGGCCGCCTCTCTCAGGGTTCTCATCCCTTTATCTATGGCTATTTTCTTTATGCTCGCGGCGGTGTCCTGAGCTATTATCCTGTCCCTTATATCCTCGCTCATCTCCATTATCTCGAAGATGGAGGTCCTTCCCACGTGTCCCGTGCCCCGACAGGTGTCACATCCCCTTGAACGATATGCCTTGCTGCCCTCCGGCAGTCCCAGCAGTCGACAGATGTGATCCTCTAAGATGTATTCCGTCTTGCAGTCAGGACAGAGCCTTCGAACCAGTCTCTGAGCTATTACCGCCACCACCGATGAGGCGACCAAAAAAGGAGGCACGCCCATGTCTCCAAGCCTGATAGGGGCGCTTGGAGCGTCGTTGGTGTGAAGGGTAGATAGGACCAGATGACCGGTCAGGGCGGCCCTTATCGCCAGGTTGGCGGTCTCGCTGTCCCTTATCTCCCCTAGCATTATTTTGTCAGGGTCCTGACGGAGTATGGCTCTGAGTACCGAACTAAAGGTCCTGCCTGCCTTCTCGCTCACCTGAACCTGGTTGATTCCGGCGATAGAATATTCCACAGGGTCCTCGACCGTTACGATGTTGACGTCAGGGGTATTAATCCTCTCTAGAAACGAATAAAGGGTCGTGGATTTTCCGCTACCGGTAGGTCCTGTTACGAGTATTATCCCGTAGGGAACCTTGAGAAGCCTGTCTATTTTGTCCCTATCCTGCTGCTCGAAGCCCA
>CAYNAN010000174.1:0-2382 GCA_964395085.1 uncultured Synergistaceae bacterium
AGATGAGAAGTTGGTCCTCACCCCTGTTTGACCCAAAATAGCTCAAAAATGGCCCTCGCCTCATTGGCGGGGGCCATTTTTATAAAAAATATAGAATACTAAAATTGTGTATTTGAAATTGATAAGTGCTTTTGCTCCATAATCTTGATATTATTGATGTGCAGAGGTGTACTCCTGGAGATATTTCAGGACGATTCGTTTCATGAAGGGGGGATGCCGTTTGGCGTCTAATGTCTTTTTTTGCGGCGTAAGGTCCAAGACCGCGGAGGACAACAAGGGAAGCAAGATAGTCCGCCTACTGGAGGCGGCGGGGGGCAAGTCGATCAGAAAAGGGGATCTGACGGCGATAAAGCTCCATTTCGGCGAGAAGGGATGCGATTCCTTCATAAGGCCCATATTCGTCAGAAAAGCGGTGGATTGGGTAAAAAAGCAGGGTGGAAAGCCCTTTTTGACCGACACAGGAACCCTGTACACCGGGTGGAGGAAAAACTCGGTGGATCACCTGGTCACGGCCCTTGAGCACGGTTTTGGATACGAGGTGACAGGGGCCCCTATCGTCATAGCCGACGGCCTCAAGGGGGATAACTTCGTCGATGTCCCGATAAAGGGTCACCTGATGTCGTCGGTAAAGATCGCCTCCGACGTGGTGGCCTCGGACGGTATGGTCGTCCTGTCCCACTTTAAGGGACACGTCATGGCCGGTTTTGGCGGCGCGATCAAGAACCTGGCCATGGGCTGTGCGCCGGCCCAGGGCAAAAAAGAACAGCACTCAGCCAGGATGTCGGTTAACCTGGAGAAGTGCATCGGATGTGGTCGGTGCTACAGAAACTGTCCGACTAAAGCGGTATCCATGGGCGACCATAAGGCGTCCATCGACGAGAGCAGGTGCATAGGCTGTGGCGAGTGCCTCACGGTGTGCCCTGCCTCGGCCATATCCCTCGACTGGAGGACCGACCTCTCCCAGTTTCAGAGGAGGATTGCCGAGTACGCCCTCGGAGCGGTCTCCAGGAGGAAGAGGCCGGTACTGTATCTGAACTTTATCGTAGACGTCACTCCTCAGTGCGACTGCGTCCCTTGGAGCGACGATAGGGTGGTGGGCGACGTGGGGTTTGTCTCCTCGACCGACCCAGTCGCCTTGGACAAGGCCTGTCTGGACCTCGTGAACGAACGAGCTGGCAAGGACCTTTTCTCCGAGCTCTATCCGAAGATAGACCACATGGAGCAGCTTCGCTACGCCCAGGAACTCGGTCTTGGGTCGTTGGACTATTCTCTGGTGGAGGTGTAGCTATGAGGGCTTTTTCCTTTACTTTGACCATGACGTTATGGGGATACATAATAGCGGTGATATACGCCAGATACGTGACGCCTTTTGTGGAGGGGATCAGAGAGTCTCTCTCCTCCGGTGAGATTGTGAACGATATCGCAGGCGGAAACACTGGCAACAGGGTGTTAAAGTTCGTGGTGGACCTGGTGTTGTTTATGGCCCAGGCCTATTTTCTCACTGGATGGTCCGCCTATACCGTGTTGAAGGTGAGGACCATGACACATCTGCCGGACGTCTCCAGCCCGGTGATCTTCTACATCATAGGGATCGGGGTCTGTCAGTGGGCTTTAGGGTACATAGCACTGAGGGAGAGGTTTCAGGGGTTCCTGTCGATTCTGCACAGCGTGGTCGCTATGGGCGCCTGCGTCACGTTTGCCTTCAAGCCACAACATATACCTGTTCTCTACGGATGGATGGTCAACCTTATGGGAGGTCTTAAATAATGCTTCTTTACGATCACGTTTGCACCGATTGGGGTGGTGCTCTGGTGGCGATGGACGAAAAAGGGGTAAAGTTGGTCAAGCTATACGAGGGGTCCAAGGCTCCTGTCCCAATATTCAACGTGTGGAGGAAGTCTCCCTCTGATCTGAAGGAGGCCACGGATCAGCTGAAGGCCTACTTTGCCGGAGAACTCAGGGAATTTGACCTGCCGCTTTCGCTGGATGGTACTCCATTTCAGATCCAGGTGTGGAACGCGTTGCGGACGATCCCCTACGGGGAGACCAGGTCCTACATGGAAATGGCCCTCTCCATGGGCAACGACAAGGCCTGCCGCGCTGTCGGTGGGGCAAACGGTCGAAACCCCATTCCGGTGATAATACCCTGTCACAGGGTCATAGGGTCCAACGGTTCTCTGGGGGGCTATTCCTGCGGGTTGGGCCTTAAGAGGCGGCTTCTTGCCATAGAGGGCGTCTCGCTGGATTCATTCGGAAGGTAGCTATGATCTAAAGGGGACCTCTATAAACTCACCTTTGAGTTCCCTCGGAGAGACCGTTCCGACTGAGCCCTGTCTCGCCCAGGCGTATTTTCGACCTGCCTGTTCCGTACGAACCGCCTCG
>CAYNAN010000175.1:0-2280 GCA_964395085.1 uncultured Synergistaceae bacterium
GAGGTCGGAACGACCTTCCGAGCCTGGGGAAACTTGTCTCGTTAGAGATATTGACCAGGAAGCCCACACTTCTATAAGTGGGGGTAGTTCACACCTTATGCTTCCGTTGAGGGCTATGGCACCTGCCAGCCCCAGTCCCATGGACAGGGGCATGGTCCAGCCCAGGTAGAAAAGGGTGTTCCCCATGGCCTTCCAGAAGTCTCGGTCCTCTACTAAGTAGCGGTAGTTTTCAAATCCCCTCTCCCTCTAGGACGTTCACAGGAGGGTTGCCGAAAAACCGGGCGGTGAACAGGTTTGCCGGACGGCGGTACAGCTCCTGAGGGGTGCTCTGTTGCTGTATGGTCCCTCTGTCCAGCAGGACTATCCGGTCCGACATGCTCAACGCCTCCTCCTGGTCGTGGGTGACGAACAGGGTGGTCGTGCCGGTCTCCCTCTGTATCCGCCGGATCTCCTCCCTCATCTCGACCCTCAGACCTGCGTCCAGGTTCGACAGAGGCTCGTCCAGAAGCAGCAAGTCCGGCTTTTTGACCAGAGCCCTGGATATGGCGACCCTCTGCTGTTGCCCTCCCGATATCTGGCCGGGTTTTCTGTGGAGGATAGAGCCTATCTGGGTCATATCCGCCATCTCCTCCACCTTGCGACGGATATCCCCCTTGGTGAGTCCCATCACCCTCAGAGGGAAGGCTATGTTGTCGAAGGCGGTCATGTGGGGATAGAGGGCGTAGTTCTGGAACACCATGCCTATGTTCCGGCTCTGGGTCTTTAAACTCTGAATCTCCCTGTGGTCGAAGAGAATCTTCCCCGACAGCAGAGGCAAAAATCCGGCGATGCCGTTTAGGACGGTTGTCTTGCCGCAACCGCTGGGGCCAAGCAGGCTTAGCAGGGTCCCGGAGGGAGCCTCAAAGCTAAGGTCCTCCACTACCCTGTGGTCTCCGTAGCTGATGGAAAGTCCCCTGATATCAAGGCCCATAGAGATATATCACTCCCTCATAGTAGTCATGGGCATTATACCTGGGAGTCATGTTTTTGTCTCGGGCTATAACGACGCACCTTGGGGATGTTAGAATATCCCTATGGAAGGAGTGATAGCTTATGTCCAAGGAAATTCTCAGGATAAAGGCGGAAACGCCGATGCAGCTTTACAACTACTTAAACGCCAAACTTATCGGCTTGATCTGCGAAGAGAAAGACCCTCTGGCAAACCTAGCCAACGCCGCGGCGCTGCTGTATTTGCTTCTGGACGACCTTAACTGGGCGGGTTTCTACCTGATGAGGGAGAGTGAAAATGCCCTGGTGTTGGGGCCCTTTCAGGGAAAGCCGGCCTGTACCCGTATTCCTCTGGACAAAGGCGTCTGCGGCGCTGCTGCTCGTACCGGAGAAATTCAGATCGTGCCGGACGTGCACCTTTTCCCTGGACACATCGCCTGCGACGGGGCCTCTGCCTCGGAGATAGTCCTTCCTCTTATACAGGAGGGCCGGGTCCTTGGGGTTCTAGACCTGGATAGCCCTATCAAGGGGCGTTTTTCCCAGGAGGATGGGGAAGGACTTTCAAAATTCGTGGATACCCTGCATAAATATGTGACCTGGACGAAATGCTGTTGAAGGGCCACGAAAGATATCGCCCAAATAGGAGTGATGTAGTTTGTACTTTAAGAAGATGATCGGTAAAAAATGTTATCTGTCCACCATAGACCTGGACGACGCCCCCGCCTTCACCGGCTGGATGTGCGACTACGACGTGACGAAATACCTGGCCGAGGCTCCGTCGTGCTATCCCCTTCAGGCGGAGAGGGAGGCCCTGGACCGACTGTCCCGGGAGCATAACTACTGTATCGTAGACCTTGAGACCGACTCCCTCCTGGGGATATGCGGTTTTGTAAACCTGGACAACCTCAACCAGACTGCCGAGGTGGGCATATTCATCGGCAAAAAGGACTATTGGGGCAGAGGATACGGAGGGGAGGCCCTGTCGTTGCTGGTCAAGTACGGCTTCGACGTCCTGAACCTCCATAACATAATGCTCCAGGTGGTGTCCTTCAACAGTAGGGGGATAAGGTGCTACGAGAGGATAGGCTTTAAGACCTTCGGGGTCAGAAGGGAAGCGGTCCTGAGAGAGGGCAGAAGACACGACAAGGTCTATATGGAGATAACTCGGTCGGACTTTGACGGTAACTAGAGGGGATATCTAAAAATTTACATTCGAGTCCCCTCGGAGAGCCCGTCCTGTCGCCCCATTCGTACTACACTACGGCATGTCGAGTATACGGGCTCAAATGGGCT
>CAYNAN010000176.1:0-2151 GCA_964395085.1 uncultured Synergistaceae bacterium
AGTCTTCTAAGATCCTCCGCCACAGCTCCAGCGGTCTCAAGTGGCTCTTTAAGGGCGATCAGAAATTCCTCCCCTCCCCAGCGGCAGATTCTGGCTTTTAGGCCTTTTAGGTGTCGCGAGCTCAGCCTCGCCACCTCCTTCAGGACCTTGTCTCCCACTAAATGGCCGTAGCTGTCGTTTATCAGTTTGAAATGGTCCAGGTCGAACAGTATCAGGCACAGAGGGGCGGAATTTCCCATGGATCTCAGCTCCATCTCGAAGGCCTGTCTGTTCAGCAGCGACGTCAGCGGGTCCATGGAGGCCGCCTTTTTGAGCTCCCTCTCCAAAAGGATGCGCCTTTCTATCTCCTTTTTAAGCCTTGCGTTGGCGTTAGACAGCTCTTTGGTCCTCTCCTTAACCCGGCTTTCAAGGGTCTTGCTCATCCTGTTGAAAGAGTGGGCCAGCTGTCCTATTTCGTCCCTTCTCTCCCCTAGGCTCAGAGTGACGAATTTCTCGTCTCCGATCGACTCGGCTGCCTCGGATAGCTGATCCATGGGAATCAGGAAGAACCTCTCCATCAGGGCGGACGCCAGAAGACCCACGACCGCCAGTCCCAAGGCTATGGCGGTGGCTATCTCGATAAAAACCTGTTCGGTCCTCTTCCTGTAACCCTGTGCCGAGATGGCCATAATCATGGATCCCAGGTACTCACCTTTGAACGATATCTCCTTTTCCATGATGAAGGTGTTTTCGTCTATTTTGAGCTCGTCGAACTCCTTGAAGGCCTGTCCTCTTATGGTACCTCTGTCGGCCAGAAAGGATCTTCCGTACTCGTCGGTGACGTCGAAGTAGACGAGGTTGGGCATGTTCCTTATCCCAATGGAGATCTCCTGAAGGGCGTAGTATGAGCGACTTCTCAGTGGCTCTTTGACGGCCTCGAGGACGAACTTGGCCATGCTGTTTCCCGCCCTCTCTATCTCCTCGATGTTGTGCCCTATAAGGGTTTTGTATACCGTAAAGATGGAGACCCCGCATATGATGGTCATGAAGGCCATAACCCACAGGTGGGTTCTAAGTCTCAGTTTTCCAGAATAGCGGTTACCCACGCTAGAGCCCTCCTCCCGCGATGGACCTTTTCAGGGCGTTCAGCTTGCCGATGGCTACCTCTCCCACGGCCTTTTTTGTGTACTCCATGGAACTCAGGTCTATGATCCCGTCCGATAGCCCCAGATGCCTTATCCCAGGTGAAAAATCCCCCTTCGCTGTCTCTATCACCGCGTCCATTATCGCCTTGTCCACCCTTTTTATAAGGCTTACAAGCACGGTTCCTGGTGCCGCACTGTCTTTATCCTCGTCCACGGCTATAAAGTAGATCCCCATCTCCTTGGCAGCCTGGAGGGCTCCGTCGTTGGATAACCCCGCTACGGAGAAGATTATGTCCACCCCAGTCTCTGCCATGTCGATGGTGGTCAGATAGGATCGTTCGGACATATTGAATCCATCGCTGTCGCTGGAAAGGTATGTTACGTTGATCTTGACGCCCTCTTTTGCCGATTTTGCACCGGACGTAAACCCCTCCAAAAACTCGTCTATCACCGGGGTCTTCACTGCTCCTATAAACCCAAGAACGCCCGTGTTCGTCATCCAGCCAGCCAGGACTCCAGCTAAAAAGGCCCCAGTCCTTTGGTCGTATGAGATGGACATGGAATTTGCTGTCCCAGGCCAGGTTCCCTCGTTCATTATAAAGAGCACTTTGGGGTTGTTTTTGACTGTTTCGACCACCCCCTCGCCGTACTCGTATCCGTTTAGGACTATTATCGACGCCCCCTGAGATATCATCCTGTTGATCGCATTTGGGGCTCCCTCGATAGAGTGGGAATCCTCCAGCAGAAGAACTCCGTCCAGGGCCATCTTGGCCTCTATCATCCCCCTGTAGGCTATGTCGTTGTAGCCGTTGTCGCCCAGTCCTCCCTGACCAGGCATAAAACCCAATATGGGCCGGGCCTCCAATCGATGAGCCATAAGCGTGAACAGGACCGAAAATATCGCAAAAAGGGCTTTGTTCTTCCGCTTTTCCATGTGATAATCATAGCAGAAGAGTATCTCTTGGTCTCTTCGAACCGGTAAAATCGCCGATGCGGCTGGCTTGACTTTGATCTATACTGATCAAAG
>CAYNAN010000177.1:0-2148 GCA_964395085.1 uncultured Synergistaceae bacterium
CCCAGACCTGGGGAAGTTTTCCGTTTGTGTAGCGGTCCTTTATGTCCACGTAGACAACAGATAGACCCCTTCTGGACTGAGATCTAACCCGCTTCAGCTGAGGAAGCCTTTGAACCGCCTGTTCTATCTGGTCCGTAACCTCTTCCTCCACCTCGGTGGGAGAGGCCCCAGGATAGGGAGTGATGACCAGGGCGGTTTTAACCGTGAAGTCGGGATCCTCAAGCCGACCAAGCCCAGAGTAGGCCCATACGCCGCCGATGGCGATAAGCACCGCAACAAAGAGGGTGAAGGACTTCCTCTCCATTGCCCACCTTGCGATGTTCATCTCTGCCCCTCCAGAAGCCTTACGGACTGCCCCTCCCTGATGACGTGGACCCCAGCTGTGACGACTCTATCGCCTGTCTCGATAGATCCCTTGATATCCACGTGCCCGTCTCCCAGGTGAGCCACCTCCACAGGGGTCCACTGAACCCTCATGTCGTCTCCCACGATCCATATCCCCGATCCTCTGTCATCTGATAGCAACGCCTCGATTGGAACGCGATAGACATGCCCCTTGCCGCCATACTTTATCTTTCCAGACACCTCCGCCGCCATTCCAGGGAAGAGCCTGACCCCCTCAGGAACCTCCATGGCCAAGGTTGCCCGGTAGGTCTGGGTCTCTGGGTCAGGGGATGAAGAGAACTCCACCAGTCGAAGTGGAAATTTGCCGGCTATCACAGAGAAGGTGGCCCATACATCCAGGTCGTCGGGGTTCAGGTTTATGGCCGACTCCGGGACGTCCACCACTATCTCCACAGAGGACGTATCCTGAAGGCTGACTATGGGCTGACGGGCGGTGACAAACTGGAAGTTCTCCGCCATACGTTTTGCGACCATCCCATCGAAAGGGGCCTTTAGCTCTGTGTCCGCAAGAGCGGCCTCTGCGGCGGACTCCTGGGCCTGAAGGGACCTTATCTTGGACTCCATGGCGCGGATGTCCTCCTCCCTGGCCCCCTTTTTGGCCTTTTGGAGCTCCTGCTGGACCGCCATTAGGGACGACGACGCCACGTCCTTAGCGGTCCTGTAGCGGTCGAACTCGGACTGGGAGATGGCCTTAGCCTCGTATAGCCGCTTGAACCGATTGAACTGAGCCTCCGCCTCCTCCGCCCTGGCCCTGGCTGAGGCCACCTGGGCCTCCAAAGCCCGGACGTCCTCAGCCCTGGCTCCTCTGCTCATGGCATCAAGGGTAGCCCTGGCCTGAGAGAGGGACCCTCTGACCCCGTCCAAGGCGAGCTGAAAGTCCCGTGGGTCTATCTTGGCCAAAACGTCCCCTACTTTGACCTGCTCTCCCTCCTTGGCCGAGAGCTCTATAAGCGGACCGGACACCCGAAAGGCCAGGTCAACCCTCCGAGATGCCTGGACCCTTCCCGGAATGGTCCTTATCCATGCTCCGTCTATTGGGCTAAGCGCCATAGACTTGACCGGACGGACTGTTATAGGCTCCCTTACGTCCTCCTGAGGGGAGAAGAACCTCGGACCAAACAGGACACCTGCCAACAGGATCGCCAAAGCTCCTGGGAAAAGCCACCGCAACGTCTTTCCGATGTTCATAGTTACACCACCATCTTTTTTAGATTCATAGGGTATCTATATGGCGAATTATAGGAAGACAGAGGGGGTATGTCAACGGAAAGTGCTACAATCTACGGATTCACAGCTAGGAGGGAACTGCTTTGTTTTTTGTGGGATTAGGGGCCATGGTGGGCCTTTTCGTGCTTTTAGGGTTCAGATCCGCCCGATCGGTGGGCTCTTCGTCGGATTATTCCGTGGCTGGAAGGTCCGCAGGGGCAACCGGTGTGAGCGGGATAATAATGGGGGCCATAGTGGGAGGGGCATCGACCATAGGGACGGTGCAGATGGCCTACGTGTCAGGACTATCTGCCTGGTGGTTCACATTAGGAGCCGCTCTGGGGTGTCTCGTGTTGGGGATATGGTTCGCCGGTCCTCTGAGGAGGTCCGGCCTAGTAACAGTGCCGGAGTTTCTCTCCAGAAGCTACGGCGGCGCCATGAGCGGACTTTCGATGGTCTCGGCCTCCGCCGGGACTTTTCTGTCGGTGGTGGCCCAATTTTTGGCCGGGGCCGCCCTTTTTCGGACGGTCCTGCCCA
>CAYNAN010000178.1:0-2086 GCA_964395085.1 uncultured Synergistaceae bacterium
CCATTGTAGTATGTAGGCATCGAGGGGTCGCTCCCCCTGCGGGAGCGTGGATTGAAACCTCTGGTGAACAAGGCTTATCGTACTTAGCCTCGGGTCGCTCCCCCTGCGGGAGCGTGGATTGAAACCAGGGCAAACTCGTCGATGGGGCTATCCAGCGTCGTCGCTCCCCCTGCGGGAGCGTGGATTGAAACACACTTCGGCAATGACAGGCGAAGCGAAATGCCCTGTCGCTCCCCCTGCGGGAGCGTGGATTGAAACCACAATCAAGGTTGACTGTATCGTGGACTGCTTCGGTCGCTCCCCCTGCGGGAGCGTGGATTGAAGCATGATTGAATAGTAAAAAATCGATGGAAATGGCGAAAGCCACATAGATGGGAGCTTGATACCTTGATACGTCGGAAATAGCCATGGAGGAGGTTTTTTAATGCGATATGGGGAAGATTATGAATCCTATTATGAGACTTTTCAAGAGTTTGCCGATGCTCTTGAAAGAGGTGAAGAAATAGAGTTTAGATATAATGGGAAGGGCTTTTGGATAACTCATCCTACTGAGGCCTTTGACATATATCAGTACGGTGGGTCTGACAACCAGTGCCTGGAAGAGACAGCAAGGACTTATGATACTGCTGAAGAGATGCTTGAGAGCTATGAGATTGATGGTAAAAAGCTTAAGGATATAGCCTTAGAGATAGAGATTTTTTAGAAGCACGTAAGAGATTTAGCCATCCCCCAGGCGTCGCTCCCCTTGGGGAGCGCGGGGTGAAACACTATCAGGAGGTGTGTCATGTTTTCGGAGGACGAGCTTCTGCCCATATCAGGGCTCCAGCATCTGGCTTTTTGTGAGCGACAATGTGCTTTGATCCATATTGAAAGACTATGGCAGGAGAACGTTTTAACTTCGGAGGGAAGGATACTCCATGAAAAGGCCCACGAGGAGTTTGACGATTATAGGTCTGGTGTAAGGGTTTGCAGGTCTTTGCCTCTTTGTTCTTTGTTACATGGTCTGGTTGGTGTCGCCGATGTCGTGGAATATCATCCGTCGTCACGAGCAGAAGAGGGGGTTCAGCTTTCAGGTTTAAGCGGGCTCTGGGATCCATATCCGGTGGAGTACAAAAGAGGCAGGAAAAAAAAGGGACCATACGACGAAGTTCAGCTCTGTGCTCAAGCTCTTTGTCTCGAGGAAATGTTGCAGGTTAAGATTCTCGAAGGGGCTCTTTTCTATGGGAGTACCAGAAGAAGGGAAACTATCTTTTTTAACGATAAATTAAGATAAAAAACGGTAGAGCTGGTAGAAAGGTTCAGGTCCCTCCTTTTAAGCGGTATAACCCCAAAGGCTGATTATGGTCCCAAATGTAAAAGTTGCTCCCTAAAGGACCTTTGCCTTCCGCAGTTAAAGGGATCTTCTGCTTCCAGATATTTGAATTCTTTTTTCGAGGAGGACATCTATTGAGAAAGCTTTTAAATACCCTCTTTGTGATGACCCAGGGATCATATCTCGCTCGAAAGGGAGAGACTGTAGTGGTTAGGTCCGATGGCAAGGAGCTTCTCAGGATTCCAATTCATACTCTAGAGGGTATCTGTTGCTTCGGTAACGTCTCCTGTAGTCCTTTTTTGATGGGGCTGTGTGGTCAGAGCGGTGTTGGACTGTCCTTTTTTTCTGAGAACGGTCGATTTCTGGCCCGTGTGGCTGGGCCGATATCCGGTAACGTGCTCCTGAGAAAAGAGCAGTTTAGGATCTCCGGGGATCCTGACAAAAGTAGCCTGTTGGCAAGAAATATTGTCGTAGCAAAAATAGCAAACAGCCGAACGTCTATACGTAGAGGAATCAGAGATGATCATGTACCGGGGAAGGAAAAACTGGAGGAGTGTTCTAGTCGGTTGGCGATCATACTTGAAGAATTAAAGAGACCTATGAAGCTGGACTCTATCAGAGGAAAGGAAGGAGAGGCAGCTAAGGCGTATTTTGCTGTGTTAGATAATCTCATAACCACACAATCTGAGGATTTCCCGTTTAACGGTAGAAATCGTAGACCTCCCCTCGACAGAGTAAACGCCTTGCTCTCTTTTGTGTATACGCTTTTATGCC
>CAYNAN010000179.1:0-2071 GCA_964395085.1 uncultured Synergistaceae bacterium
CCCGACTCTATCTTTGACAGGTCCAGAAGGTCGTTTATCAGCCTTAAGAGGGCCGAGCCCTCCTTCCTTATGACGTCAAGGGCCTTGTCCACCTCCTGAGGCTCCTTGCCCTTGACGGTCACTGCGGTTCCAAGTATGGCATTAAGGGGGGTCCTTATCTCGTGGCTGACGTTGGCTAAAAACCTGTCCTTGGCCTCGTTGGCCCTGGCGAGCTCTCTCTCCGATTCCTCCAGGCGGTTTACCTTTGCCCTCAACTCTCCGTTAAGGTCGTTTATGACCCTGTAAAGCCTGGCGTTTTTTATCATACCGGCGGTAGAGCTGAGTATTACGGTGATGAAAGCCAGCGAGATGTCCATCACACCGTCTGGGGGCTCGCCGAGCAGGGCCATCATTACCCCTATGGGGTCGTCCTGGGACCTGAGGGAGTGCAGAAACAGCGGGGCATCCGAAGACGACGTGACCATAACCGGCCTGTTTCTTCCCAGGGTCCAGGCTATGGTTCCATCGTTCACCAAGAGGTCTCTCTCCACCGACAGGTCGGAGGATATCCCGACAGGATCCTCCCAGGCACAGTAGAAGTCCAGACCGTCCTCCGAGATTAAGAAAAAGGCCAACCCCTCGACCTGAACCAGCGACCTTATCCTGGAACCGGCCTGCTCCAGGAAGATTGGGATATCGTCCGATTCCCTCAAGGAGGAGGTAATGCTCAGAGCGTCCACCGCGTCGTCGAGGACCCTCCTGGCCCTCTCTCTCTCCCTAATCAGCTCCGACAGCCGCAATTCCAGCTGGGCAGTATTTTTTTCCAGATTATCCATAGATGCTCCCCTATCTCCTCAGGACATGAGGAATATCCTGAGGATCTCGTTTATCTGTCTCTCCGACTGGACGAAGACAGACCTGAGGGTTTCTGCCTCCATGCCCACCGCTTTCCATAGCTCCCCGTCCATTGGAGGAAGGAAGTACGTCCCGCTGGAGCCTATCTTCATCGCGTTTGCCATCCAGTCCGCGAGCCAGATCAACGCGGCCTCCTCGGGCTTATCGTGTTTTTCCGGGGCATGATGCCAGGACGCCAGTCCCAGTATAGGCTCTGGGATGCTCCAGCTATCTAGGAGCCTGAACGTGACCTGTCCATGGTCGAATCCCAGAAGCCTCCTCTCTACCTCGAACAGAGGAAGGCGAAAAAATCTGGACACCCCCAGGGCATAGGCCATCCAGGACGGCGCGTTTATGTATAGTAGGGCCCTTCCGATATCGTGGAGAAGTCCAGCTAGAAAGAAACTCTCGTCACGGTGGATTTTTTTGTGGGCAGCCAGAACCCTTGCTATCACTCCACACGTTATGGAATGTCGCCAAAAGGACCTCATCTCGACGTATTCGGACGGTATATAGGAGAACGAATTCATTGTAGAGACCGCTAGGGCCAGGGATGACAGCTCCCTTATGCCTACTATAGCTATAGCCCTGGATATGGATCGAATCGGCACAGGGAAGCCGTAAAACGCGCTGTTGACGAGTCGCAACAGCCTTAAACTTAAGTTTGGATCGGTGCTGACGACCTTGGCTATGGACGCAGCGGAGCTTATGGGAGACCTGATTACCTCCATTATCTTAAAGTAGATGTCTGGAAGAGAGCATAACGGAACGTCCTTACCGACCATATCTTTGAGCCTAGGTCTATCTCCCTCTATATTCGACCGAGAGGGGATGGAGCTGGGAGAGTTATGCCTGGTCAGTTCCTCCAGCCCCCTGCCGTCCTTAGAGGAAAGTATCCATCCGCATCTCTGGCAACAGAGGGAGAACATCTCTCCATGCGGCTCAAAGTCGATAGTGAGAGGAAAGTAGCTCCTGACTATGGACTCGCACTGTCCCTTTAGGTCGTCCGAGAAAATGTCTCTATCCTCTCTGTCAGCTTGATCCGATCCGTCAACGTCGGCAAAGGCTATGCCCCACACCTTCATCATAGCTATGTTCTTCTCCGTGAGGACCGATCCCTTGGAGAGGATCATCCTTCCCCCCGGGGTGGACAGATGATCCGCCAGGACCATGCCCTCTTTCAGATTGGACGTGCTTA
>CAYNAN010000180.1:0-2038 GCA_964395085.1 uncultured Synergistaceae bacterium
CCGCCATCTCCACAGGATCGGTGGCGTCGACGATTATCACGTCGAACTCGCCCTTATGGTCCTTCATATAGACCATGGCGTCCATGGGGAGTATCTCCGCCTTAGGGTGGTCCATGGCACAGCTCACAGTCGGGAAGTACTCCCTGGAGGTGTTTATTACCTCCTCGTCAATATCCACCAAGACTGCGGCCTCGACCGAGTCGTGACGAACCACCTCTCTGAGGGCCCCTCCATCGCCTCCCCCGACTATAAGCACCTTCTTTGGATTGGGATGGGAGCATAGCGCCACGTGGGCCATCATCTCGTGATAGCAAAACTCGTCCCTCTCCGTCAGCTGGATGGCCCCGTCAAGCACCAGCATCCTGCCGTACTCGGCCGTGTCCAGCGCCATTATGGATTGATAGGGGCTCTCCTTTCTGACTAGCTCCCCGTTTATCCTCAGAGAAAGTCGGAGATCCCTGGTGGATTCCTCCGTAAACCATACCTCGTTACGCCTCTTGTCTCGGGACGTCATAAAACAAACCCCTTTCAAACATCTCGTAAAAGCGTGACCGTCTATCGGCCGAGCTTTTCCTTCAATAATCCCACCTGATCGGAGTAAAGTCGATGCAACTTAGACCTGTACTCCGGCACGTTTTTGCCCCTGTAGATATCCAGGGCCCTGTCGAGGTTTCCCCCACTCCTCTTCACAGCGTCCTTCAGTATGTAAGACCCAACATATATGTTTGGCCTTGAGTGAAGGAGATGGGACGGAGACTTGACCGTAGGGAACACCCTCGGGATCCAGCTTTTGTTGGCGCGCCAGTTGACCTGCATAAGGCCGTAGGCGAGGCCGCTTTTAGCCTTAACCCTCACCGATGACTCCTTGACGATTATGGAGGAGATCAGAAAAGGGTCAAGGCCGTACTTGTCCGATATGGCCTCCACAAGGGACGCGTATCCCCTTGCCGCCTTGGCGCTCAGAGAGTGGTTTTTGGTCATAAAATACTCCGACATGACGGCGACCCGGGCCTTGGCATACTTCTTTGACAGGTGTTTTTCCATATACCTAGACGCCTGGCTGCCGCTGAAATAGGCGGTGTAGGCCTGAGCCTGACACGCTGAGAAGGCCACCCACAGTACCACGGCGATTACGGAAAAGAGATTCCTACTTCGCATCTTTTGACCTCCCTCCTCCCTCTATCTGGTTTATCAGTGACAGTCCCCGAACCTCCCGTCCCACCATATCCCTGATGGAGTCCATCAGGTCCGGCTCTATGGAGGCCCACTCCCTTCGGACCGTCGAGTTGACCTCCGAGGCCAGGGATTTTTTTGCCTTCTCTACCGTCCTCTGTATCGATTTATCGGACATCACAGCCCGAGAGATCAAACCCGGTATGTGGACGTCCTCGATGCCTTTCTTCAACGACCTCCGTCCTGCAAAATACCCTCCGATCCCTATAGCTCCCCCAACTATCAACCCAGGAAGCCCCGTAGCCACCAGGGCTATACCGCCTCCGCCACAGATGGAGGCCACCACTAAGCCGACAACCACCGCCATCGCCCGATCGACCGAGGTCACAAAGGAACCGATCGGGGAAAGGCTACCCAAGTCTATGGATGTCATCAGGCCCGATCCATCGCCACCCAAGGCCAGTTCAACGTGACTGGGGAGGGACTTTATACCCTTTTCCCTGAACCACCGGGCCATACACTCCACAGCGGCCTTGGGGATCGCCCTGGCAGCCCTCTCCATATGGAACCTCATGGTTCGGTCGACCTGATCCCTCACCAGCGCCATCTCCTCATGTAGACTATCCCTCAGGCTGGAGGCGCTGCCTCCTTTTATCCGATAGTCCCTTAGGACGGGATAGATCACCTGCCCCACCAGAATCGACGAAAGCTCCGAGGACGCTTCATCTACAGCCCTGGAAAGGATGAAGTCCACCACCTCGGTCTTTACCCTCTCGATAAAGCCGGGAAGGCTCTCCCTGAGGGCTACTATGGACCTATCGTTTCTGAGCCTTAAAGCAGGAAGGAGGGACAATCCCTTGGCGAC
>CAYNAN010000181.1:0-2016 GCA_964395085.1 uncultured Synergistaceae bacterium
GGCAAAGAGCATGGTCACGAAGGTCGCTGCTATGGTTAATAGGAGTATTCCCCCTATCAGGAGACCGCTCCTCATACCCATAAACACGACCAAGACCCCAACTACTATCACCAACGACTCGGCAAGGTTGATTATGAAGCCGTTTACCGCCTTGGTGACCTCCTGAGCCTGAAGGTAAATTGGCTCGAGCTCCATCCCCACAGGGGTTATCTCCACCAACTCATCCAGCCTTTTGTCCACCGCAAACCCCATGTCGACCACGTTTCCGCCCTTAACCGTCGAGACGCCTATCCCCAGGGCTGGACGACCGTTGTATCTCATGAGAAGGGTCGGGGGGTCGACGTATCGCCTCTCTATGGAGGCGACGTCTTTAAGCCTTATGACTCCGCCTGGTCCTCCTCCGATCATGACGTCGCCGATCTCCTCCACCGATTTGATCGCTCCGGTTGGGTCTATCCTGAGGTAGTCGTCCCCGACCTCTACCTTAGCCACAGGAGACAGGGCGTTCTGTTGGTTTAAGACCGAGTATATATCGTTGGGAGACAGTCCCAACGCCGAGGTCCTAGCCCGGGAGATCTCCACGTATATGCCCTCCGGCTGGTCTCCGGTTATGGCGACGCTGGCAACTCCCTTAACCAGCAAAAGCTCCCTTTTTAGCTTGTCAGCGTGGTCTTTCAGCTCCCGATAGGAGTAGCCGTCTCCTACAAGGGCAAAGAACTGGCCGTAGACGTCGCCATAGTCGTCGTTGACCACCGAGGGCTGGACCCCAGGGGGCAGGCTGCTTTGGACATCGTTCACCTTACGCCTCAGGACGTCCCATATCTGGGGGAGCTCCTCCGCGACGTATTCGTCCTTTATGTCCACGTATATTATGGACACGTCGGCCCTGGAGAGAGACCTTACCCTCTTTACCTCCCCCATTTTCTGGATCGCTTCCTCTATCTTGTCCGAGACCTCCTGCTCGACCTCTTCGGCAGTGGCCCCAGGATAGGCGGTGTAGACCACCGCAGTCTTTATTGTGAAGTCTGGGTCCTCAAGCTTCCCAAGTTTAAAGTAGGAGGCTAGCCCAGCAAGGGCTATTACCACCGACATATAGAGCACTACGACTTTTTTGTTTAGGCAAAACTGGGCTATGTTCATGGCGTACCTCTATTTATCCGTCATGAGACGAACTTTTTGTCCCTCCCGTAGGAAGTGTACGCCTGCGGTTATGACAACGTCCCCCGGTGAGAGCTCACCTTGGACGGATATCCTGTCTCCCTCCAGCTTCCCTACCGTCACAGGGGTTTTTGTGGCAAGGCCATCCACGAAGAGCCAAAGATAGGTTTTTCCTGCCCCGTCGGAGAACACCGCATCGGTGGGGACCGAAAAAGCCTCCGATACCGTCGCTCCCGAGCGGTCCGAGAGGGCCTTAGGCGTAACGTCAACGGTAAGGGTAACAGCCATTCCCGGCAGGACCGTAAGCCCCTCAGGATAGGGCATTGTCACAGTGGCCTGATATGTCTGGGTCTTTGGGTCCGCTTGGGTTGAAAACTCCTTAAGGGTGACGGGGAAGGACCGGCCCGGTATGGAGTCCAGAGTGGCGGTCATGGTGAGGTTGTCCACCTCTTTCTCCCTCATCCTGACCACATCTCCATCGGGGACATGTACTACCATCTCGATGTTGCTCAGGTCCTGAAGGCTCAGTATAGACTGTTTGGCCTGGACGAACTGGTGGTTGTCGGCAAAGGTATCCGCCACGACACCGTCGAAGGGGGCCCTCAGCTCCGTGTCGGACAGGGCAGATTGAGCCGCCTCAACCACAGACCTCTGGGCGTCTATCGCGGCCTGCTGCTGCTGAAGCTCTTCCTTCCTGGCTCCAGTGCGAGCCTTTTGAAGGTTGCCCTGGGCGGACTGTAGTGAGGAACGAGCCACGTTGTAGGCGGTGCGATACTGTTCGTACTGGACCTGAGACACAGCTCCCTGCTCCATGAGGGACTTAAATCGCTTATAGTTGGCCTCGGCCTCGGAGAACTG
>CAYNAN010000182.1:0-1934 GCA_964395085.1 uncultured Synergistaceae bacterium
GCTCGCTCAAAGTCCTCCATCCTGCCGACGTCTATCCATAGGCCATCGACGGTATGGGAGACAAGTTTTTTGCCTCTGGAGATTAGGTCATCCATGAGGGTCGTCATGGCATAGGGCTCCCCTTTAGGGACAAAGGACAATACCTCTGGGCTCAGGACATACATACCGGCGTTCGCCATATAGGTTATAACCGGCTTTTCCCTGATAGAGCTGACACTGCCATCGTCGGATAGATCGACGACCCCGAAGGGAACCTGATAGGACATCTCCCTGAGACACATTGTTCCGTCGGCTCCAGATTTCTCGTGGGCATCTATAAGCTCTCCAAAGTCCAAATCGGTGAAGATATCCCCGTTCATCACCAGTAAAGGCTCTTTCGGCAAAGGATCTATGAGGCTCAATGATCCCGCCGTATTCAAGGGCTTTTCCTCGTGGAGATAGGTTATTTTGATACCTAGCCTGTCACCGTCACCAAAATAGTCAATAATGCTGTCTTTGAGGTAGTTTACTGAGATGTAGAAGTTCATAAAACCGCACTCTGTCAGGTTTTCTATGATCATCTCGAGTATGGGCTTCTTCCCCAAAGGCAGCATAGGCTTGGGGCAGTTGTCTGTCAAAGCCCCCAGCCGACGGCCCCTGCCACCGGCCATTATGACGACGGGATTTGTCCTGGTCGCAGGGACAGCCAGATCTGAAAAACGGACTATTCCCAGAACCCGCTGATCGTCGTCGACCTTTATGAGAAAATGGACGTCAAGCTCCTTCATACGGCGAACCATTGAGCTCCGCGACTCACCCTCAACTGTGACCTTAGGGGACCTGTTCATGACGGAGGAGACAGGGGAATCAAGGGAGTCCCCTCTTAGAATAGCCCTTCTGATATCTCCATCGGTTACGACCCCAAGGAGAATGCCATTCCTATCGGTTACCAGTGTAAACTGAGACGACCGGACGTCTATTACCGCCAGAGCTTCCCTGAGAGAGCTTGAGGGAGAGACACAGAAGTCTTCCACCGAAAAGCTTTTCTCCGACATAGTCTATCTCTCCAGGGACTTTTTGAGCACCCACCGTCCGAAAAGATCCTTTTCAAATATATCCCGGTTGAAGAATTTATCCACAATCCCCCAAAACTCCTTTTCGGTGTAGCCGCAGAACTGACAGAAGTCCCTCATCGCCAAGGGGTCGAGGTTATGGTCTCTTTCTTTTACAAGTCGAACAGCCTGATCCCTGTCCATAAGGCCATACCGGATAAATCGGGAGGTATAGTCAGTCGCAGCCTGGTGGCCAAATTTAGGGTACTTAAGCCAATAATGGACCGTGTAAGCCCTGCTGTCCACCTGGTCGAAGTTCTCCACGTTGTGGGTTCTATCCCACTCGTGGGTCAGATCGTGGAATCCTACCGATTTTGCATACTGATAGTTGGCGTAGCTGTTCCAGGGCATGAAGTAGCTCAGATAGATCGGCTCAAGCCCCTCCATCTCCTCCTCCGAAGGAGGTTGGCAGAGGGTCAGGTCTTTAGCAGTTATACCATCGACAAGGAGATCTTCCATAGGCATATCGCTGGCGACACCGTTTTTTATCTGCTCTTTTGCCGACGGTGTCTCTACCGCACCGTGACCACCGTACTCGTAGCTCACGTTTTCGCCGTAAACTAAAAGCGATACCCCGAACTTAGCGGCCATATGGAGAGGGTAGGTGTATATGAGCCTATCGACAAACCAAGTCGGCTTGCCGTATTTTTCGAACATCCTCCTCATAAGGATCTTCTGTGCCTTGATATTCGGTTTTATGGATATGATATCGCAGCCGAAGGCCTCGGAGATGTTCCTTATGTTGTGCTTTCCAGCTTCGGTCATGGGGAAGTTATCCTCAACCGAGACCAGCAGTGGGTTCATGCCCATAAGCTCTTTCATGACGTGAACCTGGAAGTGACT
>CAYNAN010000183.1:0-1698 GCA_964395085.1 uncultured Synergistaceae bacterium
TCGCCTGTACCACCCCGGCGATACGGTCCGCCACGTCCTCCATCTCCTTGGACATGGACATGACGTCCTTAGAGGTTCCGTCGACGCCCTCCATGAGGCCGGTGAGGTTATCCCCTATCTGGACCGCGGCCCTCTTGCTCTCCTCCGCCAGCTTACGGACCTCCTCTGCCACGACCGCAAAGCCCCGTCCCGCCTCTCCCGCCCTGGCTGCCTCTATGGCGGCGTTCAGGGCGAGGAGGTTTGTCTGCTCCGCTATGCCCTGGATGGTCTGGACCACCTGGTGTATGACCGTGGCCTTCTCAGCTAGAGACGCAGCCCTTTCGGAGACGTGCTCAGCCTGACCCCTGGCCGACTCCATGGCGGTGGATGTCTGAACCAGGGCGGCCTCGCCCTCTCTGGCCTTGGCCACCACGTCGGATACGGTCTGGTTTAGATTCTCCGCCATCTGAGCGAGGGCCTGGGATGTGGAAGCTATCTCCTCGGAGGAGGCGTACTGGGACTCAACAGCCCCCGATACCTGATCCACGGCCTTAGCCCCTTTTGCGACCCCTTCCTCCATGGACTTAAACGTCTTGGCGAAAACGTCAAGGGACCTGGCGAGGGAGTTGAAGGCAGCCAGGAAGTCCTGTGTCCCCTGAGACGTACCCCAGAAGCCGCTCCTAAGAAGCTCGACGAAACCGTTGAAGTAGGACGCCATCTGCCCTATCTCGTCGCCGGAACGCACCGGAAGACGCCATGTGAGGTCCACCTTGCCGTCGGAGGAACGGCCCATGAAGAGGTTCATCTCCCTTATTGGGGCTATGACGGACCTACGGTAGAAAAGCACGCAGAGCAAGGCTATCAGGAAGGCAAGAGCCAGCGAGACCTCCTGGATAACCTTGAGCAGAGTCACCCGACCAGCGGCGTCGGCCTCAAGGGACACCGTAGCGGCAGCCGCGGCGGACAGAACCGACTGAGCCTGAGCGGTAATTTGCCTCCAGGCGTTTTCGTCTCCCCCGGAGAGGACCGACTCAACCGCCTTTCGATAGGACTGAAAGTCCTTTTCTGCGGTCTGGAGGAGCTCTTTAGACCTGGCAGAAGGAGCCGGGATCTCGGTCCAAGTTCCCGCCTTAGGGTCTAAAGGGGCCCTGCCGCCCGAGGCCAGGGCCCTGTTGGTCTCCTGAAACAGGTTCATGGAGGCGACCGCCTCGTTTTTGTAGGCACTGTCGCCGGACAGCTTAAACGCGAGCGCAGCCTTGGCTATGTTTTGGGACAGCATCCTCTGCCTGCCAGCCAAGTTTATTACCATGCCGTCCTTTGCCTGGTCCGAGGTTATGACCAAGGTCGACACCAAAGATACGGAAAAGAGCCCCAACAGCACGGTTAGGGGGAACACCAATTTGACAAAAAGGCTTTTCCTCATTTACATCCCTCCAAAATTAATCGTAAAATCCTTCACGATGAACACCATAGACCGTCTAATTATACACGCAGTTATCGTTCTATCCCAAGGGCAGTTTAAGGGTAAAATTGATCCTTTCTGACCGAGCCCATATGATGTATAATTTTTTGTTCCAAGGGAGCCAGGTATGCATTTGAGGTTCCCTCATTCAACCTGAGACCTATCGGGAGGATCAACATGACGGCTATAAACTCTTCAGAGTTAAAAAAACAGATAGAAAGACGGAGGACCTTCGGCATAATAAGCCACCCCGACGC
>CAYNAN010000184.1:0-1544 GCA_964395085.1 uncultured Synergistaceae bacterium
GTTATGATGGTGTTTACGTCCCTGTACACAATGGTGGACGGGGTTTTCGTGTCCAGGGTTCTGGGAACCACCGCCCTTTCGGCGGTCAACATATTCTACCCCCTCTTCAACGTGCTCATCGCTACCGGGATAATGCTGGGGACCGGAGGCAGCGCGGTCATAGCCCGAAAGATAGGGGAGGGACGGGCCGAGGAGGCCAGGTCCAACTTCAGCCTGATCGTCCTGGCAGGAGTCCTTTCCGGCGTGCTCATAGCCGCTGTGTCCCTGGGATTCATCGAGCCCATTTTAAGTTTTCTAGGGGCCAAGGGCGACATGCTCCCCCTATGCAGGGAGTACACCACGGTATTTATGTTCTTCGCCCCTCTATGTATGCTACAGCTCATATTCCAATACCTCTTCGTCACGGCGGGAAAGCCGAATCTGGGGCTCGCCTTATCCATAGCGGGAGGACTCACCAACATGGTCCTGGACTACATTTTCATGGTCCACTTTTCTCTGGGCATGACGGGAGCAGCGCTGGCCTCGGGGATAGGAATCGCCGTTCCCACCCTGTTCGGCCTGGGATATTTCCGCCTGTATCGCCGAGGATATCTCCATCTGGCTCGGCCCAGATGGGAGCCCCGCGTTCTGCTGGAGAGCTGCTACAACGGATCGTCGGAGATGGTGGGCAATATGGCCCTGGCGGTGGTGACCTTGATGTACAACGTCATAATGATGGACCTTTTAGGGGAGAACGGGGTGGCTGCGATAACCATAGTCCTCTACGTCCACTTCGTCCTGTGCGCCGTCTTCGCAGGGTTCTCCATGGGGGTGGCCCCGATCATAAGCTACAACCACGGCAGCGGAAACTCTGCCAGGTCGAAGAGGGTTTTCAGGCACTCGATAGCCATAATAGCCCTGACGTCCCTGGTGTCCTACATATGGGCCTCCCAGGGATCAGGGACTCTGATAAAGGTCTTCGTGTCGGAGGACAGCCCGGTCTACGGCATAGCCGCTCAGGGATTCAGCCTCTTCAGCGTCAGTTTTTTGTTCGTAGGGGTCAACATCTTCGCCTCGGCCATGTTCACAGCCCTATCCGACGGCAAGGTCTCGGCGATAATCTCCTTCATGAGGACCTTCGTGTTCATATCCGCAGGCCTAGCGGTGCTGCCCGGCCTTTTCCAGGTAAGGGGCGTATGGATGTCCATAACCGCGGCGGAACTGCTGAGTCTGGTCCTCTCCACCGCCTTCCTCGTCTGCCTCAGGAAGAAATACCGTTACGGCTAGATAGAGCGACAGATTAGCCCCAAGTCGGACGAGCGACTTGGGGCTAATTATTCCTTGAAGCCACCCTACAAGGCACAGCGGGGGCCATCACCGTGGAGGTATTTTTTTGTCCACGGACAGGCCTCTATGCACATGCCGCAGATGGCGTGTTTCAGCCCTCTTTCCTCCATGAAGAGACGTAGCTGGCCCCAACAGGATCGGATGTCCACCAGGTCCTCTCTGGCCATACCGGGAGACCATAAAGCCTCCCCTGGGGCGGCGACGGGACAGGCCTTGCG
>CAYNAN010000185.1:0-1535 GCA_964395085.1 uncultured Synergistaceae bacterium
GAACCGGTAAAATCGCCGATGCGGCTGGCTTGACTTTGATCTATACTGATCAAAGGATGTAGGCTTTTTGTTCGAAACGGAGGGATTTTAGCGATGAGCGATCTATACGGAGGGGAGCCAGTCTCCCTCAGCGAGGATCTCGATCTTTTCGTCGAGCACGAGACGATCAGGGTTGGCCTCATGGAGAGGATGGATTCGCTTCTTTCCAGGGTAGAGCATATGGACAGGGCCGATGCCAGGGTATGCGAGAAGGAGATCAGGGCCCTAAGTCGCCAGCTCAACCGGCTGGACAGGCTTGACAGGAAGAGGGCTGACCGTCTGGTTGAGCAGGCCGTCGTGGCAGGAGACCGTAAGCTTCTGGCGCAGCTGGAGGCTCTTAGAAACAGGTATAGCAGCAGATCTCAGTGGGTCTCTCTGCCCACGTTGGACGTTGAGGGGCTCTCTTCAAGGCTTCGTCAGGGAATAGCAAGAGGGGTTAGCACCATAATGCTGTGTGGCGTGATAGCCATAGGATCCGGTCAGTCCGGTCCAGGAAAGGTGTCCATATCCTCCTGGGATCTGTCCAATAAAGAAGAGATTCACGAGGTGGCCAACATCTCCGAGATGTTGGGCCTACCTGAGAGATAATACCCAGCTTACCGGCGAAACGAGAAAAGAGGGGGCGAAAGCCCCCTCTTTTCTCGTTTCGATTGACACGGACTTTTCGTTTCTTTAGACTCATCCTAGCGGGATTAGTGATGAGACGATATACTCAGAGATCGTGTTCAACCAGTGGGATATTCTTCAAAGGGAGGTAGAGCCGTGAACGTTTTGGGTAAACGCCGTGGTATGCCTGTAGGTTTTCAGGTGGCGTCCGTAGTCGGGATAATGATAGCCTTGCTTTTGGCGGTCGTGGTGGGAGTGGCGTCCGTGAGGGCAGGTAGGATGTTGGAGCGGACCATAGATGACGGAGGGCTTGGCTTTGTAGAAAGCCTTCAGGTCGGCGTTTCTCAGGAGATAGGGGCTCTGAGAGGCGCTAACCAATCCTTCGTCAACGTCATCGTCCAGAGGCTGGAGGGCAAGAGGATTTTCGCAAACGAGGATCTCCTTCAGGTTGGGGATAAAAAGGTCAAGAAGATCTTCGTGATGGATAACGGTCTCCATCCCATAACGGGGGATCAGACCATGGTCGAGGAGTGGCGCGAGGCTATGGGCTCCCATTTCTCCATTTTCCAGGTCACTGACGAAGGAATGGTTCGGGTCGCCACGACCCTTACGGACAAAGAGGGCAACCTCCTTCTGGGTGGTCTCTTTGGCGTTGACAGCCCTGTCTACGGGAGCGCTGTCAAGGATAGAGGGGTTTACGAGGATATAGTCTGGCTTGGGGGAGAACCCTACGCGGGATGTTACAAGGGGGTTCCCGATGTGGACGGAAACATACGTATGGTCATCTTTTCTGGCACCTCCCTGACCCCCGTCGCCGATAGGATACTTAAGGCCAGCCTAGGAGAGGGCAGTTATGGCATAGTGATGGACGGAAAAGGGGCCATAGTCTC